>NCEH01000034.1 GCA_002304505.1 Rhizobiales bacterium 32-66-11 | reverse complement strand
TCCATATTGCAGCCCGATCCGCACAGTGGAGGTTTCCGCGCGCGGCGCAGTTGAAAAGGCGATGCAGAAGGCCGCGACGAGACAGGCAATGGCCCTTTTTGGGGCGTTCGTAATCATTTTCTCTCCCTTGAATGTCCGGCGCGCAGGCGTGGCGGATACTGTCCGCTTCTTTCGGCCGACCCAGGCGGACGACCGTGGCGCAAACACCGGGCGGATCAAATCATCCGGCGCGCGGGTCGCGCAACGCGCATCGCGTGCTTGGAAGAGAATATCACGAATGTGTTGAAGCGTTGCAATGCGGCACGGACGCGGGGTCGTCCCGCGGCGCCGTGCGTTTCAGGCCCTGTCACCCGCCCGTCATCTGCCCGCACCGTAGGTCGCGGTGCGGACAGGGACGGTGCGCTCTATGCCTGCACCGGGCCCGGTGTGTGAACCTCCCCGAGGCGCGCCAGCTGGGCTTCCAATTCGGCGATGCGCCGGTCGCGCGCCTCCAGCGCGGCAGCAACATCGGCGGCCTCGAAGCGCTGGGGAATATGCTGCGGGCAGTTCATGTCCCAGGCCTTGAGCGTGAACACCAGCGCCTGTTCCGGGACGCCCTTGTAGCCCTCGACGCGCAGGGTCTCCAGCAGGGCCGGATCATCCTCCACCGCGCGCGCCGTGCCCCACATCTTGATGCGCCGGCGGTTCGCATAATCCATCAGGAAGATGTGCGCGGCCGGGTTCTCGCTGAGGTTTCCGAGCGTGATGTACTGCCGGTTGCCCTTGAAATCGGCAAACGCGATCGTGTGCGCATCCAGCACCCGCAGAAAGCCGGGCGGGCCGCCCCGGTGCTGGATATAGGGCTGGCCGGCGGCGCTGGCGGTGGCGAGGAACACGCTGGTCTGCGCCGCGAGAAAGGCGGCGAGATCGGGCGTGATGGCATCGCGCCAGCCGCCGGTCTCTTCCATGCGCCGATAGCCGGCGCGCGAGCCCTTTCGCGCCTGGATCGCCTTCACCGCCGGGGAGAAGGCAATGTCGCTCGGAACGGATAGAGGTGCGGTCATCGGTGCCTCCTGTGCGCGGTCACCACGCCGTCCCGCCGGCCGGCCGTGCGCCGGCGGGCGAGAACGTGCTGCGTGTCAGGCCGCCTTGCGCGTGGTGACGATCGGGAAGTCGATCTCGGTCTTGGCGACTTCGTTGATGTAATTGGTCCAGGTGTTGAGGGCGACGTGAAGCACGATCTCGATCACCTGGCCGTCGTCATAGCCGGCGGACTTCACCGCCGCGACTTCGCTTGCCTCCACGTGACCGCGCTGGCGCGCCACGCTGGCGGCGAAGCGCACCGCCGCATCGGCTTTGGGATCGGTCGAGGTGCCGTCGCGGTTGGCGGCGATCTCGGCCGCGTCCAGCTTCGCAAGCGCATGGCCGAGATAGGTGTGGGCCGAGAGGCAATAATCGCAGCCGTTGATCTCGGCGATGGCGATGGCGATGCGTTCGCGCGTCGCCGCCGGCAGCTGTCCCTTGCCGAGCGCGGCATTGAGCCCGAGATAACCTTCCAGCGCGGCGGGGCTGTTGGCCACGAGGCGGAACAGGTTCGGAACGCTGCCGAGCTGGGCCTTCACCGCATTCAGCAGCGGCTGGGCGGCGGCGGGGGCCTCCTCGATGGTTGCGGGGGTCGCAATACGGGAAGCGGAAGCGTGAGACATGGGATCATCCTCCTGTGGGGCGCCGGTCGCCGGCATCCATGGGCGGAAGATGGTCCTGCCAGCGAGAAACGATAATCCCGCAAATTCGCAATGGATTGTTCCGACTTGCGGAATGATGGGCCGACCTCTCAGGCGCTCCATTGGGCCGCGCTGCGCCTCAGGGCTCTTCGCAAGAAGTCGATGAACACCCGCACCTTGGGGGCGAGGTGCGGGGTGGGCGGATAAAGCGCGCTGATGTCGGTGGCCGGTGCCACATGGTCGGTGAGAATGGCCTTGAGCGCACCGCGCGCAAGCGAGTCGCCGACCATCCAGAACGGCACCATCGCAATGCCCATGCCGGAGAGTACGGCGGCGCGGACGGCCTCGGAACTATTGGTGGAAAAGCTGCCATTGACGCGCACGGAAACCGGCCCGGCGGGGCCTGTGAAGGGCCATTCGTTTCCGGTGGCGAGATAGCGATAGACGATGCAATCGTGGCTGAGCAGATCGTCGAGTGTGCGCGGTTCCCCGCGTGCGGCGAGATAAGCGGGGCTCGCGGCAAGCACGCGCCGGCTCTCGCCCAGATGCCGCACGATCAGATTCATATCGGACAAGCGGCCGATGCGGATCGCCACTTCGACCCGTTCTTCGATCAGGTCGACGAAGCTGTCGTTGAGCGAAAGGTCCACCGCGAGGCCGGGATATTGGCGCAGGAAATCCGGCAGCTCGGGCACGATGTGCAGGCGCCCGAACGCCACCGGCGCGCCCACCCGCAAAGTGCCGACCGCCGCGCCCTGGAGGCGCGAGACGCTGGATTCGGCCTCCGCCAGATCCGCCAGCAGCCGCTTGGCATGATCGTAGAAGCGCGTCCCGGCTTCGGTGAGGCTGAGCTTGCGCGTGGTGCGCTGGAGCAGGCGCGCGCCGAGGTGGCGCTCGAGTTCCACGATCTGCTTGCTCGCCGTGGGCTGGGAAATGCCGGCCGCGCGCGAAGCGGCTGAAAAGCTGCCGGTTTCCACCACCAGCACGAACAGGCTGAGGGAAGCAAATCGATCCACGGCCCCACCATTCATTCCTCTGAAGAATGAATCATATGCGATCGAGCGGGATTTTTAAAATCCGGCGATGGGATCAAATGCGCGCGGACCCACCTGATGGAGCCGCCCATGTCCCTGCAATCTCAACTCGACGCTTGGCGCTCCCGCCGCGCTTCCACGACACCGGCCATCTCAATCTTGAAACAGGTGCACGTCGCCGGGGAGGTCGCCGCGTGAGCTTGCTCCAGGATCTTGCGGCTCGCCGGGCCGCCTTCGAGCGCGAAGCGCCGCGCGACCGGGTCTCGCTCTATGAGGGGGCGATCGAGGATCTGCGCCGCTCAGGGCTGCTCGATGTGGCGCTGAGCGCCGGCCAGGCGGCACCGGATTTCACCTTGCCGGATGCGCAGGGGGACAAGGTCCGGTTCGCGGATGTCATCGCCAAAGGGCCGGTCGTCGTCACCTTCTATCGAGGCGGATGGTGCCCCTACTGCAATCTCCAGCTGCGCGCCTATCAGCAGGCGCTGCCGCGTATCCGTGATCTTGGCGGGGAATTGCTCGCCATCTCGCCGCAACTGCCCGACCGCTCGAAGGAGACCGCAGCGGCCGGCAATCTCGCGTTTCCGGTTTTAAGCGACGTCGGAAACGTGGTCGCCGCCGACTACGGCCTGGTGTTCGAGCTGCCGCCGCAATTGCGCGAGGCCTATGCCCGCAACGGCATCGAGCTGCCGCAGATCAACGGCGAGACCCGTTGGCGCCTGCCCGTGCCCGGCACCTTCGTGATCGGCCCCGACGGGCGGGTGTTGATGTCCTATGTGGATGCCGATTACCGCAATCGCCTCGATCCGGAGGAAATATTGAACGTGCTGAAGGATCTCAGTGACGAACGGGCGCCGGAGCCACGGCCCGGCGCCGCGCAGGGAGAACGCGCATGATCGACCTGTTCTACTGGCCCACCCCCAACGGCCACAAAGTGACGATGCTGCTGGAGGAACTGGGGCTCGACTACGTCATCCACCCGATCGACATCAGCGCCGGCGACCAGTTCAAGCCGGATTTTCTCGCCATCTCCCCCAACAACCGCATGCCGGCGATCACCGATCCCGATCCCGCCGACGGCGGGGCGCCCATCAGCGTATTCGAATCCGGCGCCATCCTGGTCTATCTCGCCGAGAAAGCCGGGCGCTTCCTGCCCTCGGACGTGCGCGGCCGCAAGACGGTGCTGGAATGGCTGTTCTGGCAGGTCGGCGGCCTCGGCCCCATGGCCGGGCAGAACCACCATTTCGTGCAATATGCGCCCGAGCGCATCCCCTATGCGATGGAGCGCTACGTAAAGGAAACCAACCGCCTCTATGGCGTGCTCGACCGGCGCCTCGCCCTCGTGCCGTTCGTTGCCGGGGCGGATTATTCCATCGCCGACATGGCGATCTATCCCTGGGTCGTGCCCTGGCGCCGCCAGCAGCAGGATCTTGATGCCTTTCCCCATCTGAAGCGCTGGTTCGCGGACATCGCGGCGCGTCCGGCGACGGTGGCGGCTTATGCGAAGGGCGCGCCGTTTTCGAGCCGTCCGGCGGTGACCGAGGCCGGCAAGAGCCTTCTGTTCGGGCAGACCGCCGCCAGCATCGCCGCCTCGCCGGCACCCCCATCCAAGGAGAAGAACAATGAAGCTTGAGGAAAAGACAGTCTTGCTCACCGGCGCGGGCAGCGGCATCGGCCGCGCGGCCGCGCTCGCCTTTGCCCGCAAGGGCGCGCGCCTGCTGCTGGCCGGACGGCGCGCTGCGCCGCTTGAGGAGACCGCGGCGCTGGTGCGCGCGGCCGGCGGCTCGGCGCAGGTTCAGGTCTGCGACGTGACGGTTGCTGCCGACCGGGCGGCCCTGATCGCCGCCGCCTCCGCCGCGTTCGGCGGCCGGCTCGATATTCTCGTGAACAATGCCGGGAACGTGCGCGCCGGGCGTCTGGAGCAGATCCCGGAAGCGGAGATCGAGGCCATGATCGGCCTTAATCTTCTGGCGCCGATCCTGCTGTCGCGCGCCGCGCTGCCTTTGCTGCGGGCGAGCGGGGACGCGGCCATTGTCAATGTCTCTTCCGGCTTCGGGCTGGTGGGCGGGCCGTTCTATGGCACCTATGCCGCCGCCAAGGCGGGGCTCGGCCGGTTCGGCGAGGCGCTGCGCCGCGAGCTGCTCGGCGAGGGCGTGCATGTGATGACGCTCTATCCCACCGCCACCGATACGCCGATGCTCGCCACCAACAAGGCCGGCCCGGATCTCGGCTTCGTGCGCGAAACCCCTGAAGCCGTGGCCGACGGATTGATCGAGGGGCTGGAGAGCAATGCCCGCGAGGTGATCCGCGGCGGCGCGGCGCGCCTTGCCATGATGACCAAGAACCGCGAGGAGCCGGAGGCGGTGGACGAGCGCTTCCGCACAATCAAGGCGGATCTGGAAGCCGCGGTTTCCACCCATCGCGCCTTCTGAAGGCGTATGCGTTTCCTGTTTCCTCCCCGCCCACGGAGCCTAGATGATCAAATTCTATTTCCACCCCACGCCCAATCCGTACAAGGTGGCGCTGTTCCTTGAGGAAGCCGGGCTCGCCTATGAGGTGGTCCCGGTGGACACCCGCAAGGGCGAGCAGCACCTTCCCGCCTTCCGCGCCATCAACCCCAATGCCAAGCTGCCGGCGATCGTCGATACCGAGGGGGCGGGCGGGCCGACGGCGGTGTTCGATTCCACCGCGATCCTGCTTTATCTCGCGCAGAAGATCGACCGCTTCCACGGCCGCCCGCAGGACCGTGGCGACCTGTTGTCCTGGCTCATGTTCGTCGCGACGGGGGTCGGTCCCTATTCCGGCCAGTCGGTGCATTTCCAACGCGCCGCGCCGGAAAAGCTGCCCTATGCGATCAACCGCTATCGCCGCGAAGTGGAGCGCCATTACCGCCTGCTGGACGAGCGCCTGGCCTCCGGTCGGACGTTCTTTGTGGGCGACGAGATCAGCATCGTGGACATGTCGGCCTGGGGCTGGCTGACACGGGCCTCGTTCGCGCTGGGCGTGGACGAAGATCCGCTCGGCGCCTTCCCCCATCTCAAGCGCTGGTTCGAGAGCGTGGACGCACGGCCAGCAGCGGTGCGGGCGCGCGCGGTGGGCAGCACCTTGTCCTTCAAGCAGGAGATGGACGAAGTCGCCCTGCGCGCCTTGTATCCGCAGAACTATCCGGCCGCGCTCGCCTGAGCGTTCGGCCAGCGGCGTTACACGAGAGCGGCGGAAAGATCAGCCTTCTTTCCGCCGTGCCCGATCCGCTTGGGTTCCGCGTTCGGATCGGGCCTTCTCGCCGCGCACCTTGCCGCCGCACAGCGGCCGACACAATGGCGTGAGAGCCGGTAACGATGACCGCCGCTCCATCGAAAACCTCTCGGACGTCCGTTCTCCGCCGCCGGCGGAGCCGATCCGCCGAGGGTGCGCCGTGAAGCCGATTTTTCTCTTCTCCACCGGTCTCCTGCTCGCTCTCGCGACGGCGGCCGTACCGTTTGCCGCGCGGGCCGCGGAGCCGCCGGTGGTCGTCGAGCTGTTCACCAGCCAGGGCTGTTCTTCCTGCCCGCCCGCCAATGCCAACCTGATTGAACTGACCCGCCGCCCGGATGTGCTCGCGCTGAGTTTCAGCGTGACCTATTGGGATTATCTCGGCTGGAAGGATGTGTTCGGCAAACCGCAATTCACCCGCCGCCAGGAAATCTATGAGCCGAAGCTCGGCCAGCCCGGCCCGTTCACACCGCAGATGGTGATCAACGGTCAGGCCAGCACGGTCGGCTTTGACCTTGCGGAGGTGGAGTCCCTGATTGCCGCGATGCGTCGGCCGGCCGGCGCGCCGTCGCTCACCTTGCGCGGCGGGCGAGCCGTGATCGG
The DNA here is from genome assembly GCA_002304505.1 of Rhizobiales bacterium 32-66-11. Taxonomy (GTDB): domain Bacteria; phylum Pseudomonadota; class Alphaproteobacteria; order Rhizobiales; family Xanthobacteraceae; genus NCEH01. Next base: position 40,285 of record NCEH01000034.1, on the reverse strand, counting down.
ATCGGGATCGGCGCGCGGGGAGGGGGCGGACGTGTGGCTGGTGCTTTATGATCCGCTCACCCGCGAGGTGCCGGTCCGGCGCGGCGAGAATGGCGGGCGCACGCTCGCCCATGCCCATGTGGTTCAGGACCTAGTGCGCCTCGGCGCTTGGGAGGGGCGCGCCGCGAGCTTTCCCCTGCCGGAGCCGGAAGCGGGCCTGAAATCCGCCGTGCTGGTTCAGGAGCGCAATGGCGGCCCGATCCTTGCCGCCGCGACGAATTAGCGGGCGCTACGGCAGATCGGGTCAGTCGCAACGCAGGCCCGATTTGCGCGCCCGGTGATTGCGCACCTTGTGGCGGTTGCCGCAGAGCGCCATGGAGCACCACCGGCGCGTGGCATTGCGGGCGGTGTCATAGAACACCAGCGTGCATTCCGGCCCGCTGCAATGGCGCATGCGATGGGGCTCGAACGCGCCGACGAAATCGGCGAAATCGAGGGCTATGGCCCCGATCGGCCCGATCGGCCCGCCGGGGGTGTCGCGGATCTTGAGGGCCCCGTCGACATCTTCGAGCCGGCGGTGGGAGACGATCTCCGCCAGTTCGCGATTGACGGCGGCGAGGGCATCCGCCGGCGGCGCCTTTTGCGCCAGCATGGCTTCAAACAGCGCGCCGAGATGGGCGCGAAAGGCGCGCGCGCGGTCCGCCGGGCCATCCCCGCTCAAGCCGGCCGCGCTGCGCCACCGCGCCCAGCCTTCTTCCGTCGCGAGAAAATCGCCGAACGCGGCGGGTGCGGAATTGACGAAGTCAATCCAAAGCCGTCCGCCGAGAAAGGGCATGCCGTCCCGCAGATCCCCCGACTCCATTTCGGTCACGCAAGAAACCTTTCTAAATGTCTTGACAGGTTACGTCTGTCGTTTGTAACCATTAATTTAGTCGCAAAGTGGTTTCGCGCAAGCGCCACGGCGCTTCGGCCCGATTCCCTGTGGCGTCCCAGCTTTGCCGGGGCCGCGCGCGGGGCCGGACGCTCTCACTTCTACGGAGATTTTCATGCTGAAGACCCTTCGTGCCCGGCGTTTCGCCGTGCGCGCACTCACGCTGATGTGCGGCTTTGCGAGCGTTTCGCCCGCCATGGCCCAGGTCCATGTGAGCGGCTATCGCCTGCCGCTGACGCTGGCCCTGGAAGCGGTGGGAGAGGCCGTGCGCGCCTGCGAGGCCAGCGGCTACGATGTCTCGGCCGCCTTGGTCGACGCCTCGGGTGAAACCATCGCCTTCGCCAAGGGCGATCACAGCACCGTGCACACGAAGGATACCAGCTTTCGCAAGGCTTACACGGTGGCGACGATCGGGCCGATCTTCAAGTTCGAAACGCTCGGGGCGTTCGTCGAGAAAATGCGCGGCAATCCCAATGCGAATGCGTTCGCGAGCCTGCCGAATATCCTTTTGTTGGCGGGTGGCGTGGCCGTGATGGCCAATGGGGAGAGCGTGGCGGCGATCGGCGTCGGTGGCGCGCCGGGGGGCGAAAAGGACGAAGCCTGCGCGGCCGCCGGGCTCGCCAAGATCAAGGATCGCCTGCCGCACTGAGGGACGGCGTACCCATCAGCTGGTTGAGCGGGACTTAACCCTCACCGGGCAGGATGGACTGCGAAATGCGAGATCGCTGGCGCGCTCGGGAAATCCGCCGGGCGCGTTTTCGCATGTCCGAGTGCAGCCGTTCGCCGTCATACGTAACCGTTAAAAATAGCATTGACAGGTTTCGTTTTATCGGACACCGTTAAATGCATAAATTAACAGTTACGGAAAATACCCCATGCCGTCCGTCAGCCTTTTCCATCCGTCGGCCCTCACGCGCTTCTGGCGCGGCGGCCTGCTCGCTTCCACGCTGCTCAGCGCGATGGCGATCCTTCCCGCCGCCGTCGCGCCGACAGCCGCCCGTGCCGAGGCGGCACAGCCGGTCCTGTCCAAGACCGTGACCGTTGACGGGCTCGAGATTTTCTATCGCGAGTCCGGACCGAAGGACGCGCCGGTGCTTTTGCTGCTGCATGGCTTTCCGTCCTCGTCGCACATGTATCGCGACCTCATCCCCAAGCTTTCCGCCAAGTATCGCGTGATCGCGCCGGACTATCCGGGGTTCGGCTATAGCGCCGCCCCCGCGCTGGATAGTGGCGCGTTTTCTTATACGTTCGCGGCGGTGGCCGATCTCATCGACAAGTTCACGGTCGCGGTGGAGGCGAAATCCTACGTCTTGTTCGTGCAGGATTACGGCGGCCCGGTGGGCATCCGCCTCGCGGTCAAGCATCCCGACCGGCTGCGCGGGCTGATCATCCAGAATGCGGTCGCCAATGCGGAAGGCTGGAACCCCGATGTGGTCGCCCAGCTCGCGCCCTTCTGGAAGAGCCGCTCGGCCGAGACCGAAAAGCCGATCCGAGATCTGCTGACGCCGGACGGCGTCAAGTTCGAATACACCCACGGCACCACGCGGCCCGAGCGCCTATCGCCGGACGCCTGGACGTCGGATCAGGCGGGGCTCGATCGGCCGGGCAATGTGGACATCCAGCTTCAGTATTTCACCGACTATCAGAACAATGTCGCGTCATACCCGGCCTGGGGCGCGTTCCTGAAAGCCGCGCAGCCGCCGGTGCTGATCGTCTGGGGAAAGAATGACCCCTATTTCACCATGAAGGGCGTCGAATACTTTCGGACCCTTCTCCCGAAGGCCGAAGTGCATCTTTATGATGCGGGCCATTTCGCGCTGGAGACCTATGGCGAAGAGATCGCCACGACGACGCTCGACTTCCTCGATCGGCTGCCCAAGGCGCGCTGAACAGGGTCTGCCGCACGGTCGGTGCCCCGGCCGTGCGCGCGATGACGGGCCACGGGATCGCGCGATCCCGTGGCGGCTTCAGCGAGCGAGCTTTTCCAGGGTTTCCGCCGCGAGCCGGCGGGTGAGTTCGCCCGCCGGCAAGTGCCGGGCGAGGCGGGCCGCCTGGCCGGACCATAGATTGGAGAAGGCGTCCGACCCTTCCGCCTCGGCCCCCGCGCGCAGCGGCGCGAGCGCGCCGCCGGCCAGCGGGAAGCTCGGCGCATCGGGGCTGAGCGGGCCGATTTCCCGCATGATCCGGTTCATGACGCCGCGCGCGGGCCGGCCGGTGAACAGATTGGTCAGCGCGGTGCTCTGATCGTCGGCGGCGTCCAGCGCCGCGCGATGCACCGGCAACACGTTCGCCTCGGGGCTGAACAGATAGGCGGTGCCGATCTGCACCGCCGCCGCGCCCAGCGCCAGGGCCGCGACGATGCCGCGCGCGTCGGCGATGCCGCCGGCGGCGATCACGGGCACGGAAACCGCATCTGCCACCTGCGGCACCAAGGCGAAGGTGCCGGATTGGCGGTTCAGGTCGTCGCTCAAGAAATGCCCGCGATGGCCGCCGGCCTCCAGCCCCATGGCGATGATGGCATCGCAGCCATGCTGTTCCAGCCAGACCGCCTCGGCGACGCAGGTGGCAGAGGAGATGACCTTCGCGCCGGTGGCCTTGACGCGCGCCAGCAGACCGGCTTCGGGCAGGCCGAAATGGAAGCTCACCACCTTGGGCCGCTCGGCCTCGACGATGGTGCAGAAGGCGTCATCGAACGGCGCGCGGCCACCGGCGGGAATCGGCGCCTCCGGATCGAGACCCCGTTCCAGAAAATAAGGTGCAAGGCGCGCCCGCCAGCGCAGCGCGCGTTGGGGGTCCGGCTGCGGCGGGGTGTGGCAGAAGAAGTTCAAATTCAGCGGGCGCCCTGCAAGGCCGGGACGCACCGCGTCGAGATTGGCGCGCAATTGGTCCGGGGTGAGGAGCGCGCAGGGCAGGGAGGCGAGCCCGCCCGCCGTGCCCACCGCGACCGCCAGCTCGGGGGAGCCGGGGCCGGCCATGGGCGCGAGCAGGATCGGGATTTCGATGCCGAAAAGGTCGAGGATGCGGCGGTCGGGCCATTGGGTCATGGCATTTGCCTTTTTGGGGGCGGGGCGGCGCGCTCGACGCCGGGTCCGCACTCGGATCGTGGGGCTGTGGGTATCGCGTTGACGTTATATTCTGTAAATGAGAATATAATTCGTAAATCATTCTCTAAAACAGATCAAGCGGGCGGTAGCCTTGGATTTCTCGACCCTTGAAATTTTCCTGGCCGTGGCCGAGACGCGCAGCGTGACCCGCGCGGCGGAGCGCCTCGGCCGCGTGCCGTCCAACGTGACGACTCGTTTGCGGCAACTCGAAGAGGACCTCGGCGTCGCCTTGTTCCTGCGCGAGGGCAAGCGCATGGACATGACCGCCGAAGGGCGGACCTATCTGGACTTCGCGCGGCGCATCCTCTCGCTCGGCGCCGAGGCGCGCGGCGCCCTGCACCCCGGCCTTCCCACGGGCCGTCTGCGGATCGGCGCCATGGAGAGCACGGCCGCGAGCCGCTTGCCGGCCCCGCTCGCCGCCTTCCATGGCGCCTGGCCCGACGTGGATCTTGAGTTGAAGACCAGCACCAGTTGCGCCCTCATGGCGGAGGTGCTCGGGCATGGGCTCGATTGCGCCCTGGTGGCCCGCCTGCCCGGGGAGGAGGGGTACGACCCCTTGCTCGTCCCGGAACTGGAAAGCCGCGCGGTGTTCGAGGAAGAGCTGATGCTGGTACTTCCCGCCGAACACCCGCCCGTGCGCACGGCTGACGATCTGGAGGTGAAGCGGCTCGCGGCGCTGGAGGCGGGGTGCACCTATCGTCGGGTGGTGGAGACCTGGCTTGCCCGTTCCGGCGCGCGGGAGCATGCGCTTCGGCCGCTGGATCTGCGCTCCTATACCGCGATTCTCGCCTGCATCGCGGCCGGCGGCTGTTTCGGCGTGGTTCCGCGTTCCGTGCTCGACCTGCACCCCGGTGTGCCGGGCGTAGCCTGCCAGACCCTGGCCGGGATGGAGACCGTTTTCATTCGCAGGCGCGGCTTCCAATCCGCGGCCTGCGACGCTTTCCTGGCCGCACTTGGGTAAAACGCGGCAAGTTCGCGGGCGCGCCGGCTAGCGGTGAAGACGAGGTCAATGAAGGCGCTGCCGGTGAGCCTCCATTTCAGGTCTGTCCAGCTGCGGCGGCGCGTCGATATCCTCATCCGCGAAGTCCCAATATTTCGGGATGGAGGCCATATGCTTGCCCGTCGACCTTTTCCAACCAGGGAGCCGGCCCTGGACGTCCGGACCCGAACAAGCGCTGCATGTCCACGCGAAGATGCAGGCAAGTTCGACCGAGCGGTCCGGAGACGAGTCCCTCGGCTCCCATGTCCACCCTCGTCAGAGCTTGACGCTGGTTTCGCGGGCCCAGAGGCGCAGCTTGCGGCAGCTTGAGACGAACTGCGACACCGAGGCGGCGCTCTTGAGCGGGATCAGCCCCTCATCCGCGTCGACCGCCACGCCGGCCTTGGACAAAAGCGGCGCGGCGGTTGCGGTGAAGCCGATGAACTTGCAGTGGGCGAAGGCATCCGCCACGAAATCGCGCGCCGCCGCCTCGCCCGCGAGCCGCTCGGCCCCTTCCTCCGACAGCAGCAAGGCCACCGCGTCGAACAGCACCGATGGGCCGCCGTCGATCATATGCTTGGCCGCAATGCGGGTGCCGTCTGCGGCTTCCACTCCGGCCACCTTCGGCGCGATCACTTCCATGGTCGCCCCCTCCGTCTCGATGGCAGCTCGCAGGCGCTTCAGGAGTGCGCCGTCGCAGCCGTCGCTGACGAGCACGCCGACCTTGCGACCGGCAAAGCTCGCCGGGCCATTCTGGATGATGCTGAGGGCGGGAGAGGCCGGCAGGTCGTCGCGCGGGGCGATGGCCGCATCCGCCGGCTCGGGCAGCTCCTTGATCCCGAGTTTGTCGGCCACGGTCGCGCCGAGAGCCTCGTCTATATTGAGCAGATGCGCCACAACTCGCTCACGCAGGACCGGATTCTCGCATTTGCTGAGCTCGAAGGTCAGCGCCATGGCGATATGCTTTTGCTCGGTTGTCGTCTGGCTGTTGAAGAACTGCCGCGCCTGGCTGTAATGGTCGGCGAAGCTCTCCGGGCGCAGCCGGACTTTCGGCGCGTCGATCTCCTCGCGGAACGAGCGGAACCCGCGCGCTGGATCTTCCCGCGGCCCGGCGCCCCATGAATTGGGCTGGTAATTCGCCCGGCCAACCGGGTTGCGCATGGCCATGTGCCCGTCCTGCTGGAAATGCGCGAACGGGCATTTCGGCGCGTTGACAGGGATATGCGTGAAGTTTGGACTGCCGAGGCGCTTCAGCTGGGTGTCCAGATAGGAGAAGTTGCGGCCCTGAAGCAGGGGATCGTTGGAGAAGTCGATGCCGGGGGGCACGTTCTGCGTCATGAACGCGACCTGCTCGGTCTCGGCGAAGAAATTGTCCGGCATGCGGTCGAGGACGAGCCGGCCGACCGGGACCGGCTTGATGATCTCTTCGGGAATGAGCTTGGTCGGGTCCAACACGTCGAAATCAAAGCCGTCGGCGAACGCCTGGTCGAACAGCTGGACGCACAGCTCCCATTCCGGAAAATTGCCGGACTGGATGGCGTCCCACAAATCCCGACGGTGGAAGTCGGGGTCGGCGCCATTGATCTTCACCGCCTCGTTCCAAACCACCGATTGCAGGCCGAGCTTCGGCTTCCAGATGAATTTGACGAAGGTGGATTCGTCCTGTGCATTGAGGAAGCGGAAGGTGTGGACGCCGAAACCTTCCATGAAGCGGAAGGAGCGCGGGATCGCGCGGTCCGACATGATCCACATCACCATGTGCATGGATTCCGGGGTCAGCGAGATGAAGTCCCAGAAGTTGTCATGGGCGGACTGGGCTTGCGGGAAACCGCGGTCCGGCTCGGGCTTCACCGAATGGATCACGTCCGGAAACTTGATCGCATCCTGGATGAAGAATACCGGGATATTATTGCCGACGAGATCCCAATTGCCTTCCTGGGTATAAATCTTCACCGCAAAACCGCGCACATCGCGCGCGAGGTCGAACGAACCTTTGGAGCCGGCAACGGTCGAGAAGCGGACGAAGGCGGGAGTCTTCTCACCGGGGCGCTGGAACAGGTCGGCGCGGGTGTATTGGGCGAGCGACTGGTAGGTCTCGAAATAACCGTGGGCCCCATAGCCGCGGGCGTGCACCACGCGTTCGGGAATGCGCTCGTGGTCGAAATGGAAGATCTTCTCCCGGAAGTGAAAATCCTCGATCAGGCCGGGGCCGCGCGGGCCGATCTTGAGGGTATTCTGGTCATCGGCGACCGGCCCGCCCTGCGCGGTCGTCAGCGTTTGCGTATCGCCGTCCGCGATCTGGTGCAGTTCGCCTCCCTGGCCACGTCGCAAGGTCTGGTCGTGGATCGTGACGCTGTCGGCGGCGCCTTCGCCGCGCTTGGGCTGTCCTGCCATTTTCTTTCCTTCTCGCTATGGCGACGAAGACGCCCCCGCCCGGTGGGGCAGGGGCGCTCGGATCACGCGGCCTTGCGGGCCTTCGCCCGATCGTTGGCGCCGGCGTCCGCGAGCTTCGTCAGGTCGGCGTCGGTCTTAGATTCTTCCTTCAGCGTGGCATCGAGCAGGGTCACGGCCTCGGACAGGCCCAGCTCGGTCGCCCAGCGCTTCAGGGTGCCGTAGCGGGTGATCTCATAATGCTCCACCGCCTGGGCCGAGGCGACGAGGCCCGCGTCCAGCGCCGGCACGCCCTTGAACTCATCCATGATCTCTTCGCCTTCGGAGAGGATCCCCTCGATGGCCTCGCAGGTCTTGCCCTGGGCACGCTTGCCGATCAGCTCGAACACCTGCTGCAGGCGGTCGATCTGGCCTTCGGTTTCCTGTCGATGCTTCTCGAATGCCGCCTTGAGATCGGGCGACTGCGCCGCCCGCTGCATCTTCGGCAGAGCCTTGAGGATCTTGCGCTCGGCGTAATAGATATCCTTGAGCGTATCGTGGAACAAATCGTCCAGAGTCTTTTCCTGCGCCATGGCATCACCTTTATTTTGCTGAAGATTCGACTGGGCAATCGCACAGCCCGACGGTTCACAACGCGCCATCGCGATTGGCGTTCCCGCTCGTCTTGGTCCGTAGAGCGCCAGAAGAGGCCAGCGGGGAGGTTTGTATCGTGACCTTTGCGTTAGCCCAGGCCGCGGCGCCTGCGATGCCGCTGTCGCCGCCGGAGCGAGCGGAACCGCGGGCCGCGCGCGGGGGTTGGGGCTGGAAAATGCCGACTGATTGCTCTGGTCCGATGCCGATGCACCTGCGCGCACCCTTGACAGGCCACCTGCGGGAGGCGTCATGACCAGACGGCATGGCACCATCCGCATCGGCGTCTCGGGATGGACCTACGCGCCCTGGCGCGGCAGCTTCTACCCCGACGGCCTGGTGCAGAAGCGCGAACTCGCCTTTGCGGCGCAACGCTTTCCCGCGCTTGAGATCAACGGGACCTTCTACGGCCTGCAACGCCCAGAGGTCTTCGCCCGTTGGGCAGACGAGACCCCGGACGACTTCGTCTTCGCCGTGAAAGGCTCGCGGTTCATCACCCATACCAAAAGGTTGCGCGACATCGAGACCCCGCTGGCCAATTTTCTCGCCTCGGGCATTCTGCGGCTTGGGCCGAAGCTCGGCCCGCTGCTGTGGCAATTCCCGCCAAATTTCCGCTTCGACGCGGGGCTGATCCGCGACTTCCTAGCCTTGCTGCCGCGAACCACGGCCGCCGCCGCCCGCCTCGCCCGTCGGCATGATGCACGCCTCGACGGGCGGGCCGCGACCGAAACACATACGAAAGGGCCCATGCGCCATGCCATGGAGATCCGTCATGACAGCTTTCGCGATCCCGCCTTTGTCGAGCTACTGCGCGAGCATGGGGTCGCCCTGGTCTGTGCCGACACGCGCGACTGGCCCCGCCTGATGGATCTGACGGCGGACTTTGTCTATTGCCGCCTGCACGGTTCGACCGAACTCTACCGCTCGCGCTACGAGCCGGCGGCGTTGGATGTGTGGGCCAGGCGCGCGAAGGCCTGGGCCGAGGGGCGGCCGATGCGGGACGGCACGTTCGCCGCCGCGCCCGAGGCGCATGCCGAGGCGCGCGATGTATTCGTGTTTTTCGACAATACGGATAAGTTGCACGCGCCAGAAGATGCGGCGCAATTGATGCGGCGGCTCGACATCCATTGGCGGCCCGATGCCGTGAGGGCGGCATGAGCATGCGTGACAGGGCTGGCTGACCGCAGCCCCAGATGCCGGCGCCCCCGTGGTTTGTGGCCGGCTTGCTGATCGCGAGCAACCGGCATCGCTGCAGCCCTGCCTGGTGGCGCTTCTCGCTGTCGCTTGGACGGGAAGCCCCGCGCTTCTGCTCGCATCCTGTACCTCACCGGTCTAAGGCACGGGGCGGCGCAAAGGGCATCATTTCGGTTTGGACCACGAAGCCATCGCGGCAAGGGGGCCGTGCTCTTTCATGGCGACAAAGCCGCGATGCCGTTCGCGGATGTCGTTCAAGTCGGCCGGAGAAGTGATGTTTCGGCCGGCGTCGTCGAGCACCAGATTGGCGTGTCGCTGGAGGGTGGCCACCCGCGCGGGCTGGCGTTCGAGGCTGACCACGGTCGTCAGCACATCCAAGATCCGCGTCAGCACCGCTGTGCTGCGCATTCCGTTCTGCCGGATCATGTGAAACATCGCGTCCACAAGTCCATCATAGTCTGAGCTCGGAACGACGAGCACCGGGCGTGCCTTCGCGAAGGTGACGCCCGTGGGCAAATACAGGGGCTCAAGATCACAGAGCGCGGCGCCGAGGCGGTCAATGACGCTGATCGCCGTGTGAGGGTCGTTGATGCCCGGCGACAACGCACGCACGGCAACTTCCACCAACTGTCTCACGGCAAATTCGATGTCCGCCGAGCTGTCCCGCTGCGGCCCGAGAGCGGTGGCGTTGCGTACGGCGTCGCGCGCGCCCTCCACCTGCGGCCGCACGAAGGCAATCGGCGCGCCGGGAAAAACATAGTCACCGGGCCGCACCAGCAACAACAGGCTGGCATTTTTTTCGACCGCCCATTGCGCCAGGCCCTGCGCATCGAGCTGCTGAAGATAGCCGCGCCGGTCGTCGGCAATCGGTGCTGCCGTATCCCAGAAGCTCAAGGGAGGCGGGCTGGGCTGCTGCGCCTCCACCGTCAGCCGCTGCAGCGCACGCCGCACGTCGTCGCTGACCAGGTCGATGACCGTATCCACATTGATGCGACTGGCGATGTGGTCCACGAAATAGATCAGCGTGCCCACACACACGAACGCGAGGAAAATTGCGAACGTAAGGGAAAGATGAGGGACAAATGCTCCTTCTTCTTCCGATCGAACCGCTCGCAGAACCATCAGCGAATAGGAGAATGTGCCGAGGAAGGCGCCCAAGGTGAATTGATTGCCGCGATCCTTGGTGAAGTTCCGCAGCAGCCTCGGCCCCATCTGGCCGGCCGCCAGGGAAAGCGCCGCGATGGTAATGGAAAACACCGTGCCGGCCACCCCGATGGTGGAGGAGGCGACGGCGCCGAGCAGCGTCCGCGCGCCGGTGCTGCCTCCGTTGTAGAGCCACGCACTCGCGAGCAGCCAACGGGGAAGAGTTTCGCTGCGGTCCACATAGACCAGGACCAGCGCAAGAATAATTCCCGCCAGAGTCATCAGGCCGGGGAGCACCCAGAACGTCCCGCTCAAGACTTCGATCGCTCTTTTGAGGCGTGCTTTCACGATTCTTGCGTCCTTTTGCCCCCCGCCTCAGTAGCCCCTGCGTCAGTGCGCATCAATGGCCGGCGCCGAAAACGCAAAGGGGCTGCCTCAGGTGACACCGCCTCAAGTGACACCGCCAAGTGACACCGCCTCATGGGGCGGGGCGGGCGCTTTCTGGCGCCAGGAGGGCACGGCCCGCGAAACACCCGATGTGTTGTGCTGCCGCCGGGTGACCGCTCGAAAAAGCCATGGCTGAGCGACCGCGGGTGTCGGGGACCGGCGATTTTTCACCTCCAAGAGATGCACCCATCTGTGTGACACCACGTTTCATGTTAGAAAGCGGGAGTGAACGGCCGGTCGTGGCGCCCGCGGCCATTGCGGGGGCCATTGCGGGCACAAGAAATTCTCCCGCAGGATCGGCGTTGGGGTTTTGCAGGCGCGCCGAGATCCTGCATATTCCACATCATCCAGCAGGCGCCCGCCCGGGGCCGCTTCTGCCAAGGAGGAAGGATCGGGAGCACTCCGACCTTATCAGGTCGCCAGATTCCATCGGGGCTCAAGGAGCCTCATCCACCTGACCCAAGCCAGGCGTGACGAGGCGTCCAACAGTGACTCTGCTTTTCGTAATTCTCATTCCGCTCCTCGGGGCCCTCATTCCGCCCCTGGTGATCCGCTCAGGGCGCAATGCCTGCGCCGCGGCGACCGGCAGCGTGACGCTGCTCGCCCTCGCTTTGCTCATGTCCCACGCGCCAGCGGTGTTCTCCGGCGAGGTCCCCAAAGCGGGCGTGGAGTGGGTGCCGGCCCTGGGTCTGTCCCTGTCCGTGTTCGCGGATGGCCTCGGCTTCTTCTTCGCGGCCATGATTCTCGCCATCGGCCTGCTGGTGATCGTCTATGCGCGTTTCTATCTGTCGCGCGAGGAGCCCATGGGCCGCTTCTTCGCCTACCTGCTGCTGTTCCAGGGCGCGATGGTGGGGGTTGTGCTGTCCGACAACATCATCGCGCTGCTGGTATTCTGGGAGCTGACGAGCCTCACCTCGTTCCTGCTCATCGGCTTCTGGACCAAGCGCGCCGATGCCCGGCAGGGCGCGCGCATGGCACTGGTGGTGACCGGGGGCGGGGGGCTCGCGCTCATCGCCGGGCTGCTGCTGGTGGCGCAGGCGGCCGGCTCCTATCAGCTCACGGAAATCCTCGTCCGCGGCGAGATGGTGCGTGCCTCGCCGCTCTATCTGCCGGCGCTGCTGCTGGTGCTGGTGGGCGCCTTCACCAAATCCGCCCAGTTCCCGTTCCATTTCTGGCTGCCCCATGCCATGGCGGCGCCGACGCCGGTCTCGGCCTATCTGCATTCCGCCACCATGGTGAAGGCCGGGGTGTTCCTTCTGGCGCGCCTGTGGCCCGTGCTCGCCGGCACCGACCCCTGGTTTCTCATCGTCGCGCCGGTGGGACTTGCCACCATGCTGCTTGGCGCCGTCATCGCCTTGTTCAAGGATGATCTGAAAGCGGTGCTCGCCTATTCCACCGTGAGCCATCTCGGCCTCATGACCATGCTGCTCGGCTTCGGCACGCCCATGGCGGCGGTCGCCGCGGTGTTCCACATCATCAACCATGCCACCTTCAAGGCCGCGCTGTTCATGGTGACGGGCACGCTCGCGCTCCTCGCCTCCGCCTCCATGGCCGGTGTGCCATTGTTCAACGGCTTCCTCTCCAAGGAGATGATGCTGGAGGAAGCGGCGCACACGGCCTATCTCGGGCTCGATTTCCTGTTCCCGGTGCTGGCGAGCGTGGCGGCCGTCTTCTCGGTGGCCTATTCGGCGCGCTTCGCCATCGGCACCTTTCTCGGCCCGGTGCGTCACGATTATCCCCACCATCCCCACGACCCGCCGCTCGGCCTCTGGCTGCCCGTAGCGGTGCTGGTGGTGCCGGTGATCGCCATCGGACTTTTCCCCGCCGCCGTGGCCGGGCCGCTGGTGGCGCTGACGGCTTCGGCGGTGATCGGCGGGCCGCTGCCGGATTATCACCTTGCCTTGTGGCATGGCCTCACGCCGGCGCTTTTCATGAGCCTTCTTGCCTTCGCCGGCGGGGCGGCGCTCATCCTCGCCTTCCGCCGCGTGGATGGGGTGCGCGCGCGCCTGCCGCCGCTCGATGCCAAGGCCATGTTCGAGGCCGCGAGCGGCGGCCTCGTGGTCGCCTGCCGCCGGATCGTGGCCGCCCTGCACGACGGCGCGCTGTCGCGCTACATGGGCGTGACGGTGGCGACGCTGGTCGCGGTCGGCGGCTATGGATTCTGGAGCGCGACGCACGCCGCCGGCGCCCGGCCTCTCCTGCCCGTGACCGCACCGGCCCTCACCGCCTTTCTCGCGCTCGTCCTGGCGAGCGGCGCGGTCCTGCTGTTCCATGGCGAACGGCTGACGGCGCTGATTCTCACCGGCGTGGTGGGCGTGGTGGTGGCGCTCGCCTTCCTGCAATTCTCCGCCCCCGACCTTGCCCTGACGCAGATCTCGGTGGACGTGGTGACCACCATCCTCATGCTGCTCGCGCTCAACCTGCTGCCGAAGACCACCCCGCGCGAGGGGAGCCGCGCCGTGCGCTGGCGCGACGGCGCCATCGCGGGCCTGGCGGGCCTCGGCGCGGCGGGGCTCGCCTATGCCGTGATGACGCGCAACGGCACGTCGATTTCCGATTTCTACCTCGCCCAGTCCAAGCCGGGCGGGGGCGGCACCAATGTGGTGAACGTGATCCTCGTGGACTTCCGCGGCTACGACACCTTCGCCGAGATCATCGTCCTCGGCATCGCGGCGCTCGCCATCTATGCGCTGCTCGATCCGGCGCTGAAGGGCGCCGCGGTGCGCCGCATCAAGGCGATGCTGCCCCGGGACGAGGCTAAGGACGCCCATCCGCTCATCCTGGTGGTGGCGACCCGGGTGCTGCTGCCTTTGTCGCTGGTGGTGGGCGCCTACATCTTCCTGCGCGGGCATAATGCGCCGGGCGGCGGCTTCATCGCCGGCCTCGTGGTCGCCATCGCCCTGATCATGCAATACATCGCCTCCGGCTACGGCTGGGCGGCGGAGCGCATGAAGCTGGATGCCCAATCCCTGATCGGCGCGGGCGTGGCCATCGCGGGCCTCACCGGCCTTGCGGCCTTCGCCTTCGGCCGGCCGTTCCTCACCTCGACTTTCGGCTATCTGCACTGGCCGCTGGTGGGGGAGTTCGAACTGGCGTCCGCCATGGCCTTCGACCTCGGCGTGTTTCTCACCGTGGTGGGCGTGATGGTGCTGTCGCTGGCGCAACTCTCCCGTGTCGCGCATCGGGTCGATCCATCGCCGGAAAGCCGCGCGCCCATGGATGTGCCGCTGGAAGGCGCCGCCTCAGGCGCCGCCGGCAAGGAGGACTGACCGTGGAACTGCTCGTCGCCGGCGCGATCGGCATCCTCACCCTGGTGGGCATTTATCTGATCCTGCGCGCCCACACCTTTCCGGTGATCCTCGGCCTGACGTTCCTGTCCTATGCGGTGAACGTGTTCCTGTTCGCCATGGGCCGGCTCGTCATCGACCGGCCGCCGGTGATTTCCCCGGATGCCGCAGGCTATACCGATCCCCTGCCGCAGGCCCTGGTGCTCACCGCCATCGTCATTTCCTTCGGCATGACGGCGCTGATCGTGGTGCTGGCCTTGCGCGGCTATCTGGAAACCGGCTCCGACCACAGCGCGCTCGACGCCCCGCGCCAGCCCGACGAGCGGGGCGAGGCATGACCGCGCCGCTCGACCATCTCCTGATCCTGCCGGTCATCCTGCCGGCCATGGCGGCGGCCTTTCTCGTTCTCCTGCTGCGCCATCATTTGCGCCGGCAGCGCATCGTCTCCATCATTGTCACGGTGCTCCTGGTGGGCCTCGCCGCCCTTCTGTTCGCACAGGCGAGCGACGGAACTGTCCGCGCCTACCGGCTGGGCGACTGGCCGGCGCCCTTCAGCATCATTCTGGTGCTGGACCGCCTGTCCGCCACCTTGCTGCTGCTCACCTCCCTCCTCGCTTTGTGCGTGGTGGTCTATGCCGCCGGCGGGGTGGACGGGCGGGGGCGGCATTTCCATCCTTTGTTCCAGTTTCAGCTCATGGGCATCAACGGCGCCTTCCTCACCGGCGACGTGTTCAACCTGTTCGTGTTCTTCGAGGTGATGCTGATCGCCTCCTACGGGCTGATGCTGCACGGCGGGGGTGCGGCGCGGCTCAAGGCGGGGTTTCAATATGTGGCCATCAACCTGCTCGCCTCGGTGGTCTTCCTGGTCGGCGTAGGGCTGATCTATGCCGTCACCGGCACCCTCAACATGGCCGATCTTGCCGTGAAGGTGCCGCAGGTGGCGGCGGGCGACGCGGCGCTGCTGAAGGCGGGCGCGCTGCTGCTGTTCCTGGTCTTCGCCACCAAGGCGGCCCTGGTGCCGCTACATTGGTGGCTTCCCGCCACCTATGCCGGAACCTCGGCACCCGCCGCCGCTCTGTTCATGATCATGACCAAGGTCGGCGCCTACGCCATCATCCGCGTCTACGGCCTCGTCTTCGGGGCCGGCGCCGGGCCGCTGGAGCTGGCGGCGGCGCCGTTCGTCCTGCCGGCGGCGCTCGTGACGCTGGCGGTCGGCGCCATCGGCCTGGTGGGAAGCCGCACCTTGCGCGATCTTTCCGCCTTCGCGGTCATCGCCTCCATGGGCACGCTGCTGGTCGCGATCGGCCTGTTCGATGCCGCGGGGTTCTCGGCGGGGCTCTATTATCTCGTTCATTCGACCTTCGCCGGGGCCGCCCTGTTTCTCATTGCCGGGCTGGTGCAGGAGCTTCGCGGCGCGGCGCGGGACCGGCTGGTGCCGGCGCCCGCCATGCCCGGCGAGACGCTGGTGGGTGGCCTGTTCTTCCTTGCGGCGATCGCCCTGGTGGGGCTGCCGCCGCTCTCCGGCTTCCTCGGCAAGGTGATGATCCTGAAGGCCGCGCAGGCGTCCGTTATCTGGCCCTGGATCTGGGCGGTCATCCTGGCCGCGAGCCTTGTCATGACCTTCGGTTTCGCGCGCGCGGGCTCGGTGCTGTTCTGGGCGAGCGGTCCGGCCTCCGGGACGAAGCCGCTGCCCGCCCTGCCGCTGGTCGCGGTTGCGGCCCTGCTGGCCCTGACCCTCGCCTGGACGCTGGCGGCCGGCCCCGCGAGCGACGCGCTCGGGCTGACCGCACGCCAGGCGCTGGACCGCTCCGCTTATATCGGCGCGGTGCTGGGGCCGGATGCGCGCCTTGCGGCAGGAGACTGACAATGCGCGCCCGCCTGCTCCCCCATCCCTTGCTCACCGTTCTAATCGCTTCTGTCTTCGTCCTGCTCATGAACGAGGTGACGGCGGGCGTGGTGGTGCTGGGCCTCGTCCTCGGCCTCGCCATCCCCCTTCTCACCGCACCCTTCTGGCCCGGCCGGCCGCGGCTGAAGGCGCCCCTGACCATCGCCGCATACGCGCTCTTGGTGACGTGGGATATCGTGGTCTCCAACATCGAGGTGGCCAAGCTCATCCTGTTCCGGCGCGGCGAGACCCTGCGCTCGCGCTATGTGACCGTGCCGCTCGACCTTCACACCCCCGAGGCCATCGCGCTGCTCGCGGGCACCATCACCATGACGCCGGGCACGGTGAGCGCGGATCTTTCCGCCGACGGCAGGGCGCTGCTGGTGCATTGCCTCGACACCGGGGACCCGGAGGCGACGGTTGCCGCCATCAAGACGCGCTACGAAAGCCGGCTGAAGAGGATCTTCGAATGATCGCTGCCGCCATCGCCATCGCGGGGGGCGCCATCTGCCTCGCCATCGCGCTCACGCTCTACCGCCTCGCGGTCGGGCCCGATGCCACCGACCGCGTGCTGGCGCTCGATACTTTGGTGATCGAGACCATCGCCCTCATTGTGCTGGGCGGCATCGCCTACGGCACGGCCATGTATTTCGAGGCGGCTTTGCTGTTCGCCATGGTGGGTTTCGTGACCACCGTTGCGTTCTGCAAATTCCTCTTGCGCGGCAATGTCATCGAATAGGAGCGGCCGATGTATCCCTTCCTCGAGGCCCTGGTCGCGGCGCTGATCCTGATCGGCGCCTTCTTCCTGCTCGTGGGTGCGCTCGGGCTCGCGCGCCTGCCGGACATGATGAGGCGCCTGCACGGGCCCACCAAGGCGACCACGCTCGGCATCGGCGCGCTGCTGATCGCCTCGATGGTCTATTTCGCGGCGGTTCGCGGCAGCTTCTCCATTCACGAACTGCTCATCACGCTGTTCCTCTTCCTCACCGCGCCGGTGAGCGCGCACATGCTGGCCAAGGCGCATATCCTGCGCGCGCGAGCCGAGCGCGACCGTCTTCCCGCGACCGGCACCGCCACCGGGTGGGCGACCCTCGATAGCGGACATCCAAAGGGGGAGTGACGGGGCGCCCGAGCAGCAGGGACCCGCCGTCAGGCGGCTGTCGCGGGCTGCGTTTCGGTCGGCTTGGTCAGATCGAGATTGGCATCGCCCCAGGCTTTCAGCGCCATGATCACCGGCTCCAGGCTGCGGCCGCGCGCGGAGAGGCAATATTCGACCTTTGGCGGCACGACGGGAAAGATCGTGCGCACGATCAACTGCTCCGCTTCCAGCTCGCGCAATTGGTTGGTCAGCATGCGCTGGGTCACGTTCGGCAGGCGCTTGCGCAATTCGTTGAACCGCAGCGTGCCTTCGAACAAATGATAGAGGATCACGCCCTTCCATTTGCCGTCGATGAGGCTCAGCGTCGCCTCGACGGCGCAGCCGGGGCTGCAATCCAGGCTCTTGTGGCGCACCCGCGGCATGTCACGGTATCCTTTTTGATACTATGTGCGATTTATGTGCGTTCTTGCGTGAGGGCAGCGTACCCAGCATTTTCGCGCCAGTCCAGAACGGGAGATTTCCATGCGTGCCGTCGGCTATCAGCATTCCCTTCCCATCGACGATGCCTTGGCCCTGAGCGATATCGAGCTGCCCCGTCCGCACGCCACGGGGCGGGATCTGCTGGTCGAGGTGCGCGCCGTCTCGGTCAATCCGGTGGACACCAAGGTGCGCCGGCGTGCCGCGGCCGAGGCCGGGGAATGGAAAGTGCTCGGCTGGGATGCGGCCGGCGTCGTGGTCGAGGCCGGGCCGGATGCCACCGTCTTCAAGCCGGGCGACGCGGTCTTTTACGCCGGGGCGCTGGGGCGGCAGGGCACGAATGCCGAGTTCCACCTGGTGGATGAGCGGATCGTCGGCAAGAAACCCGCCACGCTCAATTGGGCCGAGGCGGCCGCTCTGCCCCTGACGTCGCTCACCGCCTGGGAGACCCTGTTCGATCGCCTTCAGGTGGTGCGGCCGGTGCCGGGCGTCGCGCCCGCGCTCCTGATCATCGGCGGCGCGGGCGGTGTCGGCTCCATCGCCGTGCAGCTGGCCCGCAAGCTGACCGACCTGACGGTGATCGCCACCGCTTCGCGGGCGGAGACGCAGCAATGGGTGCGCGATCTCGGCGCGCATCATGTGGTTGATCATTCCAAGCCGCTGGCGGAGCAGGTCAAGGCGCTCGGCCTCGGCGAACCCGCGTTCGTCTTTTCCACCACCAATACCGATCAGCACCTGGGCGCGATCGCGGATCTGATCGCCCCTCAGGGCCGGTTCGCCCTGATCGACGACCCTGCCACGCTGGACATCAGCGGCTTCAAGCGCAAGAGCGTGTCGGTGCATTGGGAACTCATGTTCACCCGCTCGATGTTCGAGACGGCGGACATGGAGGCGCAGCACACCATCCTGAACGAGGTCAGCGGCCTCGTGGATGCGGGCGAAATCCGTACGACGCTGACGGAAACCTATGGCCCGATGACTGCCGCCAACCTGCGGCGAGCCCACAGCCTGCTCGAAAGCGGCCGGGCGCGGGGCAAGATCGTGCTGGAGGGGTTCAGCCCCTCGGCGTGAGCCGGGCCGCGCACGAACTCACCGCCTGGAGCTACGCTCCGGGCGCCCCCCTGATGCCGCGGCATGAGCGACGCCGCGGCCTTTCCATCCTGCGTCACGCCCTTCAGGCGGCGTGACGATATCCTGCATCCGCGTCCTCGGCCGGGGCGGTGGGATTCAGCAGCTTTTCCTTGCACAATTCCACGATCTCGAGCACTTCCGTGCCCCAGGCGAACGCGGATTGCTGAAGGAAGGCTGCTTCCTTGGTGAGCACCGAGGTCGCGGCATCGGGCTTCGCCATTTCGCTCATCAGGCGCATCTGCTCCTGGAGCTGGGCGGTGGCGAAGCGTTGCAGATGGGCGTTGACGGCCATCGGCAACTCGATCCAATAGACGCGGGCCGCGGCCATCGGCCAGCCGAGAGCTGGGGTTTTGCCAGGCCACATCTCGGCAAAGGCCTTGGTGAAGTCAGGGAAAGTCGAAGCGTCGCTCATGGTTCGTCTCCGCACTGGCATAAGAGTTTAACATGCCACGAACGACAACGGGCGCATTGGCCTGGATCAACGAAAGTAAATATTTTACGCGGGCTTTTGCGTAAGTGAATGTCCGTAACTGGCGCCACTTTTATTCCTGCGGCATGAAGGGAGCCCAGACCGGAATCGGCGACGGGTGACGCCCGAGGAGACTGATTATGAGCCAACTGCCTCATTCCTTCCGCGAGATCCGTCTCGAACTTGCGCGCGAAAAGGACCACCCCGAGGGATCCCGCAATTTCGGCTATTCCTTCGTCGCGCCGCTGGATGAGAACGGCCGCATCGACGCCGACCTCTGGCATGCCAATCGCGCCGCGTGCCGGGTGGTGCGCTTCCGGCCGGGCGAGGCGGACGATATCGGCCACCTGGTGCGCCGGCCCGGCGGAAGCTGGGCGTTCCGCTATGATGTGTCCGGCGACGAGGATGACGAGTCCGGCTACCGCTTCGGCGATGAAGCCTTCGCGCCCGGCGAATATGTCTCGATCCGCGAGGATGACGAGATGCACACCTATCGCGTGGTGTCTGTCGAGCACGTCTGACGCGCCCGCGCCTTGGGTCGTGAAGTCCTCCCGCGGTCGCCCTGCGCGCCCGCGGGAGTGGTTTTGCGGCGCCCGGCCTCAATAGCTCTTATATTCGGCCGTGCCCTTGGAGAGAGCGAATTCCTCCTCGGGCGAGAGCACCAGCTTGTGGCGCCCGTAGACGGCGAAATAGGCCATGCCGATGGCGAACCAGATCGCCACGCCGATAACGCCGGCGCGGTAGATGGGATCCGACAGCTGGAAATAGATGGTCACCAGCGCGATCACGATGGTCACCACCGCGCCGGGAATGCCGAACGGGCTCACATAGGGCCGGGCGATCTGCGGCATGTTCTTCCGCATGAGGATAAAGGAGAGGGCCTGCATCACATAGGAGAGCATGGCGCCGAACACCGCCATGTTCAGCAGCGTGCCGCCGATGGCCGCCGCGCCCGCCTCCACACCCAGCGTGAACCAGATGGCGAGCATGATCACCAGGCCGACGACCGCGCCGGCGATCATGGCCACGTGCGGGGTCTTGCGGCTGCCGTGGGTGATCGACAGGCTGCGCGGGAAATAGCCGGCGCGCGAGAGCGAATAGATCTGCCGGCCCTGGGCATAGATGATGGTGTGGAAGGACGCGATCAGCCCCACCACCGCGACCAGCGCCAGCAGGCTGGCGATGCCCGTGCCATAGATGGCCTTGAAGCCATCGAGCAAAGGTTCCAGCGAGGTGGACAGGCCGAACGCGCCGTTGGCCACCGAGGAATTCAGCCACAGGATCATGAAGGCGGAGACGATCAGCGTCGCCATGCCGGCGATGATGCCCTTCGGCATGTCGGTCTTGGGATCGACCGATTCTTCCGCCGCCAGCGGCAATTGCTCGATCGCGAGGAACAGCCAGACCGCGAACGGCATGGCCGCGAGCGCGCCGCCGATGCCGAACGGCAGGAACGGGCCGCCGCCATTGGGCAGTTCCACCGCCTTCCCGTCCGGCCCGACGCCCATGTTCAGCGCCCAGCGCGAGAAGTCCATGACCGGGATCGCGCTGACCCAGAACGCCACCAGGCAGGCGAGCGCGGCGAGCGTCACCACCAGCGTCACCTTGAAGGAGAGTTCCACGCCGACCACGTTCAGGCCGACGAAGATGATGTAGCCGAAGATCCAATAGACCGGCTGGAACTCGGGCGGCGTGCCGAAGATCGATCCCATGTAGGAGCCGATGAAGGACACCACCACGGCCGGCGTGATGACATATTCCACGTTCTCGCACAGCCCGGTCACGAAGCCGCCCCACGGCCCCATGGTGGTGCGGGCGAAGGAATAGGCCGCGCCCGTATGGGGCAAAGCGGGCGACATCTCTGCGATGCAGAAGGTCAGGCCGAGATACATGATGGCGATGATGATGGCGGCGATGAACATGCCGCCCCAGCCGCCCGAGGCGAGGCCCAGGTTCCAGCCCGAGAAATGGCCGGAAATGACCGCGCCGACGCCCAGCGCCCACAGCGACCAGACACGGGCATGGCGCTTCAAGGCGCGCTGCTCGAAATATTTTACATCGACCGTGGTGTAGCTGACGCCGGAAGATTTTTGAGCGCTCATGAATCGTGCCCTCTGCCCAGCGGCCACCGGAACGCCGGTTGCCGGCCCATGATTTTTTAAAGCAAGGACCGTGCCTGAACGTCACGCCTCGCCGGCACCGGGAAGGGCGGACGGGGGCTGCACGCCGTCCAGCCGCGCATCGCTTTCGTCCTTCAGATCGACGCCGGTTATTTCCCGGCGCAGCGCCTCCTTCAGCAGCCAGGCCAGCTTGAAGGCGGCGGCATTGTGGGACAGGCCCTCGGCCCGCACGTTCGAGATGCAATTGCGCTCCGCGTCGGTGCGTCCGGGGCGGGGTGCGAAGGTGAGGTAGAGGCCGAGACTGTCCGGCGAGGAGAGGCCGGGCCGCTCGCCGATCATCACCAGTACCGCCCGCGCCTTCAGCGCCGCGCCCACCTCATCCCCCAGCGCCACCCGCGCCTGGGCGGCGATGCAGACCGGGGAGACGCGCCATTTCTCTTTTTCAATCCAGGGCTTGAGCGCCGCGAGGAAGGGCACGGCCTGCGCGTGCACGGCGGCGGAAGAGAGCCCGTCCGCCACCACCAGCGCCAGATCGACGGGGCCGTGGGCGGACGTTTCAAGCGTGGCGCGGCTCGCCTCGGCGAGGCGGCGGCCGAGATCGGGCCGGCGCAGATAGACATCGCGCGCCGGCGCGGCGCTGGCGATTTGCACGGTCTCAAATCCGAGCGCGCGCACCTGCGTCGCCACTTCCGTGGCGTCGAACGGCGTGTGGACCGCATCGCGCGCCTGGGCATGGGCGAGGGCGAAGCGCAGCACTTCTTGCGTCGGCAGGCTTGCGCCGGTGCGGCCGAGCGCGATGCGGGCCGGCGTATGCCGCGCGAAGGCGAGCCAGGGGTCGCGCTCGATCATGCCGCCCGCTCCGCCACGAAACCCAGCAGGGGATGGCCGCCGTCGGCGGGCAGAAGGCGGGCGTCCGCTCCGGTGATGTGCATGGATTGGAGCCATGCCTCGAACTCCGGCGCCCGCTTCAGCCCGAAGACTTCGCGCACATAAAGGGCATCGTGGAACGAGGTCGACTGATAATTGAGCATTACGTCATCGGCGCCTGGAATGCCCATCACATAGGTCACGCCCGCCGCTGCCAGCAGCGTGAGCAGGGTGTCCATGTCGTCCTGGTCGGCTTCGGCGTGGTTGGTGTAGCAGACGTCCACGCCCAGCGGCACGCCGAGCAGCTTTCCGCAGAAATGGTCTTCCAGTCCGGCGCGGATGATCTGCTTGCCGTCATAGAGATATTCCGGGCCGATGAAGCCCACCACCGTATTCACCAGCAGCGGCTCGAACGCGCGGGCGACCGCATAGGCGCGCGCCTCGCAGGTCTGCTGGTCCACGCCATGGTGCGCATTGGCGGAGAGCGCAGCACCCTGGCCGGTCTCGAAATACATGGCATTGGTGCCGAGCGTGCCGCGCTTCAGCGACCTCGCGGCGTCATAGCCTTCGCGCAACACCGCAAGATCGATGCCGAACGAGCGGTTGGCGGCCTGCGTCCCGGCGATGGACTGGAACACCAGGTCCACCGGTGCCCCCCGGTTCATCAGCTCGATGGAGGTGGTCACATGGGTCAGCACGCAGCTCTGGGTGGGGATGTCGAAGCGCGTGATGACCGCATCCATCAGCTTCAGCAGCCGGTCGAGCACCGGAAGGCTGTCGGATGCGGGATTGATGCCGATCACCGCATCGCCGCAGCCATAGAGCAGGCCGTCGAGAATGGTGGCGGAGACGCCGGCGGCATCGTCGGTGGGATGGTTGGGCTGGAGGCGCACGGCCATGGTGCCGGGCAGGCCGATGGTGTTGCGGAAGCGCGTGACCACCCGGCATTTCTTTGCCACCAGGATCAGATCCTGGTTGCGCATGATCTTGGAGACCGCCGCCACCATTTCCGGCGTCAGGCCGGTGGCGAGGCGCGCGAGGGTTTCCGGCGTCGCCTGATCCGAGAGCAGATAATCGCGGAAATCGCCCACGGTGAGGCTCGCGACGGGCGCGAAGGCGGAATGATCGTGCCCGTCCAGGATGAGGCGCGTGACCTCATCCTCCTCATAGGGGATCAGCGCCTCGGACAAGAACGTCTTCAGCGGCACCTCGGCGAGGCACATCTTGGCGGCGACATTCTCCTCCGCGCTGGTCGCGGCAATGCCGGCCAGCATGTCGCCGGAGCGCAGCGGCGTGGCCTTGGCCATCAGCTCCTTGAGATCGGCGAACACATAGCTGCGCGGACCGATGCGGTGGATGAAGGGCATTCACAAGGCTCCCGCACGCTGAACATGCCGATTATGAAGCAATATTTATGCCTTACAAGAAATCCCTTCCGCCTGGCATCGGCGCTTGCCTAGTCCAGATCGAAGCTCACCCCCTGGGCGAGGGGCAAGGTCGCGCCGTAATTGATGGTGTTGGTGGCGCGGCGCATATAGGCCTTCCAGCTGTCCGATCCGGCCTCGCGGCCGCCGCCGGTCTCCTTCTCGCCCCCGAACGCCCCGCCGATCTCGGCGCCCGAGGGGCCGATATTCACATTGGCGATGCCGCAATCCGATCCGGCGGCGGAGAGGAAGCGCTCGGCCTCGCGCAGATCGGTGGTGAAGATGGAGGAGGCGAGGCCCTGCGGCACGTCGTTCTGAAGGGCGATGGCCTCGTCCAGGGTCTCGTAGCGCAGCACGTAGAGGAGGGGCGCGAAGGTTTCCGCCCGCACGATGGCGCTCTGGGCGGGCATTTCCACCAGGGCGGGACGCACATAGGCACCGCCGGAGAGGCCGGCCGGCTGGACCCTTTCCCCGCCGCTCACGCCGCCGCCTTCGGCGCGCGCCGCGGCGAGCGCGCTCACCATGGCCTGCGCGGCCGCATCATCGATCAGCGGGCCGACGAGCGTTTCCGGGGCACGCGGATCGCCCACGCGCACCGAGCCATAGGCGGCCTTGAGGCGGCCGAGCAGGGTGTCGTAAACGCTTTCGTGCACGATCAGCCGCCGCAGGCTGGTGCAGCGCTGGCCGGCGGTGCCCATGGCGGCGAAGGCCACCGCGCGCACCGTGAGGTCAAGGTCGGCGGAGGGGCAGACGATGGCGGCATTATTGCCGCCGAGTTCCAGGATCGCCCGCGCGAACCGTGCGGCAAGGCGCGGCGCCACGGCGCGGCCCATGGCGGTGGAGCCGGTGGCCGAGACCACCGGCACGCGCGGGTCGTCCACCAGCGTCTCGCCCATTTCGCGCCCGCCGATCAGCAAAGCGGAGAGGCCGGCCGGCGCCGCGCCGAAGCGGGCCGTCGCGCGCTGAAAAATCGCTTGGACGGCGAGCGCGGTCAGCGGCGTCTTTTCCGAGGGCTTCCACACCACCGCATTGCCGCACACCAGCGCCAGCGCCGCGTTCCAGGACCAGACGGCGACCGGAAAATTGAACGCCGAGATCACGCCGACCACGCCGACGGGATGCCAAGTCTCCATCATGCGATGGTCGGGGCGCTCGGTGGTGATGGTGAGGCCGTGCAGCTGGCGCGACAGGCCGGTGGCGAAGTCGCAGATGTCGATCATCTCCTGCACTTCGCCCATTCCCTCGGAGAGGATCTTGCCGGCCTCGAGCGTCACGAGCCGGCCGAGATCGGCCTTGGCGGCGCGCAATTCTTCGCCCAGCAGGCGCACCAATTCGCCCCGGCGCGGGGCGGGCACGGTGCGCCAGGCGAGAAAGGCCGCGTGCGCCGCGCCGATCGCCGCCGAAGCGTCGGGCGTTTCCTGCAGGGCGGCGACTTGTTCGCCGGTGATCGGCGATCGGGCCGCAAGCGTACCGCCGCGAAGGGTTTCGGGCGCAATTCCGAGGCGGCCGAGCAGGGCGGCGATTTCCCCGGCGGGGGAGGGGGCGGAGGTGACTTCCATCGGAAAGCTCGCGAATGAGAAAGGCGGCGGGTCGCGGACAAGGGGAACTGGAGCAGGGGCCGGCGGGGCTACCAGCGCGCGCCTACCAGCGCGGATCCGGCGGCTGGCCGGTTTCGATCTCGGCGAGACGGCGCAGGGTGCCGGCGGTGACATCCTCGGGCAAAGCGTCGCGGGGGAAGAAGCGCACTTCGCGAATCTCCAGATTGGGGCCGGGCAATGCCTCGAAGGAAAAGCGTGGCACGAGATAGCAGGCCACATGATCGCGCCCGCCGACGCGCGGATTGAAATAGAGCCCCTGCAGCACCAGCGGGCCTTCGGCGGTGACCGCCGCTTCTTCCATCAGTTCGCGCCGGGCCGCCTCTTCCGTGGTTTCGCCCACGTCCACGCCGCCGCCGGGAAAATGCCAGCCGGGCGTATAGGAATGGCGCACCAGCAGCACGCCGCGCGCCGCGTCCATGACGATGGTGCGCACACCGAGGGTAAGGCCGTGGCGCACGCGCCGGATGAGCGGAAGCAGAGGCAGCATGGCCGCCTTATAGCGCGTCCGCGCGCGTCTGGCAGCGGGCGCCTTCTTCCCACGCACAGGGCCGGCGCGCGGCCTCAGGCGGCGAGCGCTTCCGCCTCGATGGCGTTGGCGCGCTGGAAGGCCGGTCGCGCCTCGCAGCGTGCCACATAGGCGGTGAACACCGGCCGGGGTTCGATCACCTTTAGAAGCGTCAGCCCGTACCAGACATTGCTGCCCACCATCACATCGGCGGCGGTGAACTGTTCCCCCAGCAGATAGGGGCCGGGTGCCAGCGCCTCTTCCAGCACGTCCATGACGCGCTCGAAACTGCCCCAGCCGGCCGCCCGGCTCGGCAGGTTCACCCCGGCGAGCTTCTGGGTGAAAGCGGCTTCCATGCAGGCGGCGTCCCAGAACAGCCATTGCAGATAGCGGCCCCGGCGCGGATCGCCGATGGCGGGGGCAAGATGGGCCTCCGGCGCCTTGTCCGCGACATAGAGGCAGATGGCGCCGCTCTCGGCGATGCGCGCGTCGCCATCTTCCAGCGCTGGCACCTTCATCATGGGATTGATGGCGCGAAACTCCGCCGAGGCGATGAACGGCCCGTCGAGCGGCACCAAGTGGCGCTCATAGGGTAATCCGGCCTCCTCCAACAGCCACAAGGCGCGGAAGGCGCGGGTCTGCGGGGCCCAGTAGAGTTTCATCGACGTGTTCCCAATTGCCGCTTGGTGATCGGAACATAACAAGAACATATTTGCGAGTCGAGGCCCGCGCACCACATGAGTCAGGCCGTCCACAGGCCCCGCGCCGGTTCCCGCGGCGGTGCGCGCCGTGCCGCAATTGCGGCTGGGCGGCGAAAAAGCTATGGGACGAAACGCCTTGCATCGCTTCGTGACGTTTCGATGCGAATTTTTGAGTTTTCCTTGCCGCCGGGGCGCAGAGCGGTGATACTGTCAGACGGCCTGGGGTGCCGCGCGTCACGCGCGGCTGAGATCATACCCATCGAACCTGTCTGGGTCATTCCAGCGTAGGGAGGAGCCGATGAGCCCCCGCTTATCGTCCCAAAATAGTGTGTCTTCGCAAGTTGAGCCGGCCCGCAGCGACGCTGCCGGCCTGCGTGTCGCCATCATCGGCGCGGGCGTCATCGGCCTCGCCATCGGCTGGCGCCTGGCGCAGGCGGGCTGCAAGGTCGAGCTGTTTGATGCCGGCCTTGCCGGCTCCGGCGCCAGCCATGCCGCCGCCGGCATGCTCGCCGCCTGCGCGGAAGCCGAGCCCGGCGAAGAGGGGTTGCTGACCCTCAACCGCGCGAGCCAGACCTTGTGGCCGGCCTTCGCGGCGGATCTGGAAGCGGCCAGCGGCATGAATGTGGGCCTGCGCGAGGAGGGCACGCTCGTCGTCGCGCTCACCGCCGACGACGCCGCCAAGCTGCGCCACCAGCACGCCTTTCAAAAGAGCCTCGGCTTGCCGGTGGAATGGCTGACCGCCGCCGAGGCACGCCGCAAGGAACCGCACCTCGCCACCAAATTGGCAGGCGCGCTCTGGTGCCCGCAGGATCATCAGGCCGACAACCGACAAACGGCGGCGGCGCTGAAGGTGGCGGCGCTCAAGGCCGGCGCGGTGCTGCACGAGCATGCCAAGGTGGAGCGGGTGGAAACCCGCGACGGCAAGGCGCGCGGCGTCGTGGTCGCGGGCGTCCTGCATCCCGCCGATACCGTGATCCTGGCGGCCGGCGCCTGGTCGCGCGGCGTCACCATCGCCCCGGCCGCGCCGCTCCCGGTGCGCCCCATCAAGGGGCAGATGCTGGCGCTGCGCATGGATCCGGCCGCCCCGCTGCTGACCCATGTGCTGTGGGGGCCGGGCACCTATATGGTGCCGCGCAAGGACGGGCGCCTCATCATCGGCGCGACGGTGGAGGAGAAGGGCTTCGACACCGACATCACCGCCGGCGGCCAGCTGGCGCTGCTCACCCATGCTTGGCGCTGCGTGCCCACCATCGAAGAACTGACCATCATCGAGCAATGGGTGGGCTTCCGCCCCGGCAGCCGCGACGATGCCCCGATCCTGGGCGCGAGCGAGGTGGAGGGGCTGATCCATGCCACCGGCCATCACCGCAACGGCATCCTGCTGCTGCCGGTGACCACCTCCACCATCTGCGCGCTGGTGCTGGACGGCCGGACCGATCCGCTCATCGCGCCCTTCGGGGCCGAGCGGTTCGCGTCGCGCGCGGCGGCGGAGTGAGGATGATGGAAACCGAAACCCTGCTCGATCTCCAGGTGAATGGCGCACGCGAAACGCTGGCCGTCGCCACCATCGCCGATCTTCTGGACCACAAGGGCGTGGATGCGGCCCGCAAGGGCATCGCGGTGGCGCTGAACGGTGCCGTTCTGCCGCGTGCCCGCTGGGCCGAGCACAAGCTCGCCGCGGGCGACGCGGTGGAAATCATCCAGGCCAAACAGGGCGGCTGAGCCGCCCGCAAGACACAGACGAGCGCCCGCCGCATCGCGCGGGCAAAGAGAATGACCATGAATGCTTCCCTGAACGCCGCCGCCTCCAATGCCGACCCGCTGGTGATCGCCGGGCGCAGCTTCAACTCGCGCCTGTTCCTAGGCACGGCGGGCTATCCGAACCAGAAGGTGTTTCTCGATGCGCTCGCCGCCTCGGGCGCGGAAATGGCCACCGCCTCGATCCGCCGCATCAGCCTCGCGAGCTATGAGGAGAGCTTGACCGACCTGCTCTCGGGCCGGGTCCACATCCTGCCCAACACGGCCGGCTGCCAGACCGCGAAGGATGCCGTGCTCACCGCCGAATTGGCGCGAGAGGCGCTGGAGACCAATTGGGTGAAGCTGGAAGTGATCGGCGATCGCGAACTGCTCTATCCCAATGTGGAAGAGCTGCTGAAGGCGACCGAGGACCTGGTCAATCGCGGCTTCGTCGTGCTGCCCTATTGCAATGATGATCCCGTGACCTGCCAGAAGCTGGCCGATCTCGGCGCCGCCACCGTGATGCCGCTCGGCTCCATGATCGGCACCGGGCTCGGCATCGCCAATCCGCACATGATCGAACTCATCTGCGCCCGGTCCCCGGTTCCGGTGGTGCTGGATGCCGGCATCGGCACGGCCTCGGATGCGGCGCTGGCGATGGAGCTTGGGTGCGCGGCCGTACTGCTCAATACGGCGGTGTCCAAGGCGCACGATCCGGTGCGCATGGCCGCCGCCTTCCGTTACGCGGTGGACGGCGGGCGGCTCGCCCGGCTGTCGGGGCGTATCCCCAAGAAGCTGCATGCGGAAGCCTCCAGCCCGGAATTTGGCCTCGTCGGCAGTTGAGGGTCTGAGCTAGGCTGGATTTTATGCTGCCGCAGCCGCCCATCCTGCTGATCACCGACCGCACACAGGCGCGCGCGCCGCTGCCCCAAGTGGTGGCGGCGGCGCTGGAAGGCGGGTGCCGCTGGATCAGCGTGCGCGAGAAGGACTTGCCGACAGCGGAACAGATCGCGCTGGCCCGCACCCTGCTGACGCTCGCCTTTCCGTTCGGCGCGCGCGTCACGCTGCACGGAGCGGCCGAGCTTGCGGCGGAGGCGGGGGTCGACGGGGTCCATCTGCCGGCGGGCGCGGATGTGGCGCAGGCGCGCGCAAGGCTCGGGGCCGATGCGCTGATCGGCCTGTCCACCCACACGCTGGCCGAGGTGGCCGCCGCCGATTCCCAGCGGCTGGATTATCTCATCGCCAGCCCCGCCTTCGAGACCCGCTCCAAGCCCGGATATGGGCCGGCGCTCGGCGAAGCGGGCCTGCGCGAGCGCGTCGCCGCAACCTCCATTCCCGTTCTCGCCCTCGGCGGGATCGCGCCGGACACGCTCGGCCCGTGCCAGGCGGCGGGGGTGGCGGGGATCGCCGTCATGGGCGCGGTGATGCGCGCCGCGGACCCGGCGGGGGAGATGCGCGCCTTGTGCCGCGCCTGGGCCGAAGGCGGGCGCGAAACCCGCTAGACTGGCCTCAGGATCCCGCGTTCAGCACCCGCCGCGTCACGTCCGTGAGCTTATCCGGATTGCGGGTGATGTAGATGGCGACGATGCGTCCGTTGTCGATCTCGAAGGCGGTGGTTTGGAGAACCCCGCCTCGTTCCCGGCTGGCGTAGCCCGGCAGACCGTCGATCCAGAGCGGCTTGATGAATGAAGCCGGCTCTCCCGCCGGCTTGCGATGGAGGCCGTGGTACAACCGCAGCACCCGGTCCAGGCCGAAGATCGGATTGAGGAAGGCATGCACCTTGCCGCCGCCGTCCGCCGTCAGCACCACGTTCTGCGCCAGCAGGCTGCGCAAGGCGGCGAGATCGCCGCTGTTCGATGCCGTGAAGAAGGCATGGGCGATGCGGTCGCCCTCCGCGCGCGCCACCGGATAGCGCAGCCGCGCGGCACGCACATGCCGCCGCGCCCGCACCGCGAGCTGGCGCACCGCCGCGGCATCCCGATCGAGCGCCGTGGCGATTTCATCGAGCGGGTCGCCGAACACGTCATGCAGCAGGAACGCCGCCCGCTCCAGGGGCGAGAGGCGTTCCAGCACGAGCATCAGGGTGAGGGTCAGTTCGTCGGGCCGCGTGGCCTCGTCCGGCGGCTCGACGACCGGTTCGGGAAGCCAGCTTCCCACATAGGTCTCGCGCCGGGCGCGGGCCGATTTCATCGCATCGAGGCACAGGCGGGTGATGATGCGCTTCAGGAACGCCGAGGGTTCCAGCACCTCGTCCAGGTCCACCCGCTGCCAGCGCAGCCAGCCTTCCTGGACGATGTCCTCCGCCTCCGCCATCGAGCCGAGCATGCGATAAGCGAGACGCACCAGCCGCGGCCGGTGCGCCTCGAACAAGATGGTCGCCTCGTCAGGCGGCGTCACGCGCCGGCTCCACGGGGTGTGCTGCACGGAAGCCGACCTGCAGCCGGTTCCACAGGTTGATGGCGCCGATCAGCAAGCTGAGCTGGACCTGTTCGGCCTCGCTGAACACGGCCTTGATCTGCGCGTAATCCTGGTCCGGCGCGCCGGTCTCTGCGAGCCGCGTCAGCGCCTCGGTCCAGGCAAGGGCGGCCCGTTCGCGATCATTGTAGAGCGTGGATTCGCGCCATGCGTTCAGCATGTAGAGCCGCATTTCGCTTTCGCCGAGCGCGCGCGCGTCGGTCGCGTGCATGTGGATGCAGAAGGCGCAGCCGTTGATATGCGAGGCGCGCAGCTTCACCAGCTCCATGAGATTGGGTTCCAGGCCGCTGGCCTTGAAGCTGGCCTCCAGGGCCATCAAGGCCTTGATGCCCTCGGGGGCGGACTTGAACGGGGTCTTCAGGCGTGTGGTCATCGTCTTCTCTCCATCGTGCACCCTGCACGCTGCCCCCAAGACGAGATGGCGCCGTCGCGTGTGACATGAACGGCAAGAAAATGCGGCCCGCCGGACTCTATTGCGCCGCCGGCCGGCCGGTCCGATAGGCCGCCTGATCGATGCCGTGGCGGCGCAGCTTGTCGTAGAAGGTCTTGCGGGGAATGCCGAGCGCCTTCACCGCCGCCTGCACGTCGCCACAGCTTTCCGCCAGCGCGGCGCGGATTTCGCCGGCCTCGAACGCCTCCATGCGCTCGGGCAGGGGCGCCCGGTCGCCTGAGCCCGTCGGCGGCAGCGGATTGGCGACCAGGCCGAGGGCGACGCGCTCGGCATAATGCACCAGCTCGCGCACGTTGCCCGGCCAGTCGTGGGTATCGAGATGGCGCCGCACGCTTTCGCCGATCTGCACCGGCTCGCGCTGGAACCGCGCGCAGGCGAGCGCGAGGAAATGGCCGAACAGCAGCGCCACGTCGGCGCGCCGCTCGCGCAGCGGCGGAATGTGCAGGGTCGCCACATGCAGGCGGTAATACAAATCTTCCCGGAACGTGCCCTGCCGCACCAGGGCCTGGAGATTGATCTTGGCGGCGGCGACCACGCGGATGTCCACGCGGCGCACCTCATTGGTGCCGAGCGGGGTGATTTCGCGCGCTTCCAGCACCCGCAGCAGCTTGACCTGGAGCGCCGGCGACATGGCCTCGATCTCGTCCAGGAACAGCGTGCCGCCGTGGGCATGCTCGATGCGCCCGACGCGCTTCTTCATGGCGCCGGTGAAGGCGCCGGCCTCGTGGCCGAAAAGTTCGCTCTCGATCACGCTTTCCGGCAGGGCGCCGCAATTCACCGCCACGAACGGGCGGGCGGCGCGCCGGCTCAGGCGGTGCAGGGCATTGGCCACGACTTCCTTGCCGCTGCCGGTCTCGCCCTCCACCAGCACGTCCACATCGGCATCCGCAAGCTGGCGCAGGGTCTGCCGCAGGCGCGCCATCTCGGCGGTCTCGCCGAGCAAGGGCAGGTCCTCGCTCGCCGCTTCCGCGCGCCGCCGCAGCTCGCGGTTCTCCAGCACCAGCCGGCGCGTCTCGCGCGCGTGTCGCACCGCGCCCAGCAGGCGCTCGCCGGCATAGGGCTTGGCGAGAAAATCATAGGCCCCCTCGCGCATGGCATCGACCGCCATGGCGATGTCGCCGTGGCCGGTAATCAGGATCACCGGCAGGTCCGGGTCGATCTTGCGCAGGCGGCGGAACAGCTCCAGCCCATCCATGCCCGGCATGCGCACGTCGCTCACCACCACGCCGGGAAAGCCGGCGTCGATGGCCTCCAGCGCCGCGGCGCCGGAGGCGAACGGCGCGACGGCGAGGCCGGCCAGCATCAGCGCCTGGACGTTGGCGGCGCGCAGGATGTCGTCGTCGTCGATGAAGGCCACGTCCATCAGGGCGCCTTTGGCAAGGTGAGGGTGAAGCGCGCGCCGTCGCGGTTCTCGGCGGCGAGGGTCCCGCCGAATCCGGCGACGATATCGTGGGAGATCACAAGGCCGAGCCCGAGGCCCTGCGCCTTGGTGGTGGTGAACGGCATGAACAGCGCCTCCATCACGTTGGGCGGCAATCCGGGGCCGTTGTCCGCGACTTCGATGCGCACCTGGTCGGCGGCGGCCTCGGCCTGGATCCGGATCTTTCCGTCGGCTTGCCCGGCCAAGGCTTCGAGCGCGTTTTGCAGCAGATTGACGAACACCTGCTCCAGGCGCACCCGCTCGGCGGTCACGCGGACATTTTCGTCCGCGATCGCGATCTCGATGCCAACCGCCTGCTGGGTGAGGCGATGGCCCACCAGCAGCAGCGCCCCGTCGATGGCGGCGCGCAGCGGCACCGGCTCCAGCCGGCCTTCCGCCTTGCGGGCGAAGGCGCGCAATTCCCCGGTGATGGCGCCGATGCGGTCGGTGAGGGCGGCGATGGTGGAGAGGTTGGCCCGCGCCGCCTGTGTATCGCCACGGTCGAGGAACAGTTCGGAATTTTCCGCGAAGGTGCGGATGGCGGCCACCGGCTGGTTCACCTCATGGGCTACCGAGGCCGCGATCTGGCCGAGCACCGCCAGCTTGCTCGCCTGGACAAGATCGTCCTTCAGCCCGTCGAGGGTGGTCTGGGTGCGCCGGCGCTCTTCCATCTCGTCCTGAAGGCGGGCATTGGCGCGGCTCAATTCGGTGGTGCGCTCGGCCACCCGCTCCTCCAACTGGCGCCGCGCCGCCGCCTGCCGCGCCGTGTCCTCCAGGTGCCGGGCGCGGCGGGAGAGGGCGAGGGCGCCGAGGCCGAGCCCGAGCAATGCCACGAGCACCGCCAGCACCCGCGCGGCGCCGGTGGCAAGGTTCATGGCGGCATCGGCCGGCGCGAGCACGTCCAGCGTCCAGCCGGTGGTCGGCACCTCGGCGGAGGCTTCCACGAACAGGCGCGGCTTGCGCTGGCCGGGCAGGGAAGCCCGCACCAGCCCCGCCATGGCGGGATCGGGAACGATGGGCAGAGGGTCGAGCGTGGCATCGCCGAACTGGAGGCTCGCCCGCAATTCCTCCCGCCGCTCCGGCGCGATGGGCGCGATGGCCCGGAAGCGCCAGTCCGGCACGCTGCTGACGAGAACGATCGCCCGGGCGTCGGTGACGAAGGTCGGCTCGGCGAACTGGCGCCACTGGTCCTCGATGGCCTCGAACTCGGCCTTGACCACCAGCACGCCGAGGGGACCGGAGGGGCCGTCGATGCGCCGGGTGAGATAGAGGCCGGGTTGCCGGCTCACGGTGCCGAAGGCGAAATGTTCGGCGCTTCCATCCGCCATCGCCGTGCGGAAATAGGGCCGAAACGCATAATTAGAGCCCACGAAACTCGCCGAAGTTCCCGCATTGCTGGCGGCGATGGTGAGGCCGGTGACGTCCAGCAGATAGATCGCGCCGGTTCGCGTGCCGGCCGCGAGCCCCGCGAATTTGGCATCGAGCGCGGAAAGGCGTGCGGGATCAGGATGTTCCAGCGTCGCCCGCACGTCCGGGTCTTGGGACAGCACCACCGGCAAGGTGCGTTGCTTCTCGATCTCGCTGCGGATCACCGCAACCCGCAAAAGCGCCGCCGCATCGGCATCAGTCTGCAAGCGGGAGAGCGCCCAACGCGCGCCCACATAGGCCGCCAGGCGATCCACGGCGATCAGGGCGAGAAGCACCAGCGCCGCCCCCGCGAACCGCCGCATGGTGCGTCCCCGGGTCGCCGACCGTGCTGCCGCGCGCCACGCGAACACCGACATGCCCATTCCTTCTTGTGCGGATTTTCGCACTTTTATGAAGAAGATTGTGCATCAAACCGCACGTGAAGTCGAGCGTGGTCGCGCGGGAGGAATTAAACACCTTTGAATTCAAGGTGTTGCCTCAGTCCCCTGCGGCTCATGGGGCTGGCATGCGTCTTGCGCAGGGCTTTGGGCGGCGTGGATCAGCGCCGGGTCCCGACACCACCATCAAGGTTCCAGAACGCCGCCCGCGGAATGAGGCGCCGATGGTAAATGCGAGAGGAAACACCATGAAACCCGCCACCGTCCCCGCCACGCCGGCTCCGGCCGCGCATCGCAAATTCTATCGCCATCTCTATTTCCAGGTGCTCCTGGCGATCGCCGCCGGCATTCTGCTCGGCCATTTCTACCCGAGCCTCGGCACCGACCTGAAGCCGCTCGGCGACGCCTTCATCAAGCTGGTGAAGATGATCATCGCGCCGGTGATCTTCCTCACCGTGGTCACCGGCATCGCCGGCATGCGCGACCTCGGCAAGGTGGGCCGCGTGGCCGGCAAGGCGATGATCTACTTCCTCACCTTCTCCACCCTGGCGCTGATCATCGGCCTCGTGGTCGGCAATGTGGTCCAGCCGGGCGCGGGGCTGCATATTGATCCCGCGAGCCTCGATCCCAAGGCGGTCGCGAACTACACCAGCAAGGCCCACGACCAGAGCATCGTCGGCTTCCTGATGGCCATCATTCCCAACACGCCGGTAAGCGCGCTGGCCTCGGGCGACATTCTTCAGGTGCTGTTCTTCGCGGTTCTGTTCGGCATCGCCCTCGCCGCCATCGGCGATCGCGGCGAGCCGGTGATGAACGTGCTGAACTCTCTCTCGCAGGCCATGTTCCGCCTGGTGGCGATCCTGATGAAGACCGCCCCCATCGGCGCCTTCGGCGCCATGGCCTTCACCATCGGCAAGTATGGCATCGGCTCGGTGGCGAGCCTCGCCATGCTGGTCGGCACTTTCTACCTGACCTCCGCCTTGTTCGTGTTCATCGTGCTGGGCGCGGTGGCGCGCTACAACGGTTTCTCGATCCTCGCCCTGCTGCGCTACATCAAGGAAGAATTGCTGCTGGTGCTCGGCACCTCCTCGTCGGAGGCGGCGCTTCCCAGCCTGATGGAGAAGATGGAGCGGGCCGGCTGCGCCAAGTCGGTGGTGGGGCTGGTCATTCCCACCGGCTATTCGTTCAACCTGGACGGCACCAACATCTATATGACGCTGGCGGCGTTGTTCATCGCCCAGGCCACCGGCATCGACCTCAGCCTGACCGACCAGGTGGTCCTGCTGCTGGTGGCGATGCTCAGCTCGAAGGGCGCGGCCGGCATCACGGGTGCGGGCTTCATCACCCTCGCGGCGACGCTCTCGGTGGTTCCGGCGGTGCCGGTGGCGGGCATGGCGCTCATTCTCGGCATCGATCGCTTCATGTCGGAATGCCGCGCCATCACCAATTTCATCGGCAATGCGGTGGCGACCATCGTGGTGGCGCGCTGGGAAGGGGAACTGAACGCGGACCAACTCGCCCGCGCCCTCTCCGGGCAGGTCGATCCCGATACCCTGCTCGATCGCCCGGTGGTGCTGGACGAGGCCGCGGCGACGGTCCGCACCGCGGCCTGAACGCGGACGCTCGAAGGCACCCGCGACAGGAATCCCCTGCGGCGTAGGCCGCGGGGGAGGGTTCAGGTGCATCTCGCACCTGATCTTCAAAAAAGCCCACGCGGCCATGGTCGCGTGGGCGATTTACCGCCGCCAGGGTTCGGCGGCGGTTGGGATTTGACGTAAGATCAGGCCAGGGGAGATCAGGCGAGATCGAAGCGGTCGAGGTTCATCACCTTGGTCCAGGCCGCCACGAAGTCCTTCACGAACTTCTCCTTTGCGTCCGCGGACGCATAGACCTCGGCCAAGGCGCGCAGGATGGAGTTCGAGCCGAACACGAGGTCGACGCGGCTGCCGGTCCACTTGAGCTCGCCGGTCTTGCGATCATGTCCCTCGTAGACGTCCGTGGTGCCGGGCGCCGCCTTCCACTTGGTGCCCATGTCCAGCAAATTGACGAAGAAGTCATTCGTCAGCGCGCCGGGGGCCTCGGTGAGGACGGCGCCGCCGCCCACATTGATGTTGATGGCGCGCAGGCCGCCGACCAGAACGGTCATCTCCGGCGCGGTGAGCGTCAGCAACTGGGCCTTGTCGATCAACGCCGCCTCGCCGGGTACCGCATAGCCCGACTTGTGGAAGTTGCGGAAGCCGTCCGCCTTCGGCTCCAGCCACTGGAAGGCGTCCACGTCCGTCTCCGCCTGCGAGGCGTCGGTGCGGCCGGGCGAGAACGGAACGGCGATGTCGTGGCCGGCCGCCTTGGCCGCCTGCTCCACGCCGGCATTGCCGGCCAGAACGATCAGGTCG
This sequence comes from Rhizobiales bacterium 32-66-11, assembly GCA_002304505.1. Lineage (GTDB taxonomy): Bacteria > Pseudomonadota > Alphaproteobacteria > Rhizobiales > Xanthobacteraceae > NCEH01. Next base: position 3,643 of record NCEH01000034.1, on the reverse strand, counting down.
GCCAGCGACACCTTCTTGCCGCCGGCGGCGTTGAGGTTGAACTCGCCCTGGATGCGCTGGAGGATCTTCAGCACCTTGTCGAGCTGCTCGGGCTGGTTGACCTCCCAATCCTTCTGCGGGGCGAGGCGGATGCGCGCGCCATTGGCGCCGCCGCGCTTGTCGCCGCCGCGGAAGGTGGAGGCCGAGGCCCAGGCGGTGCCCACCAGCTCGGAGACGGTGAGGCCAGAGGCCAGCACCTTCGCCTTCAACTCGGCCGCGTCCGCCGCGTCGATCAGGGGATGGTCGACCGCCGGCACCGGATCCTGCCAGATCAGCACTTCGCGGGGCACTTCCGGACCCAGATAGCGCGAGCGCGGGCCGAGATCGCGATGGGTCAGCTTGAACCACGCCCGGGCGAACGCCTCGGCGAAGGCCTGCGGATTCTCCAGGAAGCGGCGGGAGATCTTCTCATAGACCGGGTCGAAGCGCAGCGACAGGTCGGTGGTCAGCATGGTCGGCTTGCGCTTCTTGGATGGGTCGTGCGCATCCGGGATGATGTCCGGCCCGTCCTTGGCGACCCACTGGTGCGCGCCGGCCGGAGACTTCTCAAGTTCCCATTCGAACTTGAACAGGTTCTCGAAGAAGTAATTGCTCCACTGTGCCGGCGTCTGGGTCCAGGTGACTTCAAGGCCGCTGGTGATTGCGTCGCCGCCCGTGCCGGAACCGAAGCTGTTCCGCCAGCCGAGGCCCTGCAACTCCAGACCGGCGGCTTCAGGCTCGGGGCCGACATTGTCGGCCGGCGCGGCGCCGTGGGTCTTGCCGAAAGTATGGCCGCCGGCGATCAGCGCGACTGTCTCTTCGTCGTCCATCGCCATGCGGCCGAACGTGTCGCGGATGTCCTTGGCGGCGAGCAACGGATCCGGGTTGCCGTCAGGACCTTCCGGGTTCACGTAGATCAAGCCCATCTGAACCGCGGCGAGTGGCTTTTGGAGGTTGCGCGAATGCACCTTGCCGTCGGCACTGTCGTCGGACACGAGCACAGCTTCGTCGGCCGGCTTCTCCACGCCTTCCGAGCCCTTGGCATAGCGCAGATCGCCGCCCAGCCAGGTGGCTTCGTCGCCCCAGTACACATCCTGGTCGGGCTCCCAGGTGTCCTCGCGGCCGGCGGCGAAGCCGAAGGTGCGGAAACCCATGGTCTCCAGCGCCACATTGCCCGTGAGGATCAACAGGTCCGCCCAGGAGATCTTCTGGCCGTACTTCTTCTTGATCGGCCACAGCAGGCGGCGCGCCTTGTCGAGGCTGACATTGTCCGGCCAGCTGTTGAGCGGGGCGAAGCGCTGCTGGCCGCGGCCGCCGCCGCCGCGCCCATCGCCCACGCGGTAGGTGCCGGCGGAATGCCAGGCCATGCGGATGAAGAGCGGGCCGTAATTGCCGAAGTCCGCCGGCCACCAGTCCTGCGAATCGGTCATCAGCTTGCGCAGGTCGTTCTTCAGCGCCTCATAATCGAGCTTCTTGAACTCTTCGCGATAGTTGAACGCCGGGTCCAGCGGGTCGGACTTGGCGGAGTGCTGGTTCAGCAGATCCACACGCAGCTGGCTCGGCCACCAGTCGCGATTCTGGGTCCCGCCGGTGCCGTGGGCGACCGGGCATTTGCCCGTGCTCTCCTCAGTCGTCGCGTTCATGCTTCCCCTCCGATCCAGGCTGCGGGCCAAGCGAGACAATCGACCGGCCCGAGCTTCACAGGAACGGCTCTTACCAAATCTCTTTCATTAGATTAATTCCGATTTACTGATTGCGGTGATAAGTTGGGCTTATGAAGAACCTGACATTCAAACAGCTCCGCTATTTCGAGGCCTTGACACGGCATGGCCATTTCCGGCGTGCTGCCGAGGCTTGCGGCATCTCCCAGCCCGCGCTGTCGATGCAGATCAAGGAATTGGAACGGGAGGTCGGCACCGCGCTGTTCGAGCGCAGCGCCCGTCAGGTCCGGCTGACCAGCTTCGGCGAGGAGTTCGCCCCGCGTATCCGCGACATTTTGCGCTCCATCGACGAACTGGGGGATCTGGCGCGCGCCTCACGCGACCGGCTGATGGGGCGGCTGCGCATCGGCGTGATCCCGACGGTCGCGCCCTATCTGCTTCCGACCCTCCTCGGCAGGCTGAGCCGCCAGCATGAAGGTCTCGACATCCACGTGCGCGAGACGCAGACGCCAAGGCTCCTCCAGGAGCTGGAAGACGGCCGGCTCGACACGGCCATCGTTGCCTTGCCGGTCTCCGAGCCGGCACTGGTCGAAATCCCCCTCTTCACGGAGAATTTCGTCCTCGTCCGGCCCGGCGCGGATGAGGGAAAGCCGGTGCCCGCCCCCGATGCGCTGCGCGAGATGCGTTTGCTTCTGCTGGAGGAGGGGCACTGCTTTCGCGACCAGGCCCTGTCGTTCTGCAACGTGGACATTCGCGCGACGCCGCGCGATTTTCTGGAGGCCAGCTCCCTGTCCACCCTGGTCCAGATGGTGGATGCCGGCATCGGCATCACGCTGCTGCCGGAAATGGCCGTGGCGGTGGAGACCCGGTCGGCCTCGGTGTCCGTGGCGCACTTCGCAAATCCCGAGCCTTCGCGGACCATCGGCATGGTCTGGCGCAAGACAAGTCCGCTCACGAAGCAGCTTGTGCAGATTTCCGACGTGGTCCGCAGCTCCACCGACTTCCTGCGCGAGCAGCGGAGCCCTTGCGCGGGAAATTAGCGCTTAGCCGGCCTCGGGCACCCGTACTATTGCCCCACGGGGACCGGGCGCAGAAAGTCGAAGTCGCAGCCCTGGTCGGCCTGGAGCACCTCGCGGTAGTAGAGCCGCGCATAGCCACGCTGGGGCGCGGGGCGTGCGGGGGGCTGATCGCGCCTGCGGCGCGCCAGTTCGTCCTCGTCCACCAGCAGGTCGATGGTGCCGGCTTTGACCGACAGGCGGATGCGGTCGCCGTTGCGCACCAAGCCGAGCGGGCCGCCGGATGCCGCGTCGGGGGCCACATGCAACACGATGGTGCCGTAGGCGGTCCCGCTCATACGCGCATCCGAAATGCGCACCATGTCCTTGACCCCTTGCCGCGCCAGCTTCTGCGGGATTGGGAGATAGCCGGATTCCGGCATGCCCGACGCACTGCGCGGCCCGGCATTCTGCAGCACCAGGAAATCGTCGGGCGCGACGTCGAGGTCCGGGTCGTCGATCCGTCCGGCGAGATCCTCCAGCGAGGTGAACACCACCGCGCGTCCCTCCCGTTCGAACAGGGCGGGGTCGGCCGCGGCGCGCTTCAGGATCGCACCGCGCGGGGCGAGGCTGCCGAACAGCGCCACCAGTCCTCCCTGGGGCTGGAGCGGCGCATCCAGGGCCTTGACCACCGTGCGGTCGACGAAGGCGGGAGCAGGCGCAAGGCGTTCGCCGAGGGTCTCGCCCGCCACGGTCATGCAATCGAGGTGCAGGAGCGGCTTCAGTTCGCGCAACACCGCGCCGATGCCACCGGCGGCGTGCAGGTCCTCCATGTAATACGGGCCGGTGGGCTTCAGATCCACCAGGACCGGGGTGGTGTCGGAGAGTTCGTTCAGGCGCTTGAGGTCGATGTCCACGCCGGCGCGCCCGGCGATGGCGGTGAGATGGACGATGCCGTTGGTGGACCCG
>NCEH01000033.1 GCA_002304505.1 Rhizobiales bacterium 32-66-11 | reverse complement strand
CGATCCCACCGACCGGCGGCTGGCGCTGACGCTGGACCTCTCGCGCGCGCTGATCGGCTTTCCGCGCCATCTCTCCCAGCATGTGGGCGGCATGGTGGTGACCCACGACCGGCTGGACGAGACCGTGCCGCTCACCCGCTCGGCCATGGACGAGCGGCCCATCATCGAATGGAACAAGGACGATCTGGAAGCCGTCGGCCTGCTGAAGGTGGACGTGCTGGCGCTCGGCATGCTCACCGCCATCCAGAAGTGCTTCGCTTTGCTCAACACCCGGTACGGGCACGATTTCAAGCGCATCTGCGACATCCCGCCGGACGATAAGCGCGTCTATGCCATGCTCCAGCGGGCGGATTCCATCGGCGTATTCCAGGTGGAAAGCCGCGCCCAGCAGACCATGTTGCCGCGCCTCAAGCCGACGAAATTCGAGGATCTGGTGGTGGAAGTGGCGATCGTGCGCCCGGGCCCGATCCAGGGCGGCATGGTGCATCCCTATCTGCGCCGCAAGCAGGGGCTGGAGCCGGTGGTCTATCCCTCGCCCGAGCTGAAAGAGGTGCTGGAAGGCACGCTCGGCGTGCCGTTGTTCCAGGAACAGGCCATGCAGATCGCCATCGTCGGCGCCGGCTTCACGGCGGAGGAGGCCGACAAGCTGCGGCGCGCCATGGCCACCTTCAAGCATGTGGGCACCATCGACACGTTCAAGGACAAGCTGATCCGCGGCATGCTGGCCAAGGGCTATGAGCGCGCCTTCGCGGAAAGCCTGTGGCAGCAGATCCAGGGTTTCGGCTCCTACGGCTTTCCCCGTTCCCATGCCGAGAGCTTCGCGCTGCTGGTCTATGTCTCGGCCTGGATCAAGTGCCATTATCCCGATGTGTTCGCCGCCGGGCTGCTGAACGCCTGGCCCATGGGCTTCTACGCCCCGGCCCAATTGGTGCGCGATGCCGCCGAACACGGGGTCGAAATCCGCCCCGTCGATATCAATTCCTCGCACTGGGACCACACGCTGGAGCAGGAGGAGGCTGGAATAGCGAAGGGTTTGCCTCCCGCAGAACCCGAAGCCGGGAATAGCGCTCGAAATGGAGCAGGCTCTTCTCAATCCTGGCACATCCCCCCACCTCTCCCCGACGGGGAGAGGTCGGCTGCGCAGCAGACGGGTGAGGGGGCGTGGGCGCTTCGAAATCGGGAAAGTCTTACCCCTCACCCCAACCCTCTCCCCATTGGGGAGAGGGAGCTGCAGCCTGCAGGAAAAGGGAAGGGCTCTTCTCAATCCCAACACATCCCCACCCCTCTCACCGATGGGAAGAGCGGGCAGCCGCACGCCCTTCACCCGCATGGCCGCACGCCCGCCGCCGGGCGCCTCCATCCCCGCCATGCCGACATGGCCGGGGATGTCGCGACCACCCATGCCCTGCGGCTCGGCCTGCGGCAGATCGAGGGCCTGCACGAAGAGGCGGGCCGGCGCATCGCCGAGCTGCGCGGGCCGGGCTATGATTGCGTGCGCGACCTCTGGCTGCGCACCGGCCTTGCCCCGGCCGTGCTGGAGCGTCTCGCCGATGCCGACGCCTTCCGCTCCCTCGGGCTCGACCGGCGCGCCGCGCTCTGGGCGGTGCGCGGCCTGCGCCGAGCCGGCGACAAGGACGATCTGCCTTTGTTCCGCGCCGCCGCGGCCGTCCGCGAAGAGAGCGTGCGCGAGGCGGAGGTGGCGCTTCCGGTCCTGCCGCCTGGCGCACAGGTGATCGCCGATTACCGGCACCTGAAACTGTCGCTGAAATCCCACCCCCTGGCCTTCCTGCGCGCCCGGCTGAACGCGCGCGGCGTGACGCCGAACGGCCGCCGCGAGCGGCGTCATCTTCATGACCATCGAGGACGAGCAGGCCTTCGCCAATGTCATCGTCTGGCCGCGCGTGTTCGAGGCCTTCCGCCCGCAGGTGATGGGCGCGCGCCTCGTGGGGGTCACCGGCCGGTTGCAGAACGAAAGCGGCGTCATCCATCTGGTGGCGGAAAAGATCGAGGATTGGAGCCATCTCATCGACGCCTTGGATCGGGACGGCCCGCCCATCGATCCCGCCATGCCCCCGGACGAGGCCAAACGCGGCCCCGGCCGCGACCCGCGCGACCCGAACGAGGCGCCCCATCGTCGGCTTCCTGCTCCCGCCTCCCTGCTGCCCGCCGAGGCCCAGGCCGCCGATGCCCGGGCGGCATTGCCGAAAGGGCGGAATTTCCATTGATGCGCCGACAGCGCTGCGACCGACCGGCCGGCGGCTGTGACGGTATCGCGCGGCCGCGAAAGGCAAAAGCGCATTGACGCGCAAACGCCCCTGGGCTCACCTCGCCCCATGACCTATGTGCTGCTCCTCATCGCCATCACGGCGGAAGTCATCGCCACCTCTGCCCTCAAGGCGGCGGAGGGGTTCAGCAAGCCCGTGCCCTCGGTCATCGTGGTGGTCGGCTATGCGGTGGCGTTCTATTGCCTGTCGCTCACCTTGAAGGTGCTGCCGGTGGGCATCGCCTATGCCATCTGGTCGGGCGTCGGCATCGTGCTGGTGGCCGCCATCGGGCTGGTGGTCTATGGGCAGAAGCTGGATCTGCCCGCCGTCATCGGCCTCGGCCTGATCATCGCCGGCGTGCTGGTGGTGAACCTGCTGTCGAAGAGCGTGCCCCACTAGAACCCGTGCGGGCTGAGGCCCTCAAGCCGCGCGCGACCCCGGCAGCAGCAGGTCGATCACCCGCCCCGTCGCCCGCACCTGGGCCTGGAACACCGTGCGCGACACCCCCTGCGCATCCGCCGCCGCCTCGCGCGCCAGCGACAAAGGGGTGGGATAGGGGGCGGTCAATTGCGCCACCACCTCGTCGGATTCGAACGTCAGGTCGGCATCGAACTTGCGCGCGATCTGCTGCATGCGGCGGTTATGGGCGAGGCAATTCATATAGAGCGTGCGAATGCCGCGATTGCGCGCGGTGAGAATGGTGCGCTCCATCAATTGCGTGCCGAAGCCGCCGTTCTGGAACGCATTTTCCACGCTGAAGGCCGCCTCCGCCTCGCGCGGGAGCACGCCGGAAAAGGGATAGAGCTCCGCCGCCGCCCGCAGCACGCCGTCCACGAAACAGCCATGGATCACGGCGCCGGAGCGGAACACGCGCTCGGCATAATGCTCGATGAAGGATTCCGATACGGCGGAGCCGAAGCGGTTGCGCCGGCTTTCCTTATCCAGGCGCAACAGATGCTCGCGCAGCAACTGGGCCTCTCCAGCCCAGAGCTTGCGAATGATGCCAGGCGCGGCCTGATCGTTCATGGTGGTCTCCTGACCTATGGTCCGGACCCCCCGGTTCCTCTGCTCGCAATCTATGTGCAATGCAGCAAAGGTCAAGGACATTGACCCATCAGCGCCACGTCAAGCCCACGCTGCCGAAGCGATCGGAGCGCCTAAAGATTTGACATAGCTCAATTTCCAGCTGCCATGCGGCGCATGCAAACCTGCTGCGCCGCAGCAATGCCGGGTGCGTTCACGCCATTTTAGCGGATGAGGATGGCGCGGAAATCATTCACATTGGTCAGGGTCGGCCCGGTCACGACGAGCCGGTCCAGCTTCTGGAAGAAGCTGTAGCCGTCATTGTCGGCGAGGTGATCGGCGGCCGAAATACCGGCCGCGCGGGCCTGCGCCAGGATCTGATCGTCGAACCAGGCGCCGGCATTGTCCTCGGTGCCGTCCACCCCGTCGGTATCGCAGGCGATGGCGGAAATGCCCTTGGCCTCCTTCAGCGCGAGGGCCAAGGCGAGCAGGAATTCCACATTGCGCCCGCCCCGCCCGCTGCCGCGCACCGTCACCGTGGTCTCGCCGCCGGAGAGCAGCACGCACGGCGCCTGCGCCGGCTCGCCATGGGTTGCCGCGCTGAAGGAGATGCCGGCGAACACGGTCGCCGCCTCGCGCGCCTCGCCCTCGATGGCATCGCCGAGGATGACGGTCGAAAGGCCGAAGTCCTTCGCCTTCTCCCGCGCCGCATGCAGCGCCATCATGGGGGTGGCGATCATATGCACCTCCTGCCCCGGCAAGGCATCGCCCGAGACCGTATTGGCGCGGATCACCTTTTCCATCTGCGGGCTCACCGGCACGTCATAGGCGCGCATCAGGCCGAGCACCGCCTCGGGATCGGACTTTTCCGGAATGGTGGGGCCGGAGCCGATGGCGCGCGGGTCGTCGCCCGGCACGTCGGAGATGAGATAAGTCACGCAGCGCGCAGGCGCGATGGCCGCCGCAAGGCGCCCGCCCTTGATGGCCGACATGGATTTGCGCACCTGGTTCATGATGCCGATGGGCGCGCCGGATTTCAGCAGCGCCTTGTTGAGCGCCTGCTTGTCTTCCAGCGTCATGCCCTCCGCCGGAAGTGTGAGCAGCGAAGAGGCGCCGCCCGACATCAGGCAGATGACCAGGTCGTCCGGCCCGGCCGAGCGGGCCAGTTCCAGGATGCGCTGCGCCGCCTTCAGCCCGGCCGCGTCGGGCACCGGGTGGGAGGCTTCCACGATCTCGATCTGGCGGGTTTCGCAGCCATGGCCGTAGCGCGTGACGATCAAGCCCTCGCAGGGCTTCTGCCAGGCGTCCTCGAACGCGCGCGCCATGCGGGCGGAGGCCTTGCCGGCGCCGATGACGAGGGTGCGCCCCTTCGGCAGCTCCGGCAGGCGCCCGTCGAACTTGCCCTCGGGCACGGCGGCCGCGAGCGCGGTCTCGAACAGAGCGCGGAGAATTTCCTGGTCGGACGGCTTGGGGTCGGACGGCATGGCGGCTCCCTTGGCCCCCGCGCGGGAGGGCGACATCCCGCGCCCTTAGGGCTTGTGGGATTCATTATTTCATCCCGTCACTAGCGCCCCGAAAGGTCGGGATCAATGGCCTGCGCCCGTGAAATCGCGGGCCGTCGGACGGCGGGGACAGGCGGCGGCGGTTTAGACTTTCGTCTCAGCCGCAAGAAAGCAGGTGGCCTTTGCCGCCGAAGGCGGTAGCCTTCCGGAAAAATACCTAATGATATCGGAGGAGCGTTCATGAAAAGGTGGAAGATGGCTGCCCTGTCGGTCGCGCTGGCCTGCGCGCCCGTAGCCTCGCAGGCGGCGGAATTCGTCAATATTCTCACCGGGGGCACTTCGGGCGTCTATTATCCGATGGGCGTCGCGATCGCCAACATCCTGTCCACCAAGGTGGCGGATGTGCGCCCCTCGGTGCAGGCCACCAAGGCGTCGGTGGAAAATCTCATCCTGATCCAGCAGGGCAAGGGCGAGATCGCCTTCACCCTTGCCGACAGCCTCGCCGACGGCTGGGCGGGCAAGGAAGAGGCCGGCTTCAAGGCGCCGCTGAAGAAGGTGCGCGCGCTCGCCGCCATCTATCCCAATTACATCCAGATCGTCGCGTCCAAGGACAGCGGCATCAAGACGCTCGCCGACCTCAAGGGCAAGCGCCTGTCGGTCGGCGCGCCGAAATCCGGCACCGAATTGAACGCCCGCGCCATCCTGAACGCCGCCGGCATCAAGTATGAAGACCTCGGCAAGGTGGAATATCTCCCGTTCGCCGAATCCGTGGAGCTGATGAAGAATCGCCAGCTCGATGCCACCTTGCAATCGGCCGGCCTCGGCGTGTCCTCCATCAAGGACCTCGCCACGGCGGTGGAGATCAATGTGGTGGAGATCCCGAACAGCGTGGTCGAGAAGGTGGGCACGCCCTATCTGAAGACCGTGATCCCCGCCGGCACCTATACCGGCCAGGACAAGGACGTCGCCACCGCCGCGGTGCCCAACTTCCTGGTGGTGCGCGAGGACATGAAGGACGCCGAGGTCTATGCCATGACCAAGGCGATCTTCGAGAATCTGCCGGACCTCCAGGCCGCCCACGCCGCTGCCAAGGCGATCACGCTCCAGGGCGCCATGAAGGGTTCGCCGGTGCCGTTCCATCCTGGCGCGGAGAAATACTTCAAGGAGAAGGGCGTCTCGCCCTGACCGCGGGAAGATGACGTGAACGGGCGCGCCGTTGCTGCGCGCCCGTTTCCCATTCCCACGACCTGCCCACGGGCAAGATCCGCCGCGCCGGCAAGATCCGCCGCGCGGGCAAGCCCCCGCCGGATGGGCAAGATCGGTCGGGTGGTCCGGCCCGGACGATCCGGAGCCAGCGATTCTGGAGCCAGTGAAGATGAGCGCGCCGAGCCTTTCCGCCGATGCCGACGTCACGCCGCCGCAGACTTTCGCGCCCATCGACGACATGGAGCACGGCTTGCCGCCGGGGTTCGGCGAAGGCCTGAAGGGCACGATCCTGTTCTGGATCGCCATCGCCTTTTCCGCCTACCAATTGTTCGTCTCCACCTATGCCATCCTGCCGAGCCAGGTGATCCGCTCGCTGCATGTGGGCTTCCTGTGCCTGATCGCGGCGGCGCTGATCGCCAATCATCGCAGCACCTCGCGCCTGACGCTGGCGCTGGGCTGGGGGGTCGGCCTCGTCGGCTTTTCCACCGGGCTCTATCAATGGATCTTCTATAACGACCTGATCCTGCGGGCCGGCGAGATTTCCGGCACCGACTTCGTGATGGGCATCGCCCTGATCGTGGTGGTGTTCGCCATTTCCTGGCAGATGATGGGTCCCGCGCTGCCGCTGATCTGCGGCGCCTTCCTCGCCTATGGCCTGTTCGGCCAGTACCTGCCCGCCCCGTTCGATCACCGCGGCTATTCGCTGGACCAGATCGTCGAGCAGATGTCGTTCGGCACCGAGGGCATCTATGGCGTGCCGATCGCGGTCTCGGCCACCTACATCTTCCTGTTCGTCCTGTTCGGCACGTTCCTGGAACGGGCCGGCATGATCCAATTGTTCAACGACGTGGCCCTCGGCCTGTTCGGCCGCGCGCGCGGCGGCCCGGCCAAGGTCTCGGTGTTCTCCTCGGCGCTGATGGGCACCATCTCCGGCTCCGGCGTCGCCAATGTGGTCACCGTGGGCCAGTTCACCATTCCGCTGATGAAGCGCTTCGGCTACAGCGCCTCCTTCGCCGGCGGGGTGGAGGCCACCGCCTCCATGGGCGGGCAGATCATGCCCCCGGTCATGGGCGCCGTCGCCTTCATCATGGCCGAGACCATCGGCGTGCCCTATGCCACCATCGTCAAGGCCGCCATCATCCCGGCCATCCTCTATTTCGGCTCCGCCTTCTGGATGGTGCATCTGGAGGCCGGCAAGCGCGGCCTCATGGGCATCCCCAAGGACAAGATCCCGCTCATGCTGCCGGCCCTGCGCAAGGGCTGGTACCTGCTGCTGCCGCTGATCGTCCTGGTCTATCTGCTGTTCACCGGATACACGCCTTTGTTCGCGGGTGCCGTGGGCCTGGCGCTGACCGTGGTGCTGATCCTCGGCCAAAGCGTCGCGAGCGAAACCTCCAAGCCGATGATCCGCCTCGCCTTCTGGATCGCGCTCGGGCTGGTGTGCGCGGCTTTCTTCGAATTCGGCGTGGTGGTGATCGTCGGCCTGGTGGTCGCCTTGGTGCTGGGCAATCTGATCACCCGCGGCGGCCGGGCAACCCTGGTGCTGTGCCGCGACGGGCTGGCGGAAGGCGCGCGCCAGGCGCTGCCCGTGGGCATGGCCTGCGCCATCGTCGGCACGGTGATCGGCGTGCTCACCCTCACCGGCTCGGCCACCATCTTCGGCGGCTGGGTGGTGTCGATCGGCAAGGAGACGCTGTGGCTCTCGCTGCTGCTGACCATCGTCACCAGCATTATTCTGGGCACCGGCATTCCCACCATTCCCACTTATATCATCACCGCCTCGCTGGCGGCGCCGGCTTTGCTCACGCTCGGCGTGCCGCTGATCGTCAGCCACATGTTCGTGTTCTATTACGGCATCATCGCCGATCTCACCCCGCCGGTGGCGCTGGCGGCGCTGGCGGCGGCGCCCATCGCCAAGGCCTCGCCCGACGCCATCGGCTGGCAGGCGTGCCGGATCGCGCTCGCCGGCTTCCTGATCCCGGTCATGGCGGTCTACGAGCCCACCTTGATGCTCCAGCAGGGCGGGGAGATCGCCGCCCATTACGGCTATTGGGTCGAGGTGGCCTATGTGTTCTTCAAGGCCTGCATCGTCATCGGCCTGCTGGGCGCGGTGGCCATCGGCTGGCTGTTCGGCCCGCTTTCGATCATCGAACGGATGGTCGCGGGAATTGCGGCGCTGCTGTTCGTCGCGGCCGTACCCATGTCGGACTTTGCGGCCTTCGCGCTGTTCGCCGCCTTCCTCGCCTGGCACCTGATCCGGGTGCGAAACGCAACGGCGCGCGCGGCGTGAGCCTGATCTGTCTGGCCGGCGGCGGGGTGATGGTCCGCCTCGCGGCCGTGATCACCCTGGCCTGGACCCATTCCGTGCAGAAGACCGCATGGGAGGAGGATTGGCGGGCCACCCCCGCCGGCCTGGTGCTCACCGAAATGCGCATCGAAGGCTCCGGCGCCGGCATGGAGCCGCCCGAAGGCGCCGTGCTGAAGGACGGGCGCTATGTCGCCCATCCCGTGCTGCCGCCGCAAAAACAGATCGTGCTGCGCCGCTCCGGCGCGACGGCGGATTACCGCGTCTGCAGCGACGGCGCCTGCCGCCCCATGGGGGAGCTAGTGCCCGAGGGCGCGGACCCGGTGACGCTGTCGACCTGCGAATGAGATGCCCTGTGCAAGGCCGGGGGTGCAGGCTTATATGGCGGCCATGAGCAGCCCCCTCGTGTTCGACCGGCCCTTGCTGCGCCGCCGCCTCGCCCGTGCCGCCGCCCTCGGCCCGGCCGATTTCCTGCTGGAGCGCGTCGCCGAAGATGTCGGCGACCGCCTGCTTGCGGTGAAGCGCGATTTTCCCCGCGCCCTCGATCTCGGCAGCGCCACCGATGCGGTTGCGCGGGTGCTGGCGCGCCATCCCGGCATCGAGACCGTGATCCGCGCCGCCCCGCGCGCCGCCGGCCCTGGTTTTCCGACGGTGATTGCGGACGAGGAGGCGCTGCCGTTCGCGCAAGGCGCGCTCGACCTCATCGTGTCCGGCCTCTCGCTCCAGCATGTGAACGACCTGCCCGGCGCGCTGACCCAGGTCCGCCGCGCCCTGAAGCCGGATGGCCTGTTCCTCGGCGCCCTGATCGGCGGATCGAGCCTTGGGGAATTGCGCGAGGTCTTCGCCATCGCCGAGAGCGAGACCACGGGCGGCCTTTCGCCCCGCGTCGCCCCGTTCGCGGATGTGCGCGACATGGGGGCGCTGCTCCAGCGGGCGGGCTTCGCCTTGCCGGTGACCGACGTGGACCGCGTGGTGGTGCGCTATGCCTCGCCCTTCACCCTGTTCGCCGATCTGCGCCGCATGGGCGCGGCCAATGCGCTGACCGAGCGCCGGCGCGTGCCGCTGCGGCGCGCGACCGTGCTGCGGGCGGCGGAACTCTATGGAGAGCGCTTCGCCGATACGGACGGCAAGGTGCGCGCCACGTTCGAGATCGTCTGGCTGTCCGGCTGGGCGCCGCACGAGAGCCAGCAGAAGCCGTTGCGCCCCGGCTCCGCGCGCATGCGCCTCGCCGATGCGCTCGGCACCACGGAAGTGAAGGCGGCGGGGGAGCCGCCCGCCAAACCATAGCGGCCGGGCGGCACCGCATGCCGCGCCAGGCGAGAAGCTGAGAGGGGGAGCCATGTCCGGGTTCGTGTTCAACACCACGCCGAGCATCATATGCGCCAGCGGCGCGGCGCTGCGGGTGGGCGATCTGTTCGCGGCGCGGGGTGTCTCGCGCATCCTGATCGTCACCGATCCCGGCATCGTCAAGGCCGGGCTTCTGGCGCCGACCCTGGAAGCCCTGCGCACGGCGGAAATTGCCCATCGCGTGTTCGACCAGGTGGTGGCCGATCCGCCGGAGGACGTGGTGTTCGCCGCCACTTCCGAAGCCGTCGCCATGGGCGCGCAAGGCGTGCTCGGGCTCGGCGGCGGCTCCTCGCTGGATGTCGCCAAGCTGGTGGCGCTGCTGGCGCTCGGCCAGGAGGCGCTGACGGAAATCTACGGCGTCGGCATCGCCAAGGGGCCGCGCCTGCCGCTGATCCTGGTGCCCACCACCGCCGGCACCGGCTCGGAAGTCACGCCCATCTCCATCGTCACCACAGGGGAGACGGTGAAGAAGGGCGTGGTCTCGCCCTGCCTCATCCCCGACATCGCGCTGCTGGACGCCGACCTCACCCTCGGCCTGCCGGCTCCTGTGACGGCGGCGACCGGGGTGGATGCCATGGTCCATGCCATCGAGGCCTATGCCTCGGCGAGCCCCAACAATAATCCCATCTCGCGCGGCCTCGCCAAGGAAGCGCTGCGGCTGCTGGGGGCAAACATCCGCACCGCCGTCCACCACGGCACCGACCGGCCGGCGCGCGAAGCCATGCTGCTCGGCTCGCTGCTGGCGGGGCAGGCGTTCGCCAATTCGCCGGTGGCGGCGGTGCATGCGCTCGCCTATCCCTTGGGCGGGCATTATCACCTGCCCCACGGGCTCACCAATGCGCTGGTGCTGCCGCATGTGCTGCGCTTCAACCTGCCGGCCGCCGCGAGCGCTTATGCGCAGATCGCGCCCTATGCCTTTCCCGACATCGGCGCGGGCAGCGACTGTGAGGTGGCGGAACGCTTTGTCGAGCGGCTGGCCGCGCTCGCCATCGATCTGGGCCTGCCCCGCTGCCTGAGGGAAGTGAACGTGCCGGAACACCATTTGCCCCTGCTGGCCGCAGACGCCATGAAGCAGAGCCGCCTTCTGGTGAACAATCCCCGCCCCGTGCACGAGGCGGACGCGCTGGCCATCTATCAGGCGGCCTGGGCATGAGCGGCGCGGGACAAGAGGGCAAAAGCGCGGGGCGCGAGCAGCCGGCGCTGATCTCCGCCTTCCCGCACCGCCTCACCATCACCACCCGCTGGGCGGACATGGATGTCTACGGCCACGTGAACAACGTGGTCTTTTATTCCTATTTCGACACGGTGGTGAATGAATATCTGATCTCCAAGGGCGCCTTGGATTTCGAGAAGAGCCCGGTGATCGGCCTGGTGGTGGAAACCCGCTGCGCCTATTTCGCCAGCCTCTCCTATCCGGCTTTGGTGCAGGCGGGGCTGCGGGTGGCGAAGCTCGGTTCCAGCTCGGTGCGCTATGAGATCGGCCTGTTCCAGGGCAGCGACCAGGCGGCGGCGCAGGGCCATTTCGTCCACGTCTATGTGGACCGCCTCACCCGCCGCCCGGTGCCGCTGCCGGAGGCGCTGAAGGCCGCTTTGCTGCCGCTGACCTGAGCTATCGCGTCCCGGCCAAGTGCAGCACCGCAGGCGCGGAACGCGAGCCGGGACCCAGCGCAAAACGCCGCCGCAGGCGCTTCAACGCGGAGCGCACGGCACTTCGGACAGCGCCACGCTTCAAGCCATAAAAGCGCGCAGCGCTTTTGCCTGCTGCGCAGAAATCGTGCGCTGGGTCCCGGCTCGGCGCTCCGGCATCGCCGTCGCTGGGCCGGGACACCTCAAGGGGATCAACTGCCGGACGATTTGAAGGCAGCATTGCTGCCGCTGACCTGAGCTATCGTAT
The DNA here is from genome assembly GCA_002304505.1 of Rhizobiales bacterium 32-66-11. Taxonomy (GTDB): domain Bacteria; phylum Pseudomonadota; class Alphaproteobacteria; order Rhizobiales; family Xanthobacteraceae; genus NCEH01. The sequence goes on along the minus strand of NCEH01000033.1, from coordinate 18,396 downwards.
CCCGGCCAAGTGCAGCGGCGGCGCAGCCGGTGCGGAACGCGAGCCGGGACCCAGCGCAAGGGATCGCCGCAGGCGCTTCAACCCATCAAGCGCGCGGCGCTTTTTGTCTGCCGCGCAGAAATTCTGCCCTGGGTCCCGGCTCGGCGCTCCGGCGGTGCCGTCGCTGGGCCGGGACACCCCCTGCCTCTACGGCCCCAGCAGATCGATCAGCGCCGGGATCAGCGGGGCGTCGGCGGGAGGCATGGGCAAATCGCGCAGCTTTGCCGGGCGCAGCCATTTGAGGCCGGAATGCTCGCGCGCCACCACCGGCCCGTCCCAGCGGCGGCAGATCCACAGCGGCATCAGCAGGTGGAAGGTCTCATAGCCATGGCTGGCGAAGGTGAGGGGGGCGAGGCACGCCTCCTTCACCACGATGCCCAGTTCCTCGTTGAGTTCGCGGATGAGGGTTTCCTCCGGCCGCTCGCCCGCCTCCACCTTGCCCCCGGGAAACTCCCAGAGGCCGGCCAATTGCTTGCCCTCCGGGCGCTGGGCCACCAGCACCCGGTTGTCCACATCGACCAGCGCGCAGGCGGCGACGAGGACGATCTTCACGAGCGATAATCGCCGTTGATGGCGATGTATTCCTTGGTGAGATCGCAGGTGAGCGCGCGGAACTTGCCGTCGCCGAGCCCGAGGTCCACCCGCACGTCGATCACGTCGCCCTTCATATATTGGGAGACCACGCCCTCGTCATAATCCGGGTCGCGGGCGCCATGGGCGGCGACCTGGATGTCGCCGAAGGAGATGGTGAGAAGGTCGCGGTCGGCGGGCTCGCCGGCCTTGCCCACCGCCATCACCACGCGGCCCCAATTGGCGTCCTCGCCGGCCACCGCGGTCTTCACCAGCGGCGAATTGGCGATCGACATGGCGATGCGCCGCGCCGACTTCTTGGACACCGCACCGCTCACATGCACACGCACCAGCTTGCGGGCGCCCTCGCCGTCGCGGGCCACCTGTTCGGCGAGATCGGCCATCACGCCCTTCAGCGCGGCGCGGAAGCCTGCGACGCGCGAATCATCCCAGCGCTTGATGGTGCCGACGCCCTGCGCCTTGGCGGCGCCGGTGGCGAACAGCAGCAGCGTGTCGGAAGTGGAGGTGTCGCCATCCACGGTCACGGCGTTGAAGGTGGTGCCCACGGCCTTCGACAGCATCTTCTGCAGGACGTCGGCGGCGATCGGCGCGTCGGTGACGATGAAGGAGAGCATGGTCGCCATGTCGGGGGCGATCATGCCGGCGCCCTTGGCGATGCCGGCGATGGTCACGTCCAGTTCGCCGAGCTTCACCGTGGTGGTGGAGAGCTTGGGGAAGGTGTCCGTGGTCATGATGGCGCGCGCCGCCTCGGTCCAGTTCTCGCCCGAGAGGCGGGTCGCAGCGTCCGCTAGGGGGGTTTCGAACTTGTCGGCGTCCAGCGGCTCGCCGATCACGCCGGTAGAGGCCAGAAACACTTCGGACGGCTTGCAGCCCAAAGCGGCGGCGGCATATTCCGCCGTGGCGCCGGTGGTGTCGCGGCCGGCTTCGCCGGTGAAGGCATTGGCATTGCCGGAATTCACCACCAGGGCCCGCGCCCGGCCGCCGCGCAGCGCCGCGCGGCACCATTCCACGGGAGCGGAGGGGCACAGCGAGCGCGTGGTGACGCCGGCGACCGTGGTGCCCGGCGCGAACGCCATCAGCAACACATCGGTGCGGCCCTGGTATTTGACGCCGGCGGAGGCGGTCGCGAACCGGACGCCCCCGACCGGCGGAACATAGGGGATCAGCCGGGGGGCGAGCGGGGACAGGGGAGCGGACATCGGCGTGGCCTTCCGTGAATGGCGGGCGAGATGTGCCGCAGGCCGCGCCCGCAGGCAAGCGCTTCGCGCGCAGAGCGGCCCTTCGCCCGCGCTTTCTTGCACCCGCCTTCTGCACCCGCATTCTCGCCGGCCGGCGCGCGCCGGCCTTGCCTCGCTGTGCCGCCCATGCCACGGTCGGTGCCATCTCGCACTGCTTTCCCTCAGGGGCCATGCCACTGCTTTCCCTAACGGATCTCGACCGAACCGAACTTGGACCCTGGCCGGCGCTCGGCTATCAGGGCAGCCCGCTCGACCGCGCCGCCCATCTGCGGGGCGCGGTGGAGGACCTCGCCAAGCGGGAGGATGCCCGCTTCTATCTCCTCGGCGGCGAAGGTGTGGTGCTCCATCCCGGCGAGCCGCTGCGCGACCCGCTGTTCACCGCCGACGCGGCGACCACGCTCGGCGCGGGCAAGCGGATCTTCCTCGGCCTCGCCGACGGCGCGCCGCGCTTCGCCGCCCGGATCGACCCGGCGGAGAAGGAGCGCCTGGAGGCGCGCGGCCTGCTGGTGCCGGATCTGCGTTCGACCGCCGTGCAGGGCCTCGTCTCGAACGATCATCTCGCGGCGTTGGCGTGCGGCAAGGCCATGCTCGCCTGGCACGGGCGGCACCGCTTCTGCGCCAATTGCGGCACCCGCACCCGCGCCATCGAAGGCGGCTGGCGGCGCGATTGCCCGAGCTGCGGGGCCCAGCATTTTCCCCGCACCGATCCCGTGGTCATCATGCTGACCTATCGCGGCGATCAATGCCTGATGGGCCGGGCACCGCATTTCGCGCCGGAAATGTGGTCCTGCCTCGCCGGCTTCGTCGAGCCCGGCGAGACCATTGAGGAAGCGGTTCGGCGCGAGACGCTGGAGGAAACCGGCATCACCACCGGCGCGGTGCGCTATCGCTGGTCCCAGCCCTGGCCCTATCCCATGTCGCTGATGTTCGGCTGCATCGCCGAGGCGACGTCGCAAACCATCACGATGGACCCGAACGAGCTGGCGGGCGCCCGCTGGTTTTCCCGTGCGGAAATCGCGAAGATGCTGGTACGCAAGCACCCCGAAGGGCTGTTCGTTCCGCCGGCGAACGCCATCGCCCATCATCTGATCCGCGCCTTCGTCGAGGGCGCCACCGTCTGAAAGAGCGCCCGTGCCGGATCCACACCCCAGCTCCGGACCCGAGAACCACACACGGCCGCAGCAGGACGGCGCGACGCCCGCGCCCCCTCGTCCCGCACGCCAGCATTGGCGCGGCGCCCTGCGTGCGGCGCTGCGACCGGTGCGCAAGCTGATCGCCCCGGCGCGCGGCACCGCGCCCCGCCCGGTGCGCCGGCCCTCCACTTTGGTCTATGGGCTGGAGGACAAGGTTCCGCTCTCCGCCCTCATCCCGCTGTCCACCCAGCACGCCATGCTGGCGCTGACCTTCCTCATCTATCCCATCGTCGCCGCCACCGAGGCGCGGCTGCCGGAAGACCAGGTCGAGGCCATGCTGAGCGCCTGCGCCATGTGCATCGGGCTCACCACCATCATCCAATGTTCCCGCACCCGCTTCGGCAGCGGCTATCTGGGCATCCATATTCCCGCCGCCGGCGCCATTCCGCTGGCGGTGCAGGCGCTCACCATCGGCGGGCTGGGCCTGATGGCGGCCACCACGATCCTGGTCGGCGTGTGCCAGCTCTTCATGGCACGGCTGGTGCGGCCGCTGCGCGTGCTGCTGCCGCCGGAGGTGTGCGGCGTCGCCGTGACCATGCTCGGCGTCTCGCTCGCCAGCCCCGCCCTGCGGCGCGCGCTCGGCCTGGAAGGCGGGGGCAGCGACGTGCACCTCGGGCCGCTCGCGGTGTCCATGGTGACCCTGGTGCTGATCGTGTGCGTCACCGTGTTCGCGCCGCGCCGGTTCAAATTGTTCGCGGTGCTCGTGGGCGCCTCCAGCGGCTGGGCGCTGGCGACGTTCAGCGGCGTCGATCCCACCGACATGGGCGCGGCCCTCGCCAAGGCGGACTTCGTCGCCCTGCCCCATCTGCAGCTGCCGTCCCTGGCGCTGGAGCCGCGGCTGTTCCCGCTGGTGGCCCTGCTGGTGATGATGGGGCTGGTGGACGTGCTCGGCGTCACGGTCTCGCTGGAGAAGATGAACGATGCCGAATGGCGGCGCGCCGACATGCAGGCGGCAGGCCGCGCGGTGACCGCCTGCGGCATCGGCAATATCTTGAACGGCCTGACCTCGGGATTTCAGTCCGGCCTGTCGTCCTCGGCCGTGGGTCTGGCCTTCGCCACCGGGGCGACCGCGCGCAGCATCGGCATCCTCGCCGGCGCCGTGATTTTCGCCACCGCCTTCTTTCCGAAGGCCATCATGGCGCTGACGCTGATCCCATCGCCGGTAATCGGCGGCATCCTGCTCTACACCTCGGCCTATCTGTTGGTGGCGGGCATGGACCTCATCCTCTCGCGCCGGCTCAGCGAGCGGCGGGTGTTCCTCGTGGGCCTTTCGGTGCTGGCGGGCCTCTCGGTGGCGCTGCTGCCGCTGAAGGGGCAATTGCCATTCTGGATCCAGCCTTTGTTCTCCACCCCGCTGACCGTGGCGGCGTGCAGCGCCATCGCGCTCAACCTGCTGTTCCGAATCGGCATTTCCAAGGAAAGCTCGTTCGTGATGCCAGAGGGGGCGAATGCCTTCCTCACCGCCCAGGACTTTCTGGAGCGCCAGGGCGATCTGTGGGGCGCGCGCCGCGACGTGATCGCAGCCGCCATTCCGGTGGCGGCGCAGGCGCTGGAGGTGATCACCGACACCGGCATCGCCGAAGGCCCGGTGGAACTGCGCGCCCGCTTCGACGAGACCCATCTGGACGTGTTCGTGCTCTATGACGGCGCGGTGCTGGAGGTGCCCAAGGAACGCCCTTCCCCCGAGGCGCTGCTGGGCGACGCCAAGGAGGTCGCCGGCTTCGCCGCCTATCTGCTGGTGAAGCTGGGCGACCACGTCACCTTCGGCCGGGCGGCCGGGCGCGCGCGCATCACCCTGCGCTTCGATCATTAGGGGCGCGGAGCGGCATTCCGAGAAAGTTCTGAGAAAGTTCGACGAACCTCCGCCGAAATGCCGATTTCATCGCCCGAGATGACGCGGAACAGGTCTTCGCCGCGCCATTCGTCTGCCCCGCGCCGGTGTTTCACGTGAAACATTTGGCGCAAAACGAGCCTAATCGCCCCGCACGATGGTGCGGCGGAAGGGATGCGCCGGATAGACGCCGAGAATGCGCAACTCCCTGGAAAAGAAGGCCAATTCTTCCAGTGCCAGCTTCACCGCCAGGTCGTCGGGGTGGCCTTCCACCTCGGCATAGAACTGGGTGGCGGTGAACTCCCCGTTCATCTGGTAGGATTCCAGCTTGGTCATATTGACCCCATTGGTGGCAAACCCACCCATGGCCTTGTAGAGCGCCGCCGGCACATTGCGCACCCGGAACACGAATGAGGTCATCACCGGGCCGTCCTCGGCCCCGGCCCATTCCCCCTCGCGCGCCAGAATCACGAAGCGCGTGGTGTTGTGGCTCTCGTCCTCGATATTCTCCGCCAGGATCTCCAGCCCGTAGAGGTCCGCCGCCAGGCGCGAGGCGATGGCGGCGCGGGTGATGTCTCCCGCCTCGGCGATCTCACGCGCGGAGCCGGCGGTATCGGCGCCGATCACAGCCGTCAAACCGAGCGTACGCAACGCCTTGCGGCATTGGCCGAGCGCCATCACATGGCTCTGCGCGGTCTTCAGCGTGGCGAGGCTCGCGCCTTTCACCGCCATCAATTGATGCGAGAGCGGCAGGAAGAATTCGCCGATGATCTTCAGGCTGGCGCGCGGCAGCAGATGGTGGATGTCCGCCACCCGGCCGGCGACCGTGTTCTCGATCGGGATCATGGCGAGATCGGCCGTGCCGCCCTCCACCGCCGCGAACGCATCCTCGAAGGTGTGGCAGGGCACCACTTCGTATTCGGGATAGGTCTCGCGGCAGGCGATGTGCGAATTGGCGCCCGGCTCCCCCTGGAAAACGATGCGACGGCTCATGCCCGAATTCTCATGCCAGGGTCCTCATGCCAACATCCTCATGCCAGATCTCAAGATGAACGCTCTGCGGCGAGCAGGGCGCGCGCCCGTTCCAGATGGGCCGCTGTATCCACCCCCAGCGGCACCGCGTCCACCACCGCGACGTCGATGCGCATGCCGGCCTCGATGGCGCGCAATTGCTCCAGCTTCTCGCGCTGCTCCAGCAGCGAGGGCGGCAGCGCGACGAATCGCGCCAGCGCCGCGCGGCGATAAGCGTAGAGGCCGATGTGATGATAGAGCGGCCCCGCGCCGAAAGGCGCGGTGGCGCGGGTGAAATAGAGCGCCCGCAACAGGCCGGGCGCTAGCGGGGAGCCGACCACCTTCACTACGTTCGGGTCGGTGCGCTCCTCTTCCAGCTCGATCTCCGCGGCGAGCGTCGCGATATCCACGGCCGGATCGGACAGCGGCGCGAGGGCGCGGGCGATGGTGGCGGGGGCGATGGTGGGCAGGTCGCCCTGCACGTTGACCACGAATTGGACCTTGCCCTGCGGGTCGATCTGCATCAGCGCCTCGTGGATGCGATCGGAGCCGGAGGGGTGGTCGGCGCGGGTCATCACCGCCTCGAGGCCGGCGCCGCGTACCACTTCGGCGATCTCCTGCGCGTCGGTTGCCACCGCGACGCGGCCGATATTGGCTGCGACTGCTCGCCGCGCCACTTCGACGATCATGCTGCGGCCACCGACATCCGCCAGCGGCTTGCCGGGCAGGCGGGTGGCGGCCATGCGGGCAGGGATCAGCACCAGAACTTCCGCAGCGTCCATAATCGTGGCAACCTTGGGGCGGGAATGCGCCGGTACCAGCGCGAAACGTGGCATTGGGGCGCGCCTTATACGGGTTGCACGGCGCCAATCAAAGTGATTAGTGTCCCACCGGCTACGCCTTAATTGAGGCGACGGCCCAAGTTTTTGCCGGTCGACCGCGAATTTAGGGGCTCCGAGGAGCGAAGCGCCGATGGATAGTTTCGAATTGAACAAAATCGCGGGAGCGCTGCTCGGCACGCTTACCTTGACGATCGGCCTCGGCATCGTTTCCGAAATTCTCTTCGCACCAGAAGCGCCGGCAAAGCCCGGCTATGAAATCGCCGTGCCGGAAGGTCCCGCGGGCGGCAATGTCGCGGAAACCAAGGCGCCCGTGATTCCGATCGAGCAGCTGTTTGCCACCGCCTCGATCGAGAAGGGCGCCAACGTCGCCAAGCGTTGCGCCTCGTGCCACAATTTCACGGAAGGCGCCGGCGCCAAGGTCGGCCCAGACCTCTATGGCGTGGTGGATCGCCCGGTGGCGAGCGTCGCCGGATTCGCCTATTCGGCCGCCATGAAGGCCAAGGGCGGAGAATGGACGCCCCAGGCGCTCAATCACTTCCTCACCAATCCCAAGGCCGACGTGCCGGGCACGGCCATGGCCTTCGCCGGTGTGCCGAAGGAAACCGAGCGCGCGGACCTGATCGCCTATCTCAACTCGCTCGCCCATTCGCCCAAGCCCCTGCCGACGGCCGCCGCCGCCCCCGCGGACGCCAAGCCGGCAGACGCCAAGCCTGCGGCTGCGAAACCGGCCGAGGCTGCGCCTGCGGACGCGGCCAAACCGGCCGAGACCGCTCCCGCCGAGACCAAGCCCGCGGAGACCAAGCCCGCGCAATGATGCGGGGAGCGCCGCCTAAGGCGCGCTGATTGCGGCGCGACCGAAGGTCGGGCTGGATTGAGAGGCGCCAGCACGGCGCACACGGCCCCAGGAAACAAAAGCCGCCCCGAAAGGGCGGCTTTTTTTTTATTTCCCGCTCAGATCGCACCCATCTGGCGCCACATGGGCAAGCGATTCTCAAAGCACCATTGCACACCTTCGGTGACGGCGGCCCTGGCCTCCTCGGCACTCTCCATGCGCTTGCCGTCGCGCATCAGCGGCACCGCGTCCGCCGCCATGCAGGCTTCGACATGGGCAAGCAACGCCGGCTGCTCCGCCGGCACGCCGCGCGCGAGGCCGTCATAGACCAGGGCCTCCATGGTGGTGAGGGTGAGGCCGGACCCGGTCAGCGGGGCGGCCACCACCGCCGATTTGGCCCGCTTCTCGGCCACTTCGCGCACCGCGGCGCGATTCAATTCCAGGCTCGCGGCGCCGGCGCCCGCCGACAGGCCGAACGGCACCGGCAGCGCCTGCGCGGTGCCGATAAGAATGCCGGCCAGCTCCACCAGGGACGGACTGCCCGCCTGGCCTCGCAGCTCCGGCAGATCCACCAGCTCGCCCAAGGTGTGCGGCCGCGCGGCCAGCGCCTCGAATACGGGGCGATAAAAGCGCGCTTCCAGTTGCGCCTTGCCGGCCGGGACGTCGAGCGCGGTCTTGGTGTCGGACAGCGGCACGCTGAGCGCGAGGCCGAACTCCCGCAGCCGCGCGTCGCGCAGCGCGTCCGGCATGCGGCGGGCACCGCGCACGAAGATGTCGCGGCGGAACGGCCGGTTCACCAGATAATCCTTCACGGTCTCGCGCAACGGCCCGGCAGGCACGGTGGCGAGAATGTCCCGCTGGGCGGGATTGAACACGAGGTCCGGGAAATTCTCGGTCAGGGTGGCCGAGCCGACATAGGTCAGCTTGGCCTCGCCCAGCAGGCGCGCCGTGTCCATGTGGTAGAGCGGCTGCCAATTGGCATTGAGATATTCGTGGGCGAGATAGACCGCCGTCTCGTCGCCCGCATGCTTGGCGGAACCGGCGCGCAGCTGCTCGAACAAGGTCGGCGAACCAAGCACGCCGGACCCGGCCTTCTGCAGGGTCTCCGCGAAATCCAGCGCCCGGAGCACCTGCACGTCGCTGCGCTCGTGGCTGAGCGCCGCATGTTCCAGCATCAACCGCTGGAGCGGCAGAATGGCGGTCCAGCCGGGCATGGCATTATAGCTCAGGGAGACGATGCCGCCCGGCTTCACGCGCCGCGCCAGGAACGCGGTGATGGCGGCGCGGTGTTCGGCGCTCACCCAGGACCACACCCCGTGCAGCGTCACCATGTCGAACGCCGGCAGCTCGGCCTTTTCGGGGTCAAGCATTTCCTCGAAGCTGAGCTCGAGGAATTCCACATTGTCGAGCCCCGCCGCCCGTGCGACGCCCTCGGCGCGGGCGATATGGGCCGGGTTGAAATCCACCGCCACCACGCGCGCGGACGGATTGGACGCGGCGACCACATTGGCCGTCACGCCCTGCCCGCAGCCCAATTCGCAATAATCGAACGTGTCGCCGAGCAGGGGCGGTTCAATGCCGTTGATCAGGCAGGCCAGGATCAGATGGCCCGGCGCCTGTTCCACATACATGCCGGGGAGATATTCGATGTCGCTGACATAGCCGGAAGCCCAGGAGGTCATGAGATGCACGCTGCGATGTGAAGGAGAAGGAGCGAACCGGCGCGAATTAGCCGAGCCGGCCGGCGGGGAAGATGGCGTCCGAGCGATCGACCGGACTCGGCGCGGACAGGATCCAGGCGGTCTGCCCGAGGCGGGCGGCGCCCGCATCGTGCGCGGCGCCGGCAAGGCGCGCCGCCGGAACCGCGTCGGCCTTGATGATGACGTTGATGTCGAAATCGAACTCCAGCCCGCAATAGAGCCGCACCAGATCCACGATCCGGTTGGATTCCGGCCCGCCGGGCAGAAGGTCTTGCAGGCCGTCGCGGTCCACCGGGCCAATCACCACGCGGAAGCAATCCTGCGCCGCCCAGGCGCGCGATCCGAGCATCGCGCTGGAATCGAGCCGGCAGTGGAGGCCTTGCGGCGCGCCGGGAGACGGCAGGCGCGTCTGTTCGGACGGCGCAACCGACAGCCAGCCTCCCACGAAGGAGACGATCGAGACCGGGTGCGCCAGCTCGTTCACCAGCAGCGCCTCGAGCCCGGACATGGGCCGCGCCTCGCTCGCGAACAGGCCCGCATGATGCAACACCACCTCGTCCGCCACCGCAAGACGGTCGTGCAGCGCCGGCGGGCTGAGCCCCACCAGGGCGCGCAGGACGATGGTGAAGGGATCGGGCGTCTTGGGTGTGCGCTGCTCGTGGGACGCGGCGAGCCGGTACTTTGTGGAGGCGCGATAGAATTGGGTCACCGCCCGGTGCTGGAAAATGTCCAGGAACGCCGCGAAGGCGGGATTTTTCTCGTGCAGGCTCTGGGTTGCAAGATTGGTATAGCCATAAGGCATCACGCCGAGCGGCCCGATGAGGCCGAACAGCGCGACCGTGAGTTGAACCGGCCCCTCCCCCTGCGGAGCGACCGCGCGGGTGATGGTGGCGGTGGGATATTTGAGCGAGGGCTCGGAGACGAAGCGCACCGCATCGAGATGCACGTCGCGTTCATCGCCGAAGGCGGACGACCAGCTGCCCCGCTGATCGTGGTTCGGCCCCTGCTTGTCGCGCCACCGCCGCTCCAGCACGCGCACCGCCTGGATCAGATCGAAGCTCTCCGGCGTGGCGATGAGCTGCTCGATTACAGTAGCGGACGGTATCCGGCGCGAGCGGGCCATGTGCACAGGGTTCCTGACTGTCCCTTGATCGTGGCGGTCAGCCGCGTGAAGGAGTTGATTGAGGCATAGAGCCCGAAGAACTGATCCAGCACCATGGCGAAAAGGAACATGGAGCTGCCGCTGAAATTGGCGGGATCGAACTCGATGCCGATGTCGATGCCGCGGCAGATGGCGTCGCCCCAGGCCACATCCCCCGGCCGCACCGGCGCGCGCGCCGTGCCGCGCTGGGCGGTCAATTCGACGATGCCGTCGATCAACCGATAGCTCTCGGCGGAATCGCGGAAATCATAGAGCCGCAGGATTTCCTTCAGCGCCTCAAGGCCATGAGTGCCGGAAATCGAGAGATGATTGAGCAGCAGATGCGAGACCAGCTGCCAGCGATGCCCCTGCCCTGGCCCGAGGCGCAGCGTGCGCGTCGGCGGGGAAATGCAGCTGATCTCGCCCACCGTGCCGATGCCGTGCACCGGCTTGAGATAGGGATGGCCGCCGCCATAGGGCAGCTTGGAGGGCAGGTCGCGGTTGAGGCACAGGGTTTCCAGCGACACCACCCAATCCTGCTGGCCGGTGGGGTCGCGATCGAGATCGACGAAGGAGAGGAACACCTCGGTGCCCGGATCGCGCCCGCTCGCAGGCCGGCGGGAAGAGGCCCAATAGGCCGGGGCATTCACCTCGCGGCCGGCGCGCCGGCGGGCATAGAAGGGCAGCACGGGCCGCTGCTCGCCATCGGCGTCGGTGCCGATGACGGACAGGATGGAGTGCACCTCCAGCACGCCCTGCCGGCGGGCATCGGGAATGACGCGATGCTCATAGCGGTTCTGTGAGAGCACCATGGGTTCGGCGCGCTGGGGAAACAGATTGATGATGGGCGTGCAGCCGAGCGCGAACAGCTCGCGGGAGACGGTGCGCTCCAGCGTCACGTCGGTGCGGTCGAAATAGAAGAACACATCCATCGCCGCGCCGGCGTCGCGCAGCACCTTGGCGGAAAGGTCGATGTCGAAGAACAGGAATTTCTCGGGGAAGACGAAGAATTCGGTCAGCAGGCGATAGGCGTGCTGCGATTGCGGGGGATAGGGCAGCATGTTGTCTTCGGCGCCGAATCCCACCGGCGAGACCGCGCTCGGCGGCAGGATCACCGGATTCTGGTCGCCCACCCCGTCCGCCAAGGCGATGGAGACGGTGTTGTTCAGGATGAATTGCTGGAGCGTGTAAACCTGATGCGGCTGGCCGCGCAGATACACCCGCAGCTTGTCGGGCTGGAGCTGGGTGAAGGTGACGCCCGGCGTGGTACAGGCGAGCGAGAGGCGCAGCACCGCGGCCGCGCCCTCGGCGGCGGGATTGGGCGGCGCCACCAGGGGCCGCCCGGTCATCGAGGCGTCGTTCAGCACGATCGGCCAGAGCGTCACGGGATAGCGGGTGCGGAAGCGGCAGACCTCGCCCTGCACCGCCTCGGATTCCAGCTCGGTGTCGGCAGGAATGAGCTGCGGCCCGGTCATCTCCGCCTTGGGCTGGAACTGCACCGTCGCCATGGAGGGAATCGGCGCAAGATAATGCGGGTAGAGCACCTCCAGCAGCGCATTCACCAACTCGGGGAATTCATCGTCGAGCTTGCGGCCGATGCGGGCGTTGAGGAAGGCGACGCCCTCCATCAGCCGCGCCACATGGGGATCGTCGATGGCATCGCCCGACAGGCGCAGATGGCCCGCGATCTTGGGATTGGCGCTGGCGAATTCGCTCGCCATCTGCCGCAGATAGGCGATCTCGCGGTTGTAATAGGAGAGAAGATCGTCAGTCACTGCGTGCACTCGTAAGGGAAACCGTATTGCCCAGCGGGTCGATCAGGGTATCGAAGATCATGGGTTCGGGGGAGGGCTCGATCAGGATCTCCGCCTCGATGCGCATGCGCAGCGAGCGATCGCTGGAATCCACATTGGGCACCGCGCTGACCCGCATGTTCGCAAGCCGCGGCTCCCATTGCCGGATGATGTCGCCGATTTCCTCCACCACCTGCGCGCGCCGCTGCTCCGTCGACAGATTGACAGTGGACAGGCACATGACGCCGAAATTGACCAGCGAGGTGTCCAGCTCGGTGAGATCCGCCGCCCAGCCGATCACCCGCCGGTCGGTGTTGAGCAATTCCTCCAGGTCGCGCCGCAACCCGTCGCGGAACGCGGCCACCGTGGGCCGGTCCGCGTCGAGCAGCCGGTCCACCAGCGAAAGACCGAGCGGGGCCAGTTGCTCCGGGCGCCTCATGCGGCGGGAGCGTCCTGCTGCGCGGACACCGCCGAAGTGAAGGCGAGCGCGCGCAGATCCAGGATCGAGACGCTCTCCTCGCCCACCAGGAAGCAGCGCAGGCCCTGGCCGGTGACGAAGCCGGCGCGGTCCTCGATCCAGTCGGTGGCGCGGCCGAGCCGCAGCGCCTCGCGCAGCTCGCCGGAGAGCACGGGATAGGTGGCGGGAACCACCACTTCCCCTTCCGGCCCGCCGCGCACGCTCATCTGCACCGTGCGCCAGGCGCTGTCGAGCGGGCGGCTCGGCACCGTGAACACCGCTTCGTCCACCTGCTCCAGGGGAATCCAGAAATATTTGCCGGTCACGGTCATCACTTCGAAGATGCCGGCGGTGAGATCGTCAAGGTCGCGGAAATCCTCGAACGGCACCCCATTATGCGTGCCGGCGACCACCGGGCGGGCCTCCTCGGCGCGCGCGAGGCAGGCGCCGGCTTCCTCGGCGCGGCCTTCGCGCAGATGCATCAGCGCTTCCAGGCGCAGGGTCACGTGCTCGGGCGGGGTGCCGGCGAATTCCGGCATGCGGCCCTCGGTCCACACCTGGCGGCGGGCCATGTCGGCGCGGACGAGCTGGCGCAGCGCCGCGACGCGGACGGCGGTGGTGGGATCCTGGGTGGCGATGGCGTCGAACTGGCGTTCGGCCCGCTCCAGATCGCCGGCGACGCACAGCAGCTCGGCCAGCAGGCTGCGCCGCTGGATGTCCTGCGGGGCCGCCTTGACCTCGGCGTTTCCGGCGGCGATGGCGTCGCTCAGACGGCCGGCTTCGAAAATCTTCAGCGCGGAATCGGTCATGGGAGAGTCTCCTGACGTCGGTTCAGCCGGTCCGCGACGAGGCGATGGCCACGTCCGTGACGAGCTTGAAGGTGGTGAAGATCTGGTCGAGCTGGAAATGGGGGCGCAGATGCATGACGCAGGCGAAGGTGCCGGGGCGGCTCGGCACCGCCTTCACCTCGACGCTCGCCTCGCGCAGTGGGTAGCGGGCCTTCATATCGGGGCCGGCATCGTCATTGCCGAGGCAATAGGAGTGCAGCCAGGTCTGAAGGTCGCGCTCGCACGCCTCGGCATTCACATAGGCGCCGATCCGGTCGCGGATCTTCACCTTGGCATAATGGGCGAAGCGCGAGACGCACAGGATATAGCGCAGCATGGCCGAGAGGCGCGCGTTCACATTCGCCGCCGAATGCCCGCCCTGCGGCACTTTCTGGATCGACGGGCTGGAATGGAACACCAGATAGGGCGTGTCCTTGCAGACATTCACCGTCATGAAGCCCATCTGCCAGAGGTCGAACTCGGTCTGGTTGGCGATCGCAAGCTCGCTGCCGAACCGATCCACCACGCCCGGCGTATCGGTTTCCGCGCTCGGCGCCGCGATGCCGGTGACGAGGCCGTTGTCGATCTCGTCGCGCCGGGTGCCGCAGATATCCGCGAACCAGCCGTGCTGGTCGAAGGCGCGGATCAGCACTTCGCCGAAGGGATAGATCGCGCTGCCCCAGCACATGTCCTCCTCGGTGAGGCCGCGCAGATCCTCGCGATAGCGGAAGCCGACGCCGGCGACCCCGTCCTGGGTATAGGGCTTGCGCATGAGCACGCGCGGCAGCACGAGCCCGAGGAAGCGCACGTCGTCGGTGGCGCGCAGCCGCTCGAAACGGGCGTATTCCGCTCCGCGATACAGCCCGCTCAGGCTCGGCAGGTGGCTTAGCTCGGAAAAACTGTCGAGGCCGAGCATGCGGGGGGAGGCGCCGAGGATCGCCGGGGCGAAGGCCGCCGCGGCCACGCCCGCGAGCCCCGCGAGGCCGGCCACATCATCGGTCGGATGATCGAGCGTGGGGCGATGCTGCACCTGGTAGTCGCACAGCAGCACGCCATAGGGCAGGCCGCCGGGCATGCCGAATTCTTCATTATAGACCTTGCCGAACAGATGGCTCTGGTCGAAATCCGAGGCGCGGTCGAAATCGGCGCACACCTCGCTCCAGGACAGGTTGAGCACTCGCACCACCACCTTCTGGGCGGCGGCGGCGCAGGCGCCGAGATAGGCCAGCCCGCGCCAGGAGGCCTCGAGCGCACGGAAGCGCTCGTGGTGCAGCACCGCATTCAGCTGGTCGGTAAGCAATTCGTCGAGAAACGCGATGTCGCGGTCGATCAAGCCGGCGAGCGCCGTGCCCTTGGGCATCTGCGCCAGATCCTCGCCGAACCAGGCGATGAGCGCACGCAGGGGATCGTCCTCGGCCAGAAACGCGGTCAGGCGCGCGTCATCGGCGCGGCCGAGCGCCATGTCGATGGCATGGCGGCGCAGCGGCGGCGGCAGCGGGACCAGCGGGTCGAGATCCGACGACCGGCCCGCGCCCGGCAAGGGACCGGGCCCGGAAGGCGATGCCTCCGGGCCCGGGTGCAGTTGGTCCACCAGGGAGTCCAAACGGGTGTCCTCCCGTGGCGCTCAATCAGTTCAGGACGCGGTCGGGATGCGGGCCACCATGCGCAGCGAGGTGGTCAGCTCTTCCATCTGCAGCCACGGACGCAGCCAGGCGACCGCGTTGTAAGACCCGGGCTTGCCGGGAATCTCGCGCACTTCGACCTTGGCCTCGGCGAGCGGATACTTGGCCTTCATATCCTGGCCGGCATCGGGATTGCCGTTGACATAATTGATGATCCAGCGGTTCAGCCACTTCTCGCAGTCGCTGGCCTCCATGAAGGAGCCCACCTTGTCGCGTCCCATGATCTTCAGATAATGGGCAAAGCGCGAGGTGGCCATCATATAGGGCAGGCGCGCCGAGATCGCCGCATTGGCGGTCGCCTCGGGGCGGTCGTACTTCTTGGGCTTCTGCGTGGTCTGCGCGCCGAAGAACACGGCATAGTCCGTGCCCTTGTAGTGGCAGAGCGGCAGGAAGCCGAGCTTGGAGAGTTCGGCCTCGCGGCGATCGGTGATGCCGATTTCCGTCGGGCACTGCTGGTCGCTGTCGCCGTCGTCGGAGACGAAGACGTGGCTCGGCAGGTTCTCCACCTTGCCGCCGCCCTCGGCGCCGCGGATGGCGGTGCACCAGCCGTGCTGGGCGAACGCGTCGGTCAGGCGCACGCCGAGCACATAGGCCGAGTTCATCCAGGTGTAGTCGGAATGGTTCATGGCGCGCGGCACGCCATTGACCACCGGAGCCTCCTCATAATCGAACGCTTCCACCGGCTTGGTGTCGGCGCCGTAGGGCAGGCGGGCGAGCGTGCGCGGCAGGGTCAGCGTGACGAAGCGGGAATCCTCGCTGTCGCGGAACGAACGCCACTTGGCATATTCGATGGAGTCGAAGATCTTCTCCAGGTCGCGCGGCTTGGACAGCTCGGTGTAATCGTCGAAGCCGAACAGCTTCGGGCTGGAGGCGGCGATGAACGGAGCGAACGCCGCGGCCGCCACGGAGGACATCTGCGTGAGCAGCTCGATGTCCTCGGGATGGTTGGAGAATTCGTAATCGCCGATGAGCGCGCCATAGGGCTCGCCGCCGGGGCTGCCGAACTCGGTCTCGTAGATCTTCTTGAAGATCGTGCTCTGGTCGAATTCGGAGGATTTGGTGAGGCTCTTGTAGAGCTCTTTCTTGGTGCAGTTCATGACGCGGATCTTCATGCCCGCGCCGGTTTCCGAATTCATCACCAGATAGTTCAGGCCGCGCCAAGTGCCTTCCAGCTTCTGGAAGTCCGCATGGTGCATGATGGCGTTGAGCTGGGTCGAGATCTTCGCGTCAATGCCCTTGATGGCATTGTTGATGGTCTGCGACAGGTTCTTGGAATAGGTGACCGTGCCGGACAGCGCTTCGCGGGTGAAGGTGCGCAGCAGTTCGGCGGTGCGGTCGGGATCGGTCTGCTTGGTGGCAGCGATCGCCTGGTCGAGGAAGGAGGGGGTACCGGCTTCGGCGACTGCGCCCTCCGGGGCGGCGCCTTCCTGGGTCTGAGCGTCGGCCATGGTCAGCCCTCCTTCTTTTCGGTTTCGGCTTCGAGCCCGAGCTGGCTGCTCAGCGTCTTCAGGTCTTCTTCCTTGGTCAGGATCTGCTCAAGCAGGCTTTCCAGGTTTTCCGAGCGGTCGGCCTTGGAGAGCAGGTCGCGCAGCTGGTCGCGCGCTTCCATCAGCTTGCGCAGGGGTTCCACGCGCTGCACCACGGAGGCCGGGTCGAAATCGTCCATGGACTTGAAGCCCAGCTCGACGGTCATCTGGCTGCCGTCGTCGGCGAGGGTATTGTCCACCTTCAGCTTCAGGCCGGGGGTCATGCGCGCCAGGATCTGGTCGAAATTGTCCCGGTCGATCTGGATGAACTTGCGATCGTTCAGCGGCTTCAGCGGCTCGGTGGGATCGCCCGAGAAATCGCCGAGCACGCCGACAACGAAGGGCAGTTCCTTCTGGACGACCGCGCCTTCGGTCTCGACATCATACGTGATGTGGACACGCGGCTTGCGCACGCGGTTTAGCTTTTCGTGAATGCTGGGCATCGCGCTTCAACCCCTTGTTCTCGGCTACGCAGTTGGCGTTACGATTTCCGACATCCGGCGCGGCGGCCGGGGCGGTCAACTCTCCACTTCCGGCGCCTTCAGGCCAGAGGCGATGTAGAAATAGCGGCGGGCATCGTGGTCGATGATCAGCTCGTCCAGAAGCTGGCCGAGCGGCATGCGCCCGCGCCGAACGATCTCCTCCAGCGTGTAGGAAATCGGCGAATGCGGCTCATGCTCGCGGAAATAGGCGGCGATGCGCAGGATCTGCCGCAATGCATCCTCCCGGTTCGAAGGCGCGCCGAAGGCTCCCGTTTGCCCGCTCTGCGCGGCACCGGCGGTGCCGCCTTCCTCGGCCGGGCCATCGGACTGGGAAGTGTGCATCTCGCTCTGCTGCGCGGCCTGGGCGAGCTTGTCGGCGGCGAACACCCGCACGGCATCCAGCACGCCCGTCAGCACGCCGCGGATGGTGCCGGCCGGCGGCGCATCGCGGCCCACATGCGCGCTGAACGCCTCGGAGAGCGCGTTCAGCGCTTCCAGGCAGGCTTCGAGCTCGGCCACGAGATTGGAATAGAAGGAGGCCTGGGTCGCCTGCACCGATGCGGTGAAGGCATCAAGCGTCAGCCCACCCGCCGCGAGCCGCGCGTCGCGCTTGGCCTGATCGGCGATGTGGACGATATCGTTCGCCTGCTCATACTGCCAGAAGGCATACGGCGGATCGCCGGCGGTGATCGGCAGCTTGCGCAGCGGCTGGATCAGCGTGCCCTGCCCGTCCACGCCGTTGAGGCCGATGAATGGTGCGAGTCGCGCCTCGTTCCCATCCTCGTCGGGCAGCGGGTGGATGCCTTCCCAGAAGGTGGCGACCAGCCCCTCGGCCACCTTCAGCGCGGTATAGAGGCCGCTATAGCCGTCGATCCGCACCATGCCTTCGATCATCCAGGCCATCACCTCGAGGTCCTTGCCCTCCAGGGACAGGATCTCGCCCGACAGGTCGACCACGTCGCCCCACTCTTGCAGCGGGGGCGCGCCGTCATTGTCGACATCATTGGCGCGCTCGGCGCGCCGGGCCATGGCACGGGCATCCTTCACGCGCAGATAGCGCGACGTGACGGAGATATCGGCGCGCGGATCGGTGCCGCAAGGCGCCTCCTCGCTGATGGGCTGAAGCAGAACTTCAGGATCGAAAGTGGTTGCAATGGCCATGGGTTACCGAGCGTGCCCTAG
The DNA here is from genome assembly GCA_002304505.1 of Rhizobiales bacterium 32-66-11. Classification (GTDB taxonomy): domain Bacteria; phylum Pseudomonadota; class Alphaproteobacteria; order Rhizobiales; family Xanthobacteraceae; genus NCEH01. The sequence continues at coordinate 29 of NCEH01000033.1, read as the reverse complement.
ATGTGCTGCACCCGATTGTCGATGCGCGC
>NCEH01000032.1 GCA_002304505.1 Rhizobiales bacterium 32-66-11 | reverse complement strand
CGATCGCCGCGCCGTCCCGGCTCGCGGCTCCAGAACCGCCGCACGCCGTCCCGGAAGGCATCGTTCCATTCCGCGAAGCCCGGCGGCATGCAGCCGAGCTGGTAGCCGTCCGGCCCGATGTCCCAGGGCTCGGCGATCAGCTTGCAGCGCGCGAGTATCGGATCCTGCCGCACCGCATCGAAGAAGCCGGAGCCGGGATCGAACCCCGTGCCCTCACGCCCCAGGGTGACCCCGAGATCAAAGCGGAAGCCGTCGATGCGGAAGGCGGTGGCCCAATAGCGCAGCGAATCCATCACCATTTGCAGCACGCGTGGATGGCTGAGATTGACCGTGTTTCCGCAGCCGGTGTCGTTGATGTAATAGCGCTCGTCGCCGGGCACGAGACGGTAATAGCTGGCATTGTCGAGGCCGCGGAACGAGAGCGTCGGGCCAAGCTCATTGCCCTCGCAGGTGTGGTTATAGACCACATCGAGGATCACCTCGATGCCGGCGGCATGCAGGCGGCGGATGGCGGCGCGCATCTCCTGCAGCGACCCGGTGGACAGGAAGCTCGGTTCAGGCGCGAAGAAGGCGAGGGTGGAATAGCCCCAATAATTGCGCAGCCCCCGTTCCAGCAGAAAGCGGTCCTGAAGGAAGGCGTGCACCGGCATCAGCTCGATCGCAGTGATGCCGAGCCTCTGCAGATGCTCGATGAAGCGCGGATGGGTGAGGGCCGCGAAGGTGCCGCGCTCGTGGGCGCGCATGTCGGTGCGCCCCATGGAGAGGCCGCGCACATGGGCTTCATAGATGACCGTGTCTTCCCACGGCACATTGGGTGCGCGGTCGTCGCCCCAGTCCGTCGCCTCGCCCACGACGACGGCTTTCGGCATGGCGGCCGCGCTGTCGCGCCGGTCCAGCGAAAGATCGGCCCGTCCGCCGTGGATGCGATAGCCGAACAGGGCGTCCGACCAGCGCAGGGCGCCGGTGATCTGCCGTGCATAGGGATCAAGCAACAGCTTGGCGGGATTGAAGCGATGCCCCCGCGCTGGATCGAACGGGCCGTGGGCGCGATAGCCATAGACTAGGCCCTCGAAGGCGCCGGGCAGATAGCCGTGCCAGACCTCATCCGTGCATTCGGGCAGGGTGAAGCGGGCCACCTCGCGCCGGCCGGAGGGTTCGAACAGGCACAGTTCCACCTTTTCCGCATTGGCGGAAAACACCGCGAAATTTGTGCCGAGGCCATTCGGCACCGCGCCAAGGGGATAAGGCCGCCCCGCCTCCAGACGATCGGGGAGCGGCGGTAGCGTCATGGCGTTTCCTTCGGCCGCAGGAATAGCGCGCCCAGCGGCGGCAGGCTGAGGCTGACCGAAAAGGGCTGGCCGTGGCTCCCGCCGTCGATTGCCTCGACAGCGCCGAGATTGCCGATGCCGGAGCCGCCGTATTCAGCGGCATCCGTATTCAGCATTTCCTCCCATGGACCGCCCTGCGGCACGCCGATCCGATACCCGTGGCGCGGCACCGGCGTCATGTTGGCGACCACCAGGACCGGCCCGCCCGTATCGGCGAAGCGGAAGAAGGCGAACACCGAATTGTCCACGTCGTCCCCGACGATCCAGGCGAAGCCGTCCGGCGTGGTATCGCGGACATGCAGGGCGGGCACGGCGCGATAGAGCGCGTTCAGATCGCGCACCAGCTTCTGCACGCCGCGATGGAGCGCATCGTCCAGGAGGAACCAGGGCAGCTCTGCATCGTGGTTCCACTCGCTCGTCTGGCCGAACTCGCAGCCCATGAACAGAAGCTTCTTGCCGGGATGGCCGAACATGAAGCCGAAATAGGCCCGCAGATTGGCCATGCGCTGCCAGGTATCGCCCGGCATGCGGCCGAGCAGGGACCCCTTGCCGTGCACCACTTCGTCATGGGAAATCGGCAGGACGAAGCGCTCCGAGAAGGCGTAGACGAGCGCGAACGTCATGTCGTGATGGTGGTAGCGCCGGTGGATCGGCGCGTGACCGATATAGCGCAGGGTGTCGTGCATCCACCCCATGTTCCATTTGAAATCGAAGCCGAGCCCGCCCAGCGCAACGGGCGCGGTGACGCCCGGCCAGGCGGTGGATTCCTCGGCCACCATGATGGCGCCGGGGGCCTCGGCGTGCACCGTCTCGTTCAGCCGCCTCAGGAAGGCGACCGCTTCCAGATTTTCCCGCCCGCCATGGATGTTGGGCACCCATTCGCCAGGCTTGCGGGAATAGTCGCGGTACAGCATGGACGCCACCGCATCCACGCGCAGCCCGTCCACATGGAAGTGCCGCAACCATTCGAGCGCGCTGGCGATGAGGAAGCCGGAGACTTCCGAGCGGCCGAAATTATAGATCAGCGTGTTCCAGTCGTGGTGGAACCCCTCGCGCGGGTCGGCATGCTCATAGAGCGCGGTCCCGTCAAACTGGGCGAGGCCGTGGGCGTCGCTCGGAAAGTGCGCCGGCACCCAGTCCAGCAGCACGCCGATGCCAGCGGCATGGCAGCGATCCACGAACCGGGCAAAGGCATGGGGCGGGCCGAACCGGGCGGTCGGCGCGAACAGCCCCAGGGGCTGGTATCCCCAGGAGCCGCCGAAGGGATGTTCCATCACCGGCATCAGCTCGATATGGGAGAAGCCCATGTCGGCCACGTAGGGAATGAGACGGTCGCCCAGTTCCTCCCAGGTGAAGCTTCTGCCGTCGTCCAGATGGCGCATCCAGGAGCCGGGATGCAGCTCATAGATCGAGATCGGCGCCTGCGCATCCTGGCGCGCAGGGCGCTGCTCCATCCAGCCGGTGTCGGTCCAGTGGAACGGCGCGGGATCGGCCACGATGGACGCGGTCGCGGGTGCCAGTTCCGCCGCACGCGCCAGCGGATCCGCCTTCAGCGGCAAAAGGTTGCCGTCCGCCCCCAGCAGTTCGAACTTGTAGCGCGCGCCGGCGCCGAGCCGGGGAATGAAGATCTCCCATATCCCGGCGGACTGGCGCTGCCGCATGGGATTGCGGCGTCCGTCCCAGCCGTTGAAATCGCCCACCACCGACACCCGGCGCGCGTTGGGCGCCCACAGGGCGAACCGCACGCCGCTTATCCCATCCACGCTCGCCACGTGGGCGCCCAGCACTTCGGAAAGACCGAGGTGGGTGCCTTCGCCCAGCAGGTAAAGGTCGAGATCGCCCAGCAAAGGGGGAAAGGCATAAGGGTCTTCGCTCTCCTGCATGCCGCCGTCGCCCCAGCGGATCCGCAAACGATAGCGCGGCGGCAGGTCCGCTTCCTTGCGACCCTCGGCCGACGGGAGCTTGCCGGAAAACAGCCCTGCGGGATGCACCTGCGAGAGCGTTGCCATGTGCGCGCCGGTGACAGGGTCCACCACCTCAACCTCGCGCGCCCCCGGCTGAAAGGTCCGCAGCACGAGGTCGTGCCCGATCCGATGGGGACCGAGCAGGGCGAACGGATCGCCGTGGCGCCCCTCAACCAACGCTTCGACGGCGGCGGGATCGAGCGCTAGGCCGGTCTCGATGTGCTCAGCGATGGTCATCGCGGGTCCTCCTGGCTGGCGCGGGAGAATGTTCAACGGGCATCCTCCAGGCTTGGCTCGCGTTCCAATTCGGCCGCACCGGCGAGCCGCACGGCAAGGTCATGCAGGCCGCGCACCGCGAAGCCGATCCAGGCCGGCCGGTTGGCCGCCTCGTACGCCACCTCGTAAGCGGCCTTTTCCAGCAGGAAGAGATCGAGCAGCCGCCGGTCGATGCTCGCCGAGGGTCCGCCGCCTTCGGTGTAGCCGCTGAGGAAGCTGCGTTCGGCCCGGTTGCGGAAGCGCTCCAGAAGGGCCTGGCGCTCCGCCGCCGTTTCCCATGCGCGGATTTCGCTTGCGGGCGCGTCGATGGCGGCGCGCACATAATCCAGCGAGCGCATGAGGCCCGCCACGTCGCGCCACGGACTGGTCTTGGCGCGGCGTTCGGCGATGGTGCGCCGGGGCTCGCCCTCAAAGTCGATGATATAGGCATCGCCGCCGGACACCAGGATCTGCCCGAGATGGAAATCTCCGTGAATGCGCGTCATCAGCGCCCCCACGGAGGTCTGGGCGAGGGCATCCGCCGCCCCCAGCAACGCGGCGCGGCTGTCGAGAAGGGCACGCACGCGCGCGTCCGTCTCCGCATCCTCGAACGGACCGTGCGCGGCCAGGATATCCAGAGCGTTGGAAAGCTCCGCCGTTGCCTGCGTGCCCCATGCGGCGGCATCCTCGGCCTCAGCGGTGGTCGGGGCGAAGGCCGGGTCGTCGCTCGGACGCGCCAGGACCGCGTGCAGTTCGGCGAGCCTGCGCCCTGTGGCTCGGATAAATGGGGTGAGGCCGTTGATCTGCTCGTCGAACGCGGCGCCCTTTTCTTCGCCGGCCGGCGTGGTGGCGCCGAGCGCGCGGCGCAGTTGCTCGATCATCCAGGTCCAGCCGTCGCCCTGGTTGCGCACATGGCCCAGCAGCAGCGCGACCACGGCGGGTCGGCTCTCGCCATCGAAGCGCACCACTTCCCCGAGCAGTGGGGCCGTGTTGGCATAATCCTGTTCGGTGAGGTGGCGCGCCATCTCGGATTCCGGATGGATGCCGAACACCGTGCGACGTACAACCTTCAACACCGCCAAGTTCTCGATGATGATGGTGGAGTTGGATTGCTCTGCCGCGATACGCAGCACCGGCGTTTCGGGCGGGATTTCCATCGCGCCGAGCCGTGCGGTCGGTACGAAGCGCAGGTCGCCGCCATCGGGAATGGGCAAGGCCATTTCCTTGCGCAGGGCGGCGATCACCGCATGGGGCATGGCGTCGAGGGTGAGCGCATCGGTGAGATATCCCACCCGGCGGCCCTGGCGCACCCGCGAGAGGGCGAGCTGGGTCACCAGCGGAGCGGGCTGCTGGTCCTCCCAGGCGATGGCGAGCGGCATCATATATTGCTCGGTGCGCCCGCCCACCTCCACGTCGATGGCGGCGAGCAGCAGTTCTGAACGGTCGGCGCCGGCCGGGAGCGGCAGGGACCAGGCGATGCGGACCGCGCCCAGCTTCTCATTCTTGGAGGCAAACCAGCGGCGGCGGCCGATATAGGCGGGCAAAGCCTCGCTTTCCAGCAGCGCCTTGTGGCGGTCTCGTCCGACCTCCGGTAGGCCCGAGCGGAGCACAAGCGTAATGAATTCAGGAAGTTGCTCGGGCGGCGGAGCATGCCAACTGGGTTCGGCGACCTCCTTCGAGAGGTAGAAGGCATAGAAGCCATAGGCCGGCAAAGTCAGCAGATAGGGCAGGCGGCCGACGGGCGGAAAGGGCGTTCCCCCCACCATCTCGACCGGAACGCGATGCTCGAATTCCACAATATCAAGCTCGACCGCCTGCAAGGTCTGCGACAGGTTCGCCACGCATAATATGGTCTCTTCCTGGTATTCGCGCAGATAGGCAAGTATCTTGCGGTTTCCCGGATAGAGCAGGCGGAAGGTACCGCGGCCGAATGCGCTGTGCCGTTTGCGGATCGCCAGCACGCGCCGCGTCCAATTCAGCAGCGAATGGGGATCGCGCAATTGCGCTTCCACATTCAGCGCATAATAGCCATACAGCGGATCCTGAATTGGCGGCAGCACAAGGCTTTCCGGATCGGCGCGGGAGAAGCCGCCGTTGCGGTCCGGCGACCATTGCATGGGCGTGCGCACGCCGTCACGGTCGCCGAGGTGAATGTTGTCGCCCATTCCGATCTCATCGCCATAGTAAATAACAGGCGTTCCCGGCATGGAGAACAATAACGCATTCATCAATTCGATGCGCCTGCGGTCGCGCTCAAGCAATGGCGCAAGACGGCGGCGAATTCCCAGATTGATGCGGGCGCGGCGGTCGGCGGCATACACGCTCCAGAGATAGTCACGCTCGGAATCCGTCACCATTTCCAGCGTCAGCTCATCGTGGTTGCGCAGGAAGATCGCCCATTGGCAATGTTCCGGGATCGCTGGCGTCTGCCGCAAGATATCGGTGATTGGAAATCGGTCTTCTTTCGCAATCGCCATGTACATACGGGGCATAAGTGGGAAATGAAACGCCATGTGGCATTCATCTCCCTCCGATCCAAAATATTGCTGAGTATCTTCCGGCCACATATTGGCTTCTGCAAGCAGCATTCGACCGGTATAATTCTCATCAAGATGGGCGCGGATCTTTTTCAAAATGGTGTGGGTCTCATCCAAATTCTCGTTGGATGTCCCTTCACGCTCGATCAGATAGGGGACGGCATCCAGCCGCAGCCCGTCCACCCCCATGTCCAGCCAGAATCGCATGACAGAGAGAACCCGCTCCAGCACCTCCGGATTATCGAAGTTTAAATCTGGCTGATGCGAATAAAATCTGTGCCAAAAATATTGACCGGCAACGGGATCATAAGTCCAATTTGATTTCTCGGTATCAAGAAAGATGATGCGTGTTCCAGAATATCCGTGGTCATCATCCGCCCATACATAATAATTACGCTCAGGAGATCCTTTCGGGGCGGATCTGGCGGCTTGGAACCATGGATGTTGATCGGACGTATGGTTGATGACCAGTTCCGTGATGACGCGAATACCACGCGCGTGAGCCGCCTCTATGAAGCGGCGGGCATCCTCCATCGTCCCGTAATCGGGCGAAACGCCTTCGTAAAGCGAGATATCGTAGCCGTCATCGCGGCGTGGAGAGGGGTAGAATGGCAGGAGCCATATCGTATCGACGCCGAGATCCGCAATATAATCCAGCTTTGACAGCAAGCCTGGGAAATCGCCGATTCCATCATTGTTGGCATCGAAGAATGATTTTACATGGACTTGATAAATAACAGCATCCTTATACCAATAAGGATTGGCGCTGCCGGCGGCCGGTTCGCTCATTCAGGCCTCCCCGGACAGGCGGTAGATCGCGAACGGAAGGGCCGGCTCGAGATGCTGGTGCTGGATCTTGCCGCTCCAGCTAAAGGATTGATCATGAATGAGATTTTCCACATGGATGGTGGCATGGTCGGGCAGGCCGAGTTCCCACAGAGGAATCTCGAAATCGCACCCCTGCGCCGCGTGCGGGTCGAGATTCACGAGAATTACCAGAAGGTTGTCGCGGTCTGGGGTGAATTTCGCAAACGCCAGGATCTGGTCGTTCCAGGCATTGAGGAACAGCAGGCCGCGATGGGAACGCAGCGCCGGATTCTCCCGACGAATACGGTTGAGAAGGGTGATCTCGGCACTTATCCCGCCCTCTGAACCGTAATTTCGGGCGCGAATCTCATATTTGTCGGAGGATTTGTATTCCTCCTTGCCCGGAACCGGATCCGCCTCGCACAATTCGAAGCCGGAGAACATGCCCCACAGCCCGGAGAGGGTGGCGGCGAGGGCGGCGCGGGCCAGGAAGCCGGGGCGGCCCGAGGTCTGGAGATAATAGGGATTGATGTCGGGCGTATTGACGAAGAAATGCGGCCGATAAAACTCGCTGACCGGCGGAACCGTCAGTTCATTCATGTACTGAATGAGTTCCGCCTTCGTGTTTCGCCAAGTGAAATATGTATAGGATTGGGAAAAGCCGATCTTCGCCAGCCGGTGCATAATTTTAGGCCGGGTAAAGGCCTCCGCCAGGAACACCGCGTCGGGATGCTGCGCGCGGATGTCGCCGATCAGCCATTCCCAGAAGGGGAAGGGCTTGGTGTGCGGATTGTCGACGCGGAACAGGCGCACCCCCTGGTCGATCCAGTGCAGCACCACGTCGCGCAGGGCCAGCCACAGGTCGGGCACGGCATCCTTCGCGAAGAAGTCCACATTGACGATGTCCTGATATTTCTTCGGCGGATTTTCCGCATATTTGATGCTGCCGTCGGGGCGCCAGTCGAACCAGCCGGGGTGCGCGGCGAGCCAGGGATGATCGGGGGCGCACTGGATGGCGAAATCCAGCGCGATCTCAAGCCCATGGTCCTTCGCGGCCGCCAGCATGCGGCGGAAGTCCGCGGGCGTCCCCAATTGGGGATGCACTGCCTCGTGCCCGCCCTCGTGCGAGCCGATGGCATAGGGGCTTCCCGGATCGTCCGGGGCGGGGGTGAGGGTGTTGTCCCGCCCCTTGCGGTTCTTCGCGCCGATGGGATGGATCGGCGGGAAATAGAGCACGTCGAACCCCATGTCGCGGATGCGGGGCAGATCGGCGATCACATCGTCGAAGGTGCCGTGGCGGGTCGCATCGCCCGAGGTGGAACGGGGGAAAATCTCGTACCAGGCGGCGAAGGCGGCGCGCTCGCGCTCGGCATCCACCGGGAACATGCGGGGATGGCGCACCGCAAACGGCCGCACGTCGCTTGCGGCAAGAATCTCCTGCGTCCGTGGGCTCAAAAGCAGGTCGCGCGCCGCCGGCCCATCGGCCTGTGCCAAGGCGCGCGCAAGTTCGGCGATGCGGGCCCCCGCTTCGCCCGTCGCCGAGGCGCCGGCCACCAGCGCGCGGCCTTCATCGATCTCCAGCGAGACGTCGAGCCCCGCGTTCACCTTGGCTGAAAGCTCATGATGATAGCTCGCATAGGGGTCGCGCCACGCCTCGATGGTGAAGAGATGGCGCCCCAGGCGCTCCAGGGGGAAATCGGCGCGATAGCGGTCATTGCCGAGCGGGGCCATGCGCACTTCGCGCCAAGCGGCATCATCGGCCGGCCTCCAGAGCAAGGCCACAGCGATGGCGTCATGCCCGTCGCTCATCACATCCGCCTCGACGGAAATACGCTCGCCGACCACGCGCCGCACCGGAAAAGCACCATCGTCCACGGCAGGGCTGACCGCTTCGATGGCGAGGCGCTGGGCGCGCGCGGCACTGAGGGCGCCCTTGCGGCCTTGCTCCTCCAGCACAACCGGATGGGGCCGCAGGCCGTGCAGGCGGATCACCGCGCCAGGCGCAACGGAAAGGCTGGACGCGGTGTCGAAGACGATTTCCTCCGGCCCATCGAACCGGGCGAAGCCGTCGGTGCGCGGCATCAAGGCGGCCCCGCTGGCGTGGCCCTCGCGTTCAAGGCTGGCATTGGCGATCACAAGGTCCACCGCATCCCCGTCCTCGCGCTCCCGGAGCAGAACGGCGAGCGGGGCGGCGGGCGGCGAGATCAGCCGCCAGGGTCCGCTGGCGCTACGGACGGCGCGTCGCGCCATGGCTTCATTGGCCGCGGCGAGTGCGGGCGAAAGATCGAAGGCGGCCTGCTCCTGCAATTGGGTCAGGTCGGTTGCAATGGTGCCCATCGGATCGAGGGGATCCCGCGCGCCGAACTCAAAGCCGGCCGGCACCAGCAATCCATCGCCCAGCGCGGCCGCGAGCGCGAGCGACCGTCGGTGGGCGCGGGAGGGATCGCCAACGTCCGGCCGGGGCGCAAGGCGTGCGCCGAAGGGCGCTTCGGGAAACGCGATGACGAGGCCGAGGCGGTTCAGCAGCGCCATTTCCTGCGCGAGCCAGGGCTTGCGGACATCCCACCACGCGAGCGAGGAAAAGCCGCCGTCGAAGCCGGCCGGCAGCAAGGCTTCGATTTGCCCGTGAGTGAGACCCGGCGTCCAGGCGAGAAAGCGGGCCTCGGCTGCGGCTTCCCGCCCGGCGGCGATGATGGTCCGCCACACCGCGGCTGGCACCCGCTGCGGGGCATCACAGCGAAAGCCGGCGACGCCGCAATCCACCAGGGCGCCGACCAGATCGGCGAAATAGGCCGCGACCGCACCCGCGATCCCGGCATCGGCGAAGTTTACCTGCGCCCCCTCGCGCGCCGGCGGGCGGCGGGGATCGGGCACCGCCGGTTCGGCATCCCTGGGCAGGAACCAGGAGGGCTCCATGGCGGGCAGAAGGCCGTCCGCCGCGATGCGGTCCACCACCAGATCCAGGAACAGATCCATCCCCTGCTGGCGCGCCTCATCGGTCAAGGCCGCGACGGCGTCGAGGGCATCGCCGGGCCGCTCGAAGCGCGCATTCAACCGGTCGTGATCGGCGCTGAGGAATACGCTTCTGTCGCGGCCGGTGGCGAAGGGGGAGGCGAGCAGGATCGCGTCGAAGCCGAGGGCGGCCGCATGCCTGCACGCCTGGACGAAAGCGGCCGGCGGCATCGGATCGAGAAAATACAGCCGGGGCGCACGGCGGCCCGAAACCGAACTTTGATGGCTGGCGCGCGGTTCGGAGAGGTTCAGCATGGGCTCGTCACTGCGGCGGGAGAAGGCGAACAGCTCTCGTCCGGCAAACGGCCGGCTGAGCCCGTCAGGGAAGCAACGCGCCAAAGCGGCGGCGGTTCCCCTTCTTTCGCAGGCCATTGGCGGCAAGCCGGGCGAACCGAGGCGGGGGCGCGGAACCGGCGCGGCGCGCCTTCCGTTATGACGATCGCGCCGCTGCACGTGCCCGGCGGAGCGAAGCGTAATGCGCCGGTCGCGCCGGGCTGCTTGAATGGCTGCGGCGCGGCGCGCGGCGCCCGAAGCCAGGGGAAGGACCATCCATGGATGCGGAAAAAGAGACCGGAGCGCTCCGGCCCCCGACGTCCTGGTGGCAGACGGCGGTGATCTACCAGATTTATCCGCGCTCCTTCCAGGATGGCTCGGGCGATGGCGTGGGCGATCTGCCGGGCCTGCTGTCGCGGCTGGATTATCTCGTCGACCTCGGCGTGGACGCCATCTGGATATCGCCGATCTTCCCCTCGCCCATGGCCGATTTCGGCTATGACGTCAGCGATTACGTGGGTATCCACCCGCTGTTCGGGACGCTCGCGGATTTCGACCGGCTGGTGGCGGCGGTGCACGGGCGCGGCATGAAGCTGCTGCTGGATCTGGTGCCCAATCACACCTCAGATGCGCATCCCTGGTTCCAGGAAGCCCGCGCGTCACGCGAAAATCCCAAGCGCGACTGGTACATCTGGCGCGACCCGGCGGCGGATGGCGGGCCGCCCAACAATTGGCTGTCCGAGTTCGGCGGCAGCGCCTGGGCGTTCGATGCGGCCAGCGGGCAATATTATTACCACGCCTTCCTCGATCGTCAGCCGGATCTCAACTGGCGCAATCCGCAGGTGGTGGCGGCGCTTCACGACGTCATGCGCACCTGGATGCGGCGCGGCGTCGATGGCTTCCGGGTCGATGTGATCTGGCACCTGATGAAGGACATCCAATTCCGCGACAATCCGGAAAACCCCGCCTTCGTCACGGGGATGAATCCCTATGCCCGCCTCCTGCCGCTCCACACCACGGACCTGTCCGAGGTTCAGGATGTGATCGCCGGCTTGCGCGCGGTGGTTGATGAGTTTCAAGATCGCCTCTTGGTCGGGGAAATCTATCTGCCCATCGCGCGGCTGGTCGCCTATTACGGCGCGGAGCTGAAGGGCGTGCACCTGCCGTTCAATTTCGCGCTGCTCGAGACGCCCTGGAATGCCCGGGCGCTGGATCGGCTCATCGCCGATTATGAAGCCGCTTTGCCGGCCGGCGGCTGGCCCAATTGGGTGCTGGGCAATCATGATCGCCCGCGCATCGCGAGCCGGGTCGGGCCGGACCAGGCGCGAGTCGCGGCCATGCTGCTGCTGACCCTGCGCGGCACGCCCACGCTTTATTATGGCGATGAGATCGGCATGGCCAACGTGCCCATTCCGCCCGAGCGGGTGCAGGACCCTTATGAGAAAAACGTGCCGGGCCTCGGCCTTGGCCGCGACGGCGTGCGAACGCCCATGCAATGGGACGACGGCCCGTTCGCCGGCTTCTCCACCGTCGAGCCCTGGTTGCCCCTGGCGGCGGATTTTCCCGAGGTGAACGTCGCCGCCCAGCGCGGCAATGGCCATTCCATGCTCACCCTGGTGCGGCGCCTGATCGAGGTGCGGCGCGGGCGCGCGGAACTGATGCTGGGCGCCTATCGCGCCCTCGCGGCGCAAGGCGATCTGCTGCTTTATGTCCGCACGCTCGCCGGCGCGGGGCGGGTGCTGGTGGCGCTCAATCTCGGCGCCGAGCCGCTGGACGCGACCTTGCCGGGGCTTGCGGGCGAGGTGCTGCTCTCCACCTTCTGCGATCGCGAGCAGGAGCGGATAGCCGGCGAAATCGCGCTGCGCGCCAATGAGGGATTGATGGTGGCGCTGGCGGACGGGGCGGTGCTGCGCATGTGAGAGCGCCGCGCTGGCGCCGCTTATTCCGCGGCCTGCGCCAAGGCTTCCAGATCGGCGCTGACGGCGATCCATTCCTCTTCCGCCTGCGCCAAAGCGTCCACCAGATCGCCGCGCTGCTTGTTCAGGCGGGCGGCGTCATTGGGGAATTTCTCGATTTTCGGATCGGCCAGGCGCTTGTCCACGGCGGCGATATCCTTTTCGATCTTCGCCACCTGCGCTTCGACATCCTTGAGGCGCTTGCGCAAGGGAGCGAGATCCGCCGCTTCCTCGGCCGGCGCCTCGCCGTCGATGCGCTCCTTCTTGCCGTCGCCGGTCATGCGGCCGTTGGATTTGCTCAGCACTTCGCGGCGATATTGGTCGAGGTCGCCGTCATAGGGCTTCACCGTGCCGCCGCCGACCACCCAGAGGCGCTCCGCGCAGGCTTCCAGCAGATGCCGGTCATGCGACACCAGGATCACGGCGCCGGGAAAATCGTTGATGGCGTTGATCAGCGCCTCGCGCGCCTGGATGTCCAGATGGTTGGTGGGCTCGTCGAGGATCAGCATGTGCGGGCCGTTGAAGGCGGCAAGGCCGAGCAGCAGGCGCGCCTTCTCTCCGCCGGAGAGGGACGACACCTTGGTGTCCGCCGCCGCACCTGAAAAGCCCATTTCGGCGGCGCGCGCGCGCACCTTGGCCTCGGGCGCGTCGGGCATCAGCTTGCGCACATGCTGGGCGGCGCTGTCGCCGGGGATCAGCTCGTCCAGCTGGTGCTGGGCGAGATAGGCGACCTCCAGCTTGTCGGCGCGCACCACATTGCCCTTCTGGGGGGCGAGGCGGCCCGCCAGCAACTTGGCGAAGGTGGACTTGCCGTTGCCGTTCGGCCCCAAGAGGGCGATACGGTCGTCCTCGTCGATGCGCAGGTCGAGATTGCGCAGGATCGGCTTGTTTTCCACATAGCCGACCTCGACCCGGTCCAGCACCACGATCGGCGGGGAGAGCAGCTTCTCGGGATGGCGGATGGAGATGGCGGCCTGGGTCTCGCCCACTTCGGCGGCCAGCGGCTCCATCTTGGCGAGCGCCTTCATGCGCGACTGGGCCTGCTTGGCCTTGGAGGCCTTGGCACGGAAGCGCGCGACAAAGGCTTCCATGTGGGCGCGCTGGCCCTCCTGCTTCTTGCGGGCCTTCTGGTCCAGCAGCAGCCGCTCCCGGCGCTGGCGATCGAACGCGGTGAAGCCGCCGCGATAGAGGGTGAGCTTGCCGTTGAAGAAATGCAGGATGTGATCGACGCTGGTGTCGAGCAGGTCGCGATCATGGCTGATGAGGATGACCGTGCGCGGATAATTCGCGAGATAATCCTGAAGCCACAGCGTGCCTTCCAGATCGAGATAATTGGTCGGCTCGTCCAGCAGCAGCAGGTCCGGCTCGGTGAACAGCAGCGCCGCGAGCGCGACGCGCATGCGCCAGCCGCCGGAGAATTCCGAGCAGGGGCGGGCCTGCGCGCTCTCGTCGAAGCCGAGGCCGGCCAGGATGCGGGCGGCGCGCGAGGGCGCGGAATGGGCGTCGATATCCACCAGGCGGATTTCGATTTCGGCGATCCGATGCGGGTCGGTGGCGGTCTTGCTCTCTTCCAGCAAGGCGGCGCGCTCGGTATCGGCGGCGAGCACGCGCTCCAGCAGGCTGTCGGGGCCGGAGGGCGCTTCCTGCGCCACGCGGCCGATGCGGGTGCGGTTCGGCAGGCGCACGGCGCCGCTCTCCAGCTCCAGCTCGCCGACCAGGGCCTTGAACAGGGTGGTCTTGCCCGTGCCGTTGCGGCCGACCACGCCGACGCGCGCGTTCTCCGGGATGGCCGCGGACGCGTGGTCAATGAGCAGGCGCCCCGCGACACGGAGCGAAATATCGTCAAGAACGATCATGATGCCCGCCTTCTCGCAGGCGCGAAGGCGAAGGGCAAGAAAAAGCGCCGCTAAAAATGCCGATAGCCGCTCCGGGGCGGCATCGGGAGGAGTCACGGCAGCTGGGGCGGCACGGTAGGGCGGAACCTTCGCCATGCGGCGACGGTTGAACAGACGAGCCGGGCGCATTGCCCGCGGGACCTCCCGAACCGTCCGGGTATTGCCAGCATGAACAGTTTCGTTCCCCCAGACGTCGCTTCGGATGCCCCGCGTGGCCATGCCATGCCGTTTGGCGCGCAGATCGAGGCGGGCGCGGTGCGCTTCCGCCTGTTTGCGCCGGCGCAGCAACGGGTGATGCTGGTGCTCGACGAAACCCGTGCCTTGCCGATGCATCGCACCCCCGACGGCTGGCACCAATGCGTGACGCCTGGAGCCGGCGCGGGAACCCGCTATCGCTTCCAGCTGGAAGACGGGCTAATGGTGCCGGACCCGGCCTCGCGCCACCAGCCGGAGGATGCCCACGGCCCGAGCGAGGTGATCGATCCCGCGCGCTACGGCTGGCGCGATGCGGACTGGCACGGCCGCCCCTGGCACGAGGCGATCCTTTACGAATTGCACGTCGGCGCCTTCACCTCCGAGGGCACCTTTCGTGCCGCGACGGAGCGGCTCGACGATCTCGTGGAACTGGGCGTCACCGCCGTCGAGATCATGCCGGTCGCGGATTTTCCGGGCGGTCGCAATTGGGGCTATGACGGCGTGCTGCTCTATGCGCCGGACAGTGCCTATGGCCGGCCGGAGGACCTGCGCGCCTTCGTGGATGCCGCCCATGCCCGCGGGCTCATGGTGATCTTGGACGTGGTCTATAATCATTTCGGGCCGGACGGGAATTACCTGCACGCCTATGCGCCGTGCTTCTTCACCGACCGCCACCAGACGCCCTGGGGCGCCGGGCTGAACTTCGACGGGCCCAACAGTGCTGTCGTGCGCGACTTCATGATCCACAATGCCCTGTATTGGCTTGAGGAATTCCATATGGACGGGCTGCGGCTCGACGCTGTGCACGCCATTTTGGACGACAGCGCCGAGCGCTTCCTGGACGAGCTGGAACGGCGCGTGCGCGCCGCCTGCCAGGGCCGGCAGGTGCATCTGATCGTCGAGAACGAGGCGAACGAGGCGCATCTTCTGGAGGGCGACCCGGCCACCCGCTTCACCGCCCAGTGGAACGACGATCTGCACCATGCGCTGCACGTCGCCATCACCGGCGAGGCGCAAGGCTATTACGCCGATTATGCGGGCGATGCCGAAAAGCTTGCCCGAGCGCTGGCGGAAGGGTTCGTGTTCCAGGGCGAACACATGCCCTATCGCGGTGCCGCGCGGGGCGAGCCGAGCGCGCATCTGCACTCCACCGCCTTCGTCGCGTTTTTGCAAAACCACGACCAGATCGGCAATCGGGCCTTCGGCGAGCGCGTCACTGCCCTGGCGCCGCGCGAAGCGGTGCGGGCGGCGGCGGCGATCTATCTGCTCGGCCCGCAGATTCCCATGCTGTTCATGGGCGAGGAATGGGCGGCGCCCCAGCCGTTCCTGTTTTTTTGCAGCTTCGAGGGGGATCTTGCCGAGGCGGTGCGCGCCGGGCGGCGGGCGGAATTCGCCCGCTTTCCGGCCTTTCAGGATCCCGACATGCGCGCGCGCATTCCCGATCCGGTCGCGCAAACCACCTATCTCGCCTCCAAGCTCGAATGGTCCGACCGCGACCGCGCCGAACACCTGGACTGGCTGGACTGGTATCGCGACGTCATCGGCGCGCGGCGCGAGCATGTGTGGCCGCTCCTGCCGCTGCTCACGGGGCGCCTGTCCGCCACGCGGGTGGTCGGCCCTGCGGCGGTGGAAGTGGCATGGACCCTGGAGGACGGCCGCCGGCTCTGCCTCGCCGCCAACCTCTCCGCCGCCGCGCAGGAGGGCTTCCGCCCCCAGGCTGGCGCTGCCCTATGGACCGAGGGTGCGTTCGAGGACGACCGCGCGGCGCCCTGGTCCGTGCGCTGGAACGTTGAGGGCGTTCAGGCGCCGTAGATCCAGCCATAATGGTCGATGAGCCGATCCGCGGTGATGCGCAGCAGCGCGTCGCGGGCGAATTTGGCGGGGCCGGAGAGATGATAGACCGTGCCATTGGTGCGCGCGTCGCGCTGGATGCGCGCGGTGCGCGGCTGGCGGGCGGTCTCATAGGCGCGCAGCGCGGCGGTCACGCTGGAGGCGCGGTTCAGCTCGGCCGCGAGCGCCGCGGCATCCTCGATCGCCTGGGCCGCGCCCTGGGCAAGGAACGGCAGCATGGCGTGAGCTGCATCGCCGAGCAGCGTCACGCGGCCCGAGCCCCAGCGGGGCAGGGGGTCGAGATCATACAGGCCCCAGCATTGGAAGGATGGCGCTGCGGCGAGCAGCCGGCGCACCGGCTCGGCCCATTCGGCGAAGGCGGCATGAACGCGGCTCGCGTCGCCCTCTTCGCTCCAGCGGGTGACGGGCCGCGATTCCTGCACCACCGCCACCACATTGATGGCGCGGCCGGACCGCACGGGATACGTGACCAAGTGGGCCTCGGCGCCGAGGAACAATTGCACCACGTTCGGCGCGCGCCCCTGCTCCACGGGCACGGTGGCCCGATAGGCGACGCGCTGCGCGAACACGGGCACCGCCGAAAGCCCGATCTGCGGCCGCACCACCGAGCGGATGCCATCCGCGCCCACCAACAGGTCGGCTTCGAGCGGCACCGGATCGCCGGCGCGGTTGGCGACCGCCGAGGCCTGGTTGTCGCCGGCCTCCACGCCTTCGAGCCGGGTTCCCAGCAGGATTTCGGCACCGGCCGCGCGCGCGGCGTCGCTCAGCACGCGGTGCAGATCGGCGCGATGCACCACCAGGAACGGCGCGCCGAAGCGGGCGGTGGCGGCGTCATAGGGACAATGGGCGATAACCGAATCGCTGCGCCCGTCGCGCACTTCCAGCGCGTCGGGGGCGATCGCCACCGCTTCCAGTGCTGGCAACAGATCGAGATCGCGCAGGACGCGCGTGGCATTGGGCGTGAGCTGGAGGCCGGCGCCGACTTCCTCCAGCGCTTCCGCCTGTTCCAGCACGCGCACGGACAATCCCGCGCGACGCAGGGCGATGGCGCAGGCCAGCCCGCCGATTCCCGCACCGACGATGATGGCGCTGCGCGCGACAGGGGATGTCATGGGCGATCAGGCGGCGACCGGCCGCTGCTCCCATACGCAGCCCTCGGGCTTGGCCTCGTCGGCGTGGAGCGCCGGATTATAGCGATAGAGCGTGGAGCAATAGGAGCACACCGCTTCCGTCTCATCGCCCATGTCGATGAAGATATGGGGATGGTCGAACGGCGGCCGGGCGCCGATGCACATGAATTCTTTCGCGCCGACCTCGACCATGGTCACGCCGAGGTCATTGCAAAAATGGGGAATGCTGTGGGCTGCCATGGCTGTGCCTTGTCCGTCATCGCCGGCCTGAATCCGCGCGACATTAGCGCTTCGCTCGGGCCCCTCCAAGGGGAAAGGGGCGCGCGGGGTGCGGCCGCGCGACACAAATTGCGGCACTGCCGCAATGGCATCGCCAGCGGCGGGACGCAGGTGCGCCTTGCCCTTTTTATGCCGCTTCTCTAGCGTAGCAAGACGTCAACCGCGAACAGGGAGGCCCAGAATGAAGCAGTTTATCGCGCTCGGCCGCCGTTCGCCGA
This sequence comes from Rhizobiales bacterium 32-66-11, assembly GCA_002304505.1. Classification (GTDB taxonomy): domain Bacteria; phylum Pseudomonadota; class Alphaproteobacteria; order Rhizobiales; family Xanthobacteraceae; genus NCEH01. The sequence goes on along the minus strand of NCEH01000032.1, from coordinate 10,445 downwards.
TCCCCGAAACGATCGCCCGGACCGCGTTCCGCTAGCCTCGTTTCCGCGCCCGCCAGCGGGCGCCCCTCTCCCCAAAGGATTTGCGACGCGCGCCCATGCCGGCGCGTCTCGTCCATTCCTCGTCTCCACCGGAGGCCGGTCCTGCGCGCTCGCGCGGCCGGAAGTCTGCCATGTCTTTTCTCGGTTCACACAAGCGCGCGGATACCTTCCGCACCGTCTTCGCATTTCTTTGGGGCCATTGGCGCCGCCGTCCGACTCTGCTCGCCGCCATCATGGCGGGCATGCTGGTGGCGACCTTGGGCGAGGTGCTGGTGCCGATCTTCGTCGGCCGCCTCGTGGATGCCCTGTCCACCGCGCAGGGCGGAGCGGAGGCCGTGCGCCTCGCCGCGCGCGCCGTGGCGCTGAACGCCTTCCTCGCCATTCTCGCGCTCGGCGCGGTGACGGTGCTGGTGCGCCATTTCGCCTTCATGGGCATCGTCACCCTGACCCTGCGCATGATGTCCGACATCGCCGCCGATGCCTTTGCCCGCGTGCAGCGCTTCTCCTCCGATTGGCACGCCAACGCCTTCGCCGGCTCGACCGTGCGGAAGATTTCGCGGGGCATGTGGTCGCTCGACCTGCTGAACGACACCATCGTGATGGCGCTTTTGCCCTCGCTTGTGGTGCTGGCGGGCTCGGCGCTGGTGCTCGGGCTCTATTGGCCGGTGATGGGGCTGCTGGTGGGCACCGGGGCGGTGCTCTATGTCGCCATGACGCTGCTGCTCTCCACCGCTTATGTTGCCCCGGCGGCGCGGCTGTCCAATGCCTGGGACACCAAGGTGGGCGGCACGCTCGCCGACGCGGTGAGCTGCAATGCGGTGGTGAAGGGCTTCGGCACCGAGGCGCGCGAGGACGCGCGGCTGGCCGGCGTGCTCGCCAAATGGAACGCCCGCACCACCCGCACCTGGCGTGCCGCCACCTGGAGCGGCACGGCGCAACTGGTCGCGCTGCTGGCGCTGCAGACCGGCATCATCGGCACGGCGCTGCTGCTGTGGTGGAACGGACAGGCGAGCCCCGGCGACGTCGCTTATGTGCTCACCACCGAATTCGTGGTGCACGGCTATCTGCGCGAGGTGGGCATGCATGTCCACAATCTCCAGCGCTCGGTGAACGAGATGGAGGAATTGGTGGAATTGCACCAAACCCCCATCGCCATCGCCGACAAGCCGGGCGCGGTGCCGGCGCGGGTGGAGCAGGGCGCGATCGCCTTCGAGCATGTGCGCTTCCATTACCAGGGCCACGAGAAGCCGCTCTACGACAATCTCTCGCTCTCCATCGACGCGGGCGAGCGGGTGGGCCTCGTGGGTCATTCCGGTTCCGGCAAGACCACGTTCGTGAAGCTGATCCAGCGGCTGCACGACGTGACCGGCGGGCGGGTGCTGGTGGACGGGCAGGATGTGCGCGACGTGCAGCAGGGATCGCTGCGACGGTCCATCGCGGTGGTGGCGCAGGAGCCGATCCTGTTCCATCGCTCGCTGGCCGAGAACATCGCCTATGGCCGGCCCGACGCCACGCGCGCCGAGATCGAGCGGGCGGCGGCCCTGGCCAATGCCAGCGGCTTCATCGAGCGCCTGCCGCGCGGCTATGGCACGCTGGTGGGTGAGCGGGGCGTCAAGCTTTCCGGCGGCGAGCGCCAGCGCATCGCCATCGCCCGCGCGTTCCTTGCCGATGCGCGCATCCTGATCCTGGACGAGGCCACCTCCAGCCTCGATTCGGAATCCGAGGCGCTGATCCAGGAGGCGATGGAGCGTCTCATGGTGGGGCGCACCACGCTGGTGATCGCGCACCGTTTGTCCACGGTGCGTTCGCTCGACCGGCTGCTGGTGTTCGACAAGGGGCGGATCGTGGAGGAGGGCGACCATGATGCCCTCGTCGCCCGCGAAGACGGCCTTTATCGCCGGCTGTTCGAACGCCAGGCGCTGGACCTCGTGAAGGGGCTGGCCGCCTGAGAGCGGCAAAAATAACGGGGTGGCCGCGCGCCACCCCCCTGACAAAGCCACAAACCGATCCCCATATGCCACCCATCTGCCGTTAGGTCATCTCTTGCATAAGCGGAGGGGCCAGGGTGGATGCGGGTGGTTCCTTTCGAGGGTGAAAATGAAGATTTTCAAGCGCATGCCGGTTCTGATGGGCGTTCTCGCCCTCGCCTCGGCGGTGACATTGACGATGGTGGATCATGCCGACGCGCGCCAGGGCGGCGGCTTCGGCAGCCGGGGCGGACGCACCTATCAGGCGCCCGCCAGCACCAATACGGCGCCGGGCGCGGCCCCCATTCAGCGCTCCGTGACCCCGCAGCCCCAGCCCGGCATGAACACAGCTGGCGCGGCCAATGCGGCGCGTCCGGGCGGCATGTTCGGCAACGGCTTCGGCGGCGCGCTGATGCGCGGCCTGTTGATCGGCGGCCTCGTGGGCATGCTGTTCGGCGGCGGTCTCGGGGGCCTGTCGGGCTTCCTCGGCCTGTTGCTCCAGGTGGCCCTGGTGGGCGGCCTCGTATTCCTCGCCATGCGCTTCTTCGCGAGCCGCCGCCAGCAGTCCCGGCCGGCAGGCGCGGGTGCGCCGTTCCCCGGTCCGCTGTCGCGTGACAGCATGTTCGGCGGTGGGCCGTCTTCCGCCCCCCCGGCTGGCGGGCGCAGCGCGCTCGGCGGTCTCGGTGGACGGGCCGCCGCGCCCGGCCCGGTCCCGCAGCAGCCGGCCCCGGCCGGCCGCGTCAAGGACGAGCTCGGCATCGGCCCCCAGGATCTCGACGCGTTCGAGCGCCTGCTCACCGAAATTCAGGCCGCCTTCTCCCGCGAGGATCATGGGGCGCTCGCCGACCGCGCGACGCCTGAGGTGCTCGCCGTGTTCTCCGAGGAATTGCGCGACAACGCCGCGCGCGGCGTGCGCAACGAGGTGAGCGACGTGAAGCTGCTCCAGGGCGACCTCTCCGAGGCCTGGCGCGAGGGCAATCTGGAATATGCGACAGTGGCCATGCGCTATGCGATCCGCGACCTGATGCGCGACCGCGCGACCGGGGCGCTGGCCGCCGGCAGCACCGATGCCGTCAGCGAGACCACCGAGGTGTGGACCTTCGTGCGCCCCAAGGGCGGGCAATGGAAGCTCTCGGCGATCCAGGACGTGTGACGGCACGCGCTTCCGGGCTTCAGATCAAGACGAACGGCCGGGCCAGTCTCCCGGCCGTTTCCATGTCCGGGCACCGCTGCCTCGGCCGTTTCAGGGGCCGGGCCATCTCTGCGTCTCGGCCGCTTTCAGAGACCCGCGTTTGCGAAAATTTGCCGTGCCGCGCCGGGAGCCGCGACATCCTGTCGCGCATGCCCTGGTCTGGTTCTGCGGCATTCCGCTCCCTAGCTGTAGCCTATCGATCCGGGCCCCTCTGGCGCGTGCATGAAAATGCGTGCGTGATGTCGGATCTCTTCCGACATTTCTGCCGGCGAGAGGCCCAATGCCCTGTATCGACCCCCTGACGCATTTTTGCGCGCGCATTTTTGCCGCCGCTCCCGTCTGCCGCGATCCGCATCGCCGCGGGCACGGGGCGGCTTTGCCGTGCGCTGTGTCCGCCCGTGCCGGCGCCTTGGCGCGCGAATGCGTTGTTCTCCCGTTCGCAAGCGTCGTCGCCGTTCGCGGCGCGCCGCCCCACCTTTTTCATCCGTCGAAGGCAGGTGAGTGATCCATGGACTATCTTTTGCAACTGGCAGCCGATCCCGCGGCCTGGGTGGCCCTCATCACCCTGGTGGCGATGGAGGTCGTGCTCGGCATCGACAATCTGGTCTTCATCTCCATCCTCACCAACAAGCTGCCGGAGGTGCACCGCTCCAAGGCCCGGCGCATCGGCATCAGCCTTGCCCTGGTGCTGCGCCTCGCGCTGCTGGGGACGGTGGCGATCATCGTGCAGCTGACCGAGCCGGTATTCTCGGTTTTCGGCCAGGGCTTTTCCTGGCGCGACATGATCCTGATCGCCGGCGGCCTGTTCCTGGTGTGGAAGGCGACCAAGGAGATCCACCACTCGGTCGATCCGGCGCCCCATGACGATATGTTCGGCACCAGCAAGGCGAGCATCGGGTTCGCCGCCGCCATCGCCCAGATCCTGATGCTGGACATCGTGTTCTCGGTCGACAGCATCATCACGGCGGTGGGCATGACGGACCATATCCCCATCATGATCATCGCGGTGGTCGTCGCGGTGACGGTGATGATGCTCGCGGCCGATCCGCTGGCCCATTTCATCGAGGCCAACCCCACGGTGGTGATGCTGGCCCTGGGCTTCCTCATCATGATCGGCATGACGCTGATCGCCGATGGGTTCGGCGCCCACGTCCCCAAGGGCTATGTCTATGCCGCCATGGCCTTTTCCACCGGCGTGGAGGCGTTGAACATGCTGGCCCGGCGCGCCAAGACGAAGCCGAACGGGGCCGGCAACGGTCAGGCCGAAGGTGGCGTGAGCCATCAGTGACCGGCGCCGATCGGCGCGAAAGCACGGCGGCCCGGCTCCTTGAGGCGGCGGGCCGCCGCATTCATTCGAACGCCGGCGCCGCCAGGCGCTGGGCATGGGCGCGGATATCCTCCGGCCATTCGGCGGTCAGCTTCGCGAATCCTGCCGCATCTCCTGCATAAAAGGCGCGCAATGCCTCTTCGAAATCAGAGAGATTGCCCGCGAGCGCGCTCATGAAGCGATAGGCGGCTTCCTGGGCCGCGCGGCGGCGGGCGGGCGCGCTCTGGTCGCGCCGGGCGGCCTCCACCAGTTTGCGCAGCGCCACCGAGGCGCCGCCCGGCTGGGCGGCGAGCCAGTCCCAATGGCGTGGCAGCAAGGTGACTTCGCGCGCCACGACCCCGAGCTTGGGGCGGCCCGGCCCACGCGCCGGCTCCGCTTCCGGCGGTGCAGGCGGAGCTGAGGCATAGCGCGCCGCGACCTGCTCCGGCGTGCCGCGCAGATCGAAATCCACCGGGTGCGCGGTTTCCAGATCGAACACCAGCACCTGCTGCGTCTCGTCCTCCAGCTGCAGGCGCTTAACCGCGGCCGCGACCTCGGCGGCGGAACCGTCCGCGAGCCGGTGCGGCCCGGCAAAGGCGATGAACGGGCCGGGAAATGGCAGGGTAGAGGTGGAGGTCGAAGCGGGCGGTGCGGCTTGTGGGGTCATGGCGAAGTCCTTTCTCGCCACTTAATACCCGGATATAATTAGCACGTCAATTAAATCCGGATAAAAATGCTTCCCCCATGGGCACCGGTTCGCCACAAACGGCGTTTACCTCTCCGGATGGAGAAGAAAATGGCGCGCATTCTTGCCCTGTTCGGCCTTCTGGCGGCCTTCGCCGGCCTCTTGCCCTGGGCGGCGCCCCTGGCGAAGGGCGGCGCGCGCCTGATCGAAGCGCGGGACGATCCCGCCCTTCTCTCCGACCTCGCACTGCAATCCTTCACCGCCGCCGATGCCGGCCGGGAGATCGAGCGCGCGCTGGCGGATGACGACGGCGAACTCGCCGCCTCTTATCTCGAACTCGCCGATGCGCGCGGCCTTGCGCTTCCTCCGGACCTGCGCGCCCGCGTTCGCGCGGCGAACGATGGCGCGGCGGCCGCCTGGCGCTCGGCGAAGCATTTCGGCTACGGCTTCTTCACCGGCACGCCGGAGGACCTGGCGGGATTTGCGGGGGCCGCCGCCGGCGATCTGACCGCCTGGGGCGATCTGCGCGATGCGAGCCGGGAAGGTTGGAAATATGCCAATGGCGAAGCGGTGGATCCGCTGATCCTCGGCCTTTCGGTGGCCGGGCTGGCGCTGACCGCCGGCACCTATGCCACGTTCGGCGCCGGCCTGCCGGTGCGGGCCGGTGTGAGCGCGGTGAAGATCGCCAAGCGCACCGGCCGGCTTTCGGTGGGCATGGTCCGCCTGCTGACCCGCGCGGTCAATGAAACCGTGGATTTCGCGGCGCTGCGCCGGGCCGGCGCGAGCCTCGATGCGACGGCGCTGAAGAGCGTGGTGCGCGCCGATGGCTTGAAACCGCTGGCCCGTCTCATGGGGGATCTCGGCACGGTGCAGGCGAAGGCCGGATCGCGCGCCGCGGTCGCCGGGCTTTCGGTGGCGGAGAACGGCAAGGACCTCTCCCGCCTCGCGCGCCTCGCCGAGGCCAAGGGGGGACAGACGCTCGCGATTCTGAAGACGCTGGGGCGCGGCGCGCTGGTGATGGGCTCGGCGCTGCTCAAGCTGGTATGGTGGGGGCTGGCGGCGGTGGTCTGGCTATTCGGCCTTGTCGCTTCCTTCAACCGCTTCTGCGTGGAGCTGGTGCGGCCCATCTGGCGCCGGAAACGGGTGCGCCGGGCGCCGGCCGCCGGTCCTTGTCGTGAAACCATGCCGCCCGTATCCCCCCGCCGCGCGCAAAGCGAGGACCCAGGCGCGACCATCACGGCGCCCGACGCGCCGCAGGCCATCGCCCGGTTCGAGCGGGCGGCGCGGGCGGCGGCCGCTCTCTCCCCCGTCTGAGAGGGGTGCCCTGCCCGCCATCAACAGGGAGAAGCTCGTTCCCGTCCAGAGGCTTGAGCTGAGGCGGCCGGGGCGGTGGAAGCTTTCGCTTCCGCTCAGCGCCGGGGCGAATTAGGGTCCGGCCCGAAACATCGCTTCGGGATCCGCTTATGCCTCTCCTTTCCGCCGACGGCCTGGACATCGCCTATCTGGACGAGGGGTCCGGCCCGCCGATCCTGCTGATCCACGGCTTCGGTTCCACCAAGGAGATCAACTGGGTCCATACCGGCTGGTTCAAGACGCTGATGGACGCCGGCTACCGCGTGATCGCCTTCGATCATCGCGGGCACGGCGCCTCCAGCAAGCTGTATGATCCCGAGCTCTACGACACCCGCCTGATGGCGCAGGACGCCCGGCGCCTGCTGGATCATCTCGGCATCCCGCGCATCGACATCATCGGCTATTCCATGGGCGCGCGGGTGGCGGCGCAATTCGCCCTGGCCGAGCGCGACCGGCTCAACAGCCTCATCATGGGCGGGCTCGGCATCCATCTGGTGGAGGGCGACGGCCTGCCGCAGGAGGTGGCGGCGGCGCTGGAGGCGCCGAGCCTTGCGGACGTGACCGACCCCCTCGGCCGCATGTTCCGCGCCTTCGCCGACGCCAACAAGGCGGATCTGAAGGCGCTCGCGGCGTGCATCCGCGGCTCGCGGCAGACCCTGACGCGCCAGCAGGTGGCCGATATCGACCAGCCGGCCCTGGTGGCGGTGGGCACGCGCGATCTGATCGCCGGCAGCGCCCAGGAACTCGCGGCGTTGCTGCCACGCGGCGAGGCGCTGGACATTCCGGGCCGCGATCACAATCCCGCGGTCGGCGACAAGGTGTTCAAGCAGGGCGCGCTCGACTTCTTCGCCCGGCATGGGTGATGTGCGCAAGCCGGCTCGGAACGCCGGCCGGCTTGTGCTAGAAATACGTCGAAACGTGATCCACCGGGAGGCAGGAATGCCCCAGTCTTTGTTCAAGGCGCCGCATCAGCCGCTGGCGCGCATCAATACGGAACGCTTTCAGGACGTGGTCGATCCGGTCTGGGCGCGCATCCGCAATGAGGCGGACCTTGCCGCCGAGCGCGAGCCGCTGCTGGCCGGTTTCCTCATCGGCGCCGTGCTGGGGCAGGGCAGCCTGGAAGCCGTCATCGGCGAGCGCATCGCCGCCCGCCTCGACCATGCGGAGCTGCCCGGCTCGGCCATCCGCGCCGCCTATCATGAGGCCGTGTCGCAGGACCGCACCATCGCCCAGGCGGTGCGCGCCGACATCATGGCGGTGGTGGACCGCGACCCCGCGACCACCCGCGCGCTGGAGCCTGTTCTTTATTTCAAGGGCTTCCACGCGCTCCAGACCCACCGTCTGTCCCATTGGCTGTGGACCCACGACCAGCGCGATTTTGCCCTTTATCTGCAAAGCCGCGCCTCCTCGGTGTTCTCGGTGGACATCCACCCGGCGGTACCCGTGGGCCGCGGCATCTTCCTCGACCATGCCACCGGCATCGTGATCGGCGCGACCGCGGTGATCGAGGATGACGTCTCCATCCTCCAGGGCGTCACACTCGGGGGCACGGGCAAAGAATCCGGCGACCGGCATCCCAAGATCCGGCGCGGCGTTCTGCTGGGCGCCGGTGCCAAGGTGCTGGGCAATATCGAGGTCGGCCATTGCGCCCGTGTCGCGGCCGGATCGGTGGTGCTGAAGCCGGTGCCGCCCAAGACCACGGTGGCCGGCGTGCCGGCCAAGGTGGTGGGCGAGGCCGGCTGCGCGGAGCCTTCGCGCGCCATGGACCAGATGTTCGACGACAATATCTTCGCCGGTGCGGACATCTGAGCCGCCCTTCGACTTCATGCGCATTCTGCGCTTTTGTGGCCGTCCGCGGGCGGCCATTCGACCCCTGGAGGACAACACTTGGATAAAACGGAACTCGAGCGCGTGCAGCGCTACATGCGCACCCTGTTCGGCAATCCGCAGATCAAGGTGACGGCGCGCCCGAAGAAGACCGATTCGGCCGAAGTCTATCTTGGCGATGAATTCATCGGCGTCCTGTTCAAGGACGAAGAGGACGGCGACCTCTCCTACAATTTCCAGATGGCCATCCTGGAAGCCGACCTCGACTGATTTCTCGAGCGGCACCTTCCGGCCGATCCTTTGAGATCGGTTCTGCCACCCTCCGGCCCGGCTGGAGGGTGTTTCCGGCGCGATCCGGGCACTTTCCCGCCGATCGACCTTGCCAATTGCCGGCAAGGCTTTAAACCGGCGTCGTATACAGAATGCCGACCGGGGGTCCCGTGTCCATCCTCGACATTGCAGGTGAGCGTTTCCGGGTTCAGCTGGAGGGCAAGGAGGGCGCGCCGCCTCTGGTCCTCGCCCATTCTCTCGGCACTACGCTGGAGATGTGGGACGCGCTGACGCCCCATCTCACGCCCCATTTTCGCGTCATCCGCTATGATGCGCGCGGCCACGGCCAGTCCAGCGCGCCGGACGCGGTCTATTCCATGGGCGATTTCGGCCGCGACCTGCTCAATATTCTCGACCGTATCGGCATCTCCGGCCCGGTAGATTATTGCGGCCTCTCGCTCGGCGGCATGGTGGGGCAATGGCTGGCCCTCAACGCCCCGCACCGGGTGAAGCGCGCCGTGCTTGCCAACACCACCGCCCATGCCGGCCCTCATCGCATGTGGGAAGGGCGCATCAAGGCGGTGCGCCGTGCCGGCACCGCGCCCATCGCCGATGCCGTGATCGATAGCTGGTTCACGCCGAAATTCCGCGCCGCCCATCCCGACCAGGTCGCGAAGGTGCGCGACATGATCGTCCACACCGCGCCCGGTGGCTACATGGGCACGAGCTGCGCCATGCGAGACATGGATTTCCGCCATGGCCTGCCGCATATCAAGACGCCTTGCCTGGTGATCGCGGGGCTTCAGGATCGCTCGACCCCGCCCGAATGGGGGGAACTGATCGCCGCCCATATTCCCGGCGCGGAGCTGGTGAAGCTCGATGCGGGGCATATGTCCGCCATCGAGCTGCCGGCGGATTTCGCCCGCGAGGTGCTCGGCTTCTTCAGCTGAAGCGGGGCGCTATTTTCTGGGGGGTGGGACGCGCACGAAAGGCCGCGCGATGGTATCTAGGCGGCCGTCAGTTTCGCGATCGCGGCAAGGAGCCCATCATGGCGGCACAGGGGCATGACCAGCACGACGGCAAACCCGCATCCGACGCGGCATCGGAAGGGGCATCCCAAGCTACCTTCCCGGCCGGGCACGAGACCCACAATCACGCCAGCCACAATCACGCCGGCCACGACCATGGCGCCGGCCATGCCCATGCCACCCCGGCGGCGAAGCGCGCGGAAAGCGCGCCGCACGACCACGCGCCGCATGACGACCACGGTCATGACGACCATGACCACGACCATGGCGAGGCCGAAGGCAGCCATTCCGGGCACGACCATTCCGGGCACGGCCACGGCCATGGCGGCCACAGCCACGCTCACGCGGTGCCGAGCTCGCTGCGGGCGTTCGCCATCGGCGCCTCGGTCAATTTCGGCTTCGTGATCATCGAGGCGGTCTTCGGCTTGCTGTCGGGTTCGCTCGCTTTGCTCGCCGATGCCGGCCACAATCTTTCCGACGTGCTCGGCCTGCTCCTGGCGTGGGGCGCCGCGTGGCTCTCGCGCCGCGCGCCGAGCCCGCGCCGCACGTTCGGCTATGGCCGGTCCTCCATCCTCGCCGCGCTCGCCAATGCCATGATCCTGCTGCTCGGCACCGGCGGCATCATCATCGAGGCGATCGGGCGCTTCGGCGATCCCGCGCCGATCCAGACCGGTGTGGTCATGATCGTCGCGCTGGTCGGCATCGGGGTGAATTTCGGCACCGCTTTGCTGTTCATGGCCGACCGCAAGAATGACCTGAACGTGCGCGGCGCCTTCGT
>NCEH01000177.1:2983-8648 GCA_002304505.1 Rhizobiales bacterium 32-66-11 | reverse complement strand
GGAAAGAAAGCTTGTTCATTGAAGTGTCTCCAAGTGTTGGTGTGTTTGTGTTTTGGGTTACACTCCTTATTCCGCCGGAAATGGTTTTTCGGTTACAGATGCAGATGAAATAGAAATCAATCTCATGTGAGATGTTCGCCTGTAACCTTTCGCGAAAATTTCGCGGATCACGTGCGCACGCGGGCCTTTTAGCGATGCCAGGGTGCAAAACCCGCGGTCGTCTCGCGGGTTCGTGATGATCGTGTCCGTAACGAAGCGCGGTGCCGCTGCGAAGTCCTTGTGAATGAGGACAGCATGCAGCACGCCGATGTGGATCTTGATCAATTGATGATTGCCAGCCAGGCCGGCGACGCGCAGGCGCATCGGGACCTGCTGCGCCGGGCCTCGACGCACCTGCGGGCCTATTTCCGCCGACAGCTTTCGCGCTATGGCCATGGGCTGGATGCGGCCGAGGATCTGCTTCAGGACACGCTCCTGGTGATCCATACGCGCCGGCAAGCCTATCTTCCCGGATCCCCGGTGCTCGCATGGATCTACGGGATCGCGCGCTACAAACTGATTGATTTCCTGCGGGCCCGGCATCGTTCGTTCTCGCATCTGCCCATCGAAGACGCGGAGCAGGTGGCGGATCACGATGGATATGAGGGGATCGATACGGCGCGTGAGTTGCGAAAGGCGCTGGCGACCTTGCCGAACAACTTTCGCCTGCCCATCGAATACGTGAAGCTCGAGGGCCTCAGCATCGCCGAGGCGGCAGCCCGTACCGGCATGTCCGATGCCGCCATCAAGGTCAGCATTCATCGCGGCATGAAAAAGCTCGCCGCCATCCTTTCGGAGGCACGCCAATGAACACCGACGACCTGATCGACTTTCTCGCCACTCGCGTCGAGCCGGTCGATCCGCATCTGCAGGACCGGCAGGCACTGGCGACGCTTCTCATGTCGCTCGTCGCCGCCACCGCCGCCGTGATCGTCGCGCTGGGCCTGCGCGCGGATCTGATGCAGGCCATGGTCTCCGCCGGCTTCGCTGTGAAAATCGGGTTCCTGGTGACGCTGGTGGCGATCGCGCTCTGGGGCCTGCGGAAGGGCGCGCGGGCAGGGGCCGCCGATCCGGTGCCGCTGGGCCTCATCTGTGTGCCGCTGGTGCTGCTGTGGAGCCTCGGCGCGCTTGAGCTGGCGCGGCTTCCTGCGGCCTCCTGGCGCGCCACCGTGCTGTTTTACGAATGGCCGGTATGCCTGCTGTCGATTCCCTTGCTGTCGGCCTTGCCATTGGTCGCGCTTACCCTGGTGGTGCGCGAGGCGGCGCCGACGCACCTGCGCTATTGCGGGGCGCTCACCGGCTTATGCGCCGGCGGGCTCGGCGCATTGGCCTATGCCGCCTATTGCCTGAACGATACGCCGGTCTATGTGGGCGTGTGGTATGTGGCCGGCATCGCCGCCGTCACCGCCTTCGGCTGGCTCATGGGGCCGCGCATGCTGCGCTGGTGAGGCGCGCGCCGGCGGCGCGGGTTCGCCGTGCGCTATTGTGCAGCGCGCGCGCGGGGGATAAAAGAACCCCTCGGCGTTCCGCGGGTTGACCCTTCATGAATGAGTATAGGGCCGATATTGACGGCATCAGGGCGATTGCGGTTTCCCTTGTCCTTATGTTCCACGCTGGATTTTCGTTTCTTCCGGGTGGATTTATTGGCGTTGACGTGTTTTTCGTCATTTCCGGTTATCTGATCACGGACAATCTGCTCCAGGCGATGCGCGCCGGTTCGTTTTCGTTGCTGGATTTCTACGATCGGCGGGTGCGGCGCATTCTGCCGGCTTTGCTGGTGGTGATCGCCGCGACGCTGGCCGCGGGCTTCCTGATCCTCGCGCCGGGCGCCTATGCGGTGCTCGGGCGTAGCGCGGCGTTCGCGGCGCTCGGCCTCTCCAATTTCTTCTTTTTCCGCAATACCGGCTATTTCGACGGAGCGGCCGAGGCCATGCCGCTGCTGCACACCTGGTCGCTCGCGGTGGAAGAGCAATTCTATCTCGCCTGGCCGCTGGTGCTCTATGGCGCCTATCGCGGGGCCAGGCGCTGGCCGCGCCTGCTGCCGCTGGTGGTCGCGCTGGTGGTGGGCGTGAGCTTCGCGCTGGCCGTGCAGAAAGTGGCGGAAGGGGCGAAAAGCGCTTTCTACCTGCCGCTCGGCCGGGCCTGGGAACTGGCGCTGGGCGGTGCCCTGGTGCTGACGCGCGATCGCCTCGCCCAGCTGCCCGGCCTCGTGATGCAGGCGCTGAAGCTGGCGGGACTTGGCCTTGTCATCGCGCCGGCGCTGGTGCTGACCTCCGCCAGCCCGTTTCCGGGACTGAATGCCCTGGCACCGGTGCTCGGCGCGGCGCTGCTGCTGATGCCGACCCGTGCCCCGACCCTCGGCGCGCGGCTGCTCGCCCTGCCACCGCTGCCCTTCATCGGCCGCATCTCCTATTCGCTCTATCTCTGGCACTGGCCGGTGCTCGTGTTCGCGCGCCAGTACCAGAACGGCGATCCGCTGGGCACCGGGCAGGCGCTCGGCGCGCTCGCCGCCTCCGTGCTGTTGGCGTGGCTTTCCTGGAGGTTCGTCGAACAGCCGTTCCGCGTGCGCCGGTTCGCGGCCCGCAAGGTGGTGCTGGCGGGAAGCACGGCCTGCTTGCTGATGGCCGCACTCTCCTTCGGCATTTATCGCGCCGACGGCATTTCCGGCCGCGTCTCGCCGCAATTGGAGGATCTGGGCTCGCTCGCGCGCATGTGGGCCTGGCCGTGCCCGCAGCAGGTCTCGCTGGATGGCGGGCCGAGCGTGTGCGTCGCCGGTGCCGATTGGGCGCGTGCCAAGACGCGCGGCGTGATCTGGGGCGACAGTCATGCCGAGCATCTGATGCATTTGCTCGACGTCGCGGGGCGCAAGACCGGCACGGCGGTGGCGCTGCTACGCATCTGCCCGGCCATCTTCTCCGAGGACGGGTTGCGCCGCAAACCGGTGGGCCTGCCGCCGGAATGCGAGCGCACCTATCGCGCCACCCTCGCCATGCTGAAGGCCAATCCGCAGATCAATCTGGTGATGCTCGCGTCCAACTGGGGCTTCATGCCGGATTCGGTCTATCGCCGGGAGGGGGAGGCGACCAACCACGAGGCGGGGCTGCGGCTGATGCGGGAAACCTTCCTCGATCTCCTGCCGCGCCTCGCAGCGCCGGGCCGCAGGATCGTTCTGTTCGCCGACATTCCCCATTGGGCGAGCGACCCGCTGCCCTGCGTCGCCGCCCATGACGGCTCGCTGCTGCGGGCGCCCTGCCGGCGCGAGGTGAGCCGCCTCACACCGGCCGAGTTCGGCCAGGACCAGCGCGACGTGGATGCGATGTTCCGCTCGCTGCGCGGGGTGCGGGACGACGTGGTGGTGGCGGTGCCGGCGGACAAGATGTGCGACCAGACCGGCTGCATGGCCCGTTTCGACGGGCAGTTCCTGTATTTCGACCGCGATCATTTCCGCCGCAACATTCCCGTGGCGACGCGCGCCCGGTTCGCCGATCTGCTTGGGCTGCCGGCGCTGATCGACGTCGGGGGCGACGGCGCAAAGGCGGCGACGCAGGCCGGCGAATGAGCCGACGGCGGGCGAAGATCCCACCGCGATGACCGCTGGCTGCCTCGAATCCTGCGACTGTCACGCCGCGTTTGCCATCCGTGTTTATGCTGCCGTATCGTCGATGCGCGCACAGGTTGGCTTCATCGCTCGCGAGCAATCGCGAACTTAACCGGCGGCATTCGAACCATTCCGCAGCGGGGGCGTTCTCTCGCGGAGCACGCAGGAGAAGCAGATGAGCATCTTTGGAAAGATCGTTTCCGCCATTTTCGGTCACTCGGCCCAGGCCGAGACCGCCGCCCCGGCCGACGCGCCGTCGCCCGGCGGCACCTCGGGCGGTGCGACACCCCCCGTTCCCGGCGCGACGCCGTCCGTGCCGGCCAAGCCCGCGGTGGATGTGGAAGCCGTCCTCACCGCGCTCGCCGCCAAGACCAGCGAGAAGCTGGACTGGCGCCATTCCATCGTCGACCTGATGAAACTGCTGGACCTGGATTCCTCGCTCGCGGCGCGCAAGGAACTCGCCCACGAGCTGAATTATTCCGGCGACACGGGCGATTCCGCCACCATGAACATCTGGCTGCACAAGCAGGTCATGGCGAAGCTGGCCGAGAACGGCGGCAAGGTGCCCGAAGACCTGAAGCACTGAGGCCGGGCAATCGAGCTCCCGCGACATGCCCCGCGCCCCAGTCCGGGCGCGGGTCTTTTCGGGGGCGTTTGACCGCGCTGGAGGTAAGAGCAGCGCATGTATTCATCGCCCTACGGACAATCAGGGAAGCAATCCTGACATAAGCCCAAAGTTTTCATGAGAGCGGCTGCTCTTGCCTTGCGCGACGGAAAGGCCTATCCACCGCGGCGGGACACTCCTCCCCAACGAGGAGCGCCCATCTGAAAGGATGGCCATCATGACGACGACTGACGCTCCGGCGACCCGCCCGGAGAACCCTAATTTTTCGTCCGGTCCTTGTGCCAAGCGTCCCGGCTGGACGCTAGACGCGCTGCGCGACGCGCCGCTCGGCCGCTCGCACCGCGCCAAGATCGGCAAGACCAAGCTCAAGCAGGCGATTGACCTCACCCGCGACGTGCTCGAGGTGCCGGCCGATTATCGCATCGGCATCGTGCCCGCCTCCGACACCGGCGCGGTCGAGATGGTGCTGTGGTCCATGCTGGGCGCGCGCCCGGTGGACATGCTCGCCTGGGAAAGCTTCGGCGAAGGGTGGGTGACGGACGTCGTCAAGCAGCTCAAGCTCGCCGACGCGCGCATCATGACCGCCCCCTATGGCGAGCTGCCCGACCTGAAAGCGGTGGATTTCAGCCACGACGTGGTCTTCACCTGGAACGGCACCACCTCCGGCGTCATGGTGCCGGATGCGGATTGGATCCCGGCCGATCGCGCGGGCCTCACCATCTGCGACGCCACCTCCGCGGCGTTCGCCCAGTCGCTGGATTTCGCCAAGCTCGACGTGGTCACCTTCTCCTGGCAGAAGGTGCTGGGCGGGGAAGCCGCCCACGGCATGCTGATCCTCTCCCCGCGCGCGGTGGAGCGGCTTGAAACCTACAAGCCCGCCTGGCCGCTGCCGAAGATCTTCCGCATGACCAAGGGCGGAAAGCTGATCGAGGGCATTTTCGAGGGCGAAACCATCAACACCCCCTCCATGCTGTGCGTGGAAGATTATATCGACGCCCTGGAATGGGCGAAGATGGTGGGTGGCCTGCCGGGCCTGAAGGAGCGCTCCAACCGCAATTTCGAGGCGATCGCGCAATGGGTGCACCGCACCGATTGGGTGGATTTCCTGGCCAAGGACCCCGTGACCCGCTCCAACACCAGCGTGTGCCTGAAGGTGGTGGACCCGGACGTGACCTCCCTTCCCGCCGACGCTCAGGCGGCGTTCGCCAAGGCGCTCTCCGCGGGCCTCGAAAAGGGCGGCATCGCCTATGACATCGGCGCCTATCGCGATGCCCCTCCCGGCCTGCGCATCTGGTGCGGCGCCACGGTGCAGGCTTCCGACGTGGAAGCTTTGACCCATTGGCTCGACTGGGCGTTCACCGTCGC
Source organism: Rhizobiales bacterium 32-66-11 (assembly GCA_002304505.1). Classification (GTDB taxonomy): domain Bacteria; phylum Pseudomonadota; class Alphaproteobacteria; order Rhizobiales; family Xanthobacteraceae; genus NCEH01. The sequence goes on along the minus strand of NCEH01000177.1, from coordinate 3,021 downwards.
CAAGGGCTCGCTCGCCAAGGCGGCGTGAGGGTTCGCCC
>NCEH01000177.1:0-2960 GCA_002304505.1 Rhizobiales bacterium 32-66-11 | reverse complement strand
CGGTGCAGGCTTCCGACGTGGAAGCTTTGACCCATTGGCTCGACTGGGCGTTCACCGTCGCCAAGGGCTCGCTCGCCAAGGCGGCGTGAGGGTTCGCCCTTAGGCGCGGCAACGCGCCCCTTTTAAGCGCAATTCACTCCCTCTTCCGCTGGCGGGGAGGGACGGGGAGGGGGAATAGTGCCCCCTCCGGCGACACCTGCCCAATTGGCGCTGCGCCTTTCCCCCTCCCAACCCTCCCCCGCAAGCGGGAGAGGGCCTTAACGGTCGATCTGCGCCCACGTGTGCTGCGGAACGATCTCTGGCACTCTCATTTCGGAGCCCACACCATGGCCCCTCGCGTTCTCATTTCGGACAAGCTGTCCGCCGCCGCCGTGCAGATCTTCAAGGATCGCGGCATTGATGTTGATTTCCAGCCCGACCTCGGCAAGGACAAGGACAAGCTGGCCGAGATCATCGGCAATTATGATGGCCTCGCCATTCGCTCCGCCACCAAGGTTACGCCGAAGATCCTGGAAAAGGCGACCCGCCTCAAGGTCATCGGCCGCGCCGGCATCGGCGTCGACAATGTCGACATCCCGGCCGCCACTGCCAAGGGCGTGATCGTGATGAACACGCCGTTCGGCAATTCCATCACCACCGCCGAGCACGCCATCGCCATGATGTTCGCGCTCGCCCGCGAGATCCCCGCCGCCGACGCCTCCACCCAGGCCGGCAAGTGGGAGAAGAACCGCTTCATGGGCGTCGAGCTCACCGCCAAGACGCTGGGCATCATCGGCTGCGGCAATATCGGCTCCATCGTCGCCGAGCGCGGCGTGGGCCTGAAGATGAAAGTGATCGCGTTCGATCCCTTCCTGTCCGCCGAGCGGGCCAAGGACCTCGGCGTCGAGAAGGTGGAGCTGGAGGACCTGCTCGCCCGCGCCGATGTCATCACGCTCCACACGCCGCTGACCGAGAAGACCAAGAACATCCTCTCGGCGGAAAACCTCGCCAAGACCAAGAAGGGCGTGCGCATCATCAATTGCGCGCGCGGCGGCCTGGTGGACGAAGTGGCGCTGCGCGCCGCCCTCGACTCCAAGCATGTGGCCGGCGCCGCCTTCGACGTGTTCACAATCGAGCCGGCCGAGACCAATCCGCTGTTCGGCCATCCCAATGTGATCTGCACCCCGCACCTCGGCGCCGCCACCACGGAAGCGCAGGAGAATGTGGCGCTCCAGGTGGCCGAGCAGATGAGCGATTATCTGCTCTCGGGCGCCATCTCCAATGCGGTGAACTTCCCCTCCATCACCGCCGAGGAAGCCCCCAAGCTGAAGCCCTTCATCGAGCTTGCCGAAAAGCTCGGCTCGTTCGCCGGCCAGCTCACCGACACCGACATCAAGACCGTGCGCATCACCTATGAGGGTGCGGTCGCGGAGCTTAAGGTGAAGGCGCTGACCAGCGCTGCGGTGGCCGGCCTGCTGCGCCCGGTGCTGGCCGACATCAATGTGGTCTCCGCCCCGAGCGTCGCCAAGGAGCGCGGCATCGTGATCGAGGAAACCACCCGCGCCGCCGAGAGCGACTACGACAGCCTGATCACCTTGACCGTCATCACCGACACGTTCGAGCGTTCGGTATCGGGCACGGTGTTCGCCGATGGCCGCCCGCGCATCGTCAACATCAAGGGCATCAAGGTGGACGCCGAGTTCGCGCCCTCCATGCTCTATGTCACCAATGAGGACAAGCCGGGCTTCATCGGCCGCTTCGCCAGCCTGCTGGGTGATGCCGGCGTGAACATCGCCACCTTCGCCCTCGGCCGCGATCGCCAGGGTGGGGATGCCATCGCGCTCGTGGAAGTGGACGGCGCGCTGCCCGCCGACGTGATCGCCAAGGTGGAAGCCCTGCCGCAGGTGAAGCACGCCAAGGGCCTCGCCTTCTGAGGCTGCGCCTTAACGCGGATCCTGAGAATAAGACAGCCGCCGGATCGCTTCCGGCGGCTTTTCGTCGTTCGGCGCCTCAGACCGGGGCGGGCGCGCGGGCGCGGGTGGCGGTGATGATGCCGGCGATCACCAGCGCATAGCCGACACCGTGGAACCATTCCAGCTGCTCGCCCAGCACCAGGATGGCGAGCGCCGAGCCGAACACCGGCATGAGGTGGAAGAACGGTGCCGCGCGATTGGCGCCCACCAGCTCCACCCCGCGATTGAACGCCAGATAGGCGATCAGCGACGGGGCGGTCATCACGAAGGCCAGTACCGACAGCGTCATGCGGTTGAAATGGATGACGTGACCCTGGCTGATCTCCCAGAGCGCGAACGGGATGAGCAGCAGGGCGCCCATGCCCATGATCACGGTGAGGAAGGACAGCGAGCGCATGGGCGGGCGCGCCCGCAGGTTTGCGGCATAGAAGGCATAGATCAGCAGAGCCGCGATGATCCAGATATCGCCCACATTGGGCTTGAGGTGCAGCAGAACGTCGATGTCGCCCCGGCTCACGATCACCACCACCCCCAGCAGCGAGATGATGATGCCGGCGATCTGGCCCTTCGAGAGCCGGTCGCGGAACAGCAGCAGGCTCCAGAGCGCGATCAGCAAGGGGGAGGAGGATTGCACCAGCAGGCCGTTCAGCGCCTGGGTATATTGCAGCCCGTAATAGCTCATGGCGTTGTAGCAGGAGACGCCGCAGGCCGAGAGCACCGCCAGGAACAGCCAGTTGCGCCGCACGATCGGCCAGTCGCCGAGCACTTGGCGATAGGAAAAGGGCAGGAGAATCAGAGTCGCTCCCGCCCAGCGCAGGCAGGCGAGCGTGATCGGCGGGATGTGGCCCGCCACGAAGCGGCCCAGCACCATGTTGCACGCCCAGAGAAGCGCGGTGATGGTGAGCAGCAGATAGGGCGCATTGTTGATGCGGTGGCCGAGTCGGCCGAGGGGCGAAAGGGACATGGGGCTTCCTGGCGTGCCGCCTTTTCAGACATTTCACACGCCAG
>NCEH01000031.1 GCA_002304505.1 Rhizobiales bacterium 32-66-11 | reverse complement strand
ATCGGACTCCTCGCCATAGCCCTTGCCAAACGCATCCACGTCGAACAGGCCGACATCGTCAAGGCAGGCCCGGCGGATGAACATGCAGAACCCGACCGCGGTTGGAATGTCCACGCAGCGGCCGGCATTGGCCGTGGCGCAGGCCTGGTCCAGCTCGGCGAGCGTGTGGCCCGCCGGCAGGTCCAGCCCTTCGCCGATATCGGGATAGCTGCAGATGGTGGCGTTGTTCGAGAACGGGGTGACGGTCGCGATGCCCGGATCGGCCGCCGCCTGCGCCGCCATGCGGTCCACCCAGTCCCCGCACACTTCGGTATCGCTGTTGAGCAGGATCACGTCGCGCCGGCCCGCCGCGACCATGCCGCGATTGACGCTGGCGACGAAGCCCTCGTTCTCCGCGTTCACCAGCAGCAGCACGTCCGGAACGCTCTGCGCGACCTGCTTGAGATAGGCGCGCAATTCCGGCTCGGGCCCACAATCGTCAACCAGGATCAGCGGACCGAAGCTCGTGTTGCGGGCGCGCGAGGCGAGCACACTCTCGATGCAGACACGGGTTTCCTCAAGGCCTGAATGAACCGGCAGCACCACGGCCACCTCGTCCATGGGCAGCAGGTCGAGGCCGATGCGGCGGATCGGCGAGGGCGCGAAGCGTGCAAGCTCGAGAGTATGGCGCCGCGCCGCCTTCAGGAACGTGAGGTCCTCGGCATGCACGAGCGGGGTGCCGGCCCGCCCTTCCGCCCGCCCCAGCGTGAGGAAGTGCGCCAGCGGATCCATGCCCATCGCCGCCACATCGGGATTGGCCGAGAGATACCAGAGGGGATCGAAATCCGGGCCTGGCATCCGCCCTTCCTTACTGCCGTGCAGGAGGTAATGCAGCAGGGGATTTTCGCCCAGTTTCGTCACGTCCGGATAGCGCGCGACATACCATTGGGTCTGAAACACCGGATTGGGGTCCCGCCCCGCCTTCGCGCCATGGTCCAGATAATGGGTCAGGGGATCGATGCCGGCGGCGCCCACATCGGGATAGCGCCGCAGGTAATAGACCGGGTCGAACAGGCCCGATTGTTCGAGACGCTTGCGGTTCTTGGCCAGCACATAGGTAGCTGTCCGCACGCCGAACAATTTGGCCACCCGGCTCAAGAGCTGGCGCAGTCCCGTATAAAGCGTTTTCGCCATCTGGCGCAGCAGCCAGGGGAACGAGCGCATCCGCTGGACCTGCTGGAGCAATTGGCCTTCGCTCTGGAGAAGCTCAAGCTCGAGAACCGCGGCTTGCGCGGCCTGCTCGCGCACGAGCGTGCGCAGGCGGGCGCTTTCGGTCGCGAGGATCTCGACGCGCGCGCGCGCCGCATCCCGCAGCGCCTCGGCCTGCGCGGCGGCGGCGGTTTCGAGCGCATGCGCCGTCTGCGGCGCTTTCGGCGTTCGCGCCAGCTTCAGATCCCGGCCCAGGCGGGCGAAGGCCATCTGGATGTTCTGTCGCATGTTTTCGTCACATGACGGATCGAACAGCGCACGCAGCGGCGCGGCGATCTGCGCTCCGGCGGCGAGGACGCCCAGGCCTTCGCCATGGGGGAAGGGGAAACTGCCGTAACGCGCGCTCAACACGCGCCACAGATCCGCGCCGCCCGGCGCGTCAAGCCCGTGGACCAGGATCACCGCGCCGGGGGACAGGCGTTCGAGCCAGGCGTCCAGCACCTCGCCCGCGAGCGCGCCGGGCGGAACGGCATCGAGACACAGCAGGTCGATGCTGCCGGGCGTAAACTCCCGGCAGGCGGTCGCGGCGGGAGCGAGCACGGCTTCGCAGGCGCGCACATCGTCGCGGTTGAACGCAGGGCCAAAAGCCGCTGGCTGCCGCCCCGCGCGGTCGCCGTCCCACCCCGAAACGGCGACGCAGCGGGTCGGCAGGCCGAGATGCGCGGCCATCTGGAGAAAACACAGGTGAGGATTGGGGGTGCGCACGCCGAGCGAAACCACGAGGCGCGGACGCAGGACATCGACCAACCAGAAACCGAAGGGGAAATGCTCGATGAAGACCGCAGGCAGGGCCACCTGCGCGGGCTCGAAAAACGCCGGCGTCGTCAGGGTTATCCCCAAAGACAACGAAGAGCCCATCATACCCGTCTCCGATCCCGCCCGCGCGCGCTCGCGCAGACGGTCAAGCCTATGCGTAGCTTTATGCATTTTTCAGGCAGCGTGCGAACCACGGTCAACCTTGGCAAGCTCCGACCACATCTTCGGCCGGAAACGGGGCCGCCACCAAGGGCTCGCCCTCCACCTCGCGCGCTTTCCGCCGCTCCCGGAAGCGCGATTCGCTGGATGGGTTATGACAACATGGATGTTTGAATAACAAATCATTGCCGGGCCGGAGACATCACTTCTACATTTTTATTAAAACCGGGAAAACGCGCTCTACTCGTGCGAATACTTCTTGCATAGACATTTTATTGTTCTGAATAATACATTTTGTTTAAAATAAAATAAACAACATAGAAAGTGATATTTATATTCTCCTATTATAAAATCCTCCATTTTTATCATTTCAGAAACTATGAATACGAGCCCAGAACTGATTTTCATTTATTTAATGTTTTATACTGCGCTTATTTAAAAGCTTTTGATAAATCTAGGATGCATTTTTTCGAATCGTATCGGAATTAATCACAAATACACGCCTAAGTTGTTCACAACCATATTGCGAATAAGCTCAAATAATTTTTTGCACTTTGTCCCGCGACTATGACATCCTGATCACAAGGGCGGAGGTATTATACGATTGTCCTATGCACACCCCCCGACCGCGGAAGGGTCGGATCCGGGCGGGCAGAACCTACCGTCGACGTCGGATCGCGCCACGGAACAATGGTCGTGCCAAAAGGCGTGCGCGGATAAGGCTTCTCACGCGCGGTATCAGGGGGGGGTTGGTGGCGCGGCCGCACCAGGACGCAGTCCGCCAAGCCCATCCCAGCCGAGGGGCCGCGTCATCACGTCGCCGCAGCGGTCACGCGCAGAAGCCATCCCGATTTGCTGCGTACGGAGCGCAGGTGGGCCGCGCCGAGGGCGGCGCGCACCGCCGGGAGCCGGATCCGCGCGAAAATTCCTAGGCGGTCATCTTCGCGACCATCGCGTCCGACAGCTCGAAATTGGCCGTGACGCTCTGGACGTCGTCATTGTCCTCCAGCGAGTCCACCAGCCGCAGGAGCTTTTCAGCCGTCTCGTCGTCCACCGCGATATTGTTCTGCGGGCGCCACACGAGGCCGGCCTTGCGCGGCTCGCCGAACTTCAGTTCGAGCTGGCGCTGCACCTCGTTGAGATTTTCCACCGCGCAGATCACCTCGTGCCCGTGCTCGGAGGAGGCGACATCGTCCGCGCCGGCGTCGATGGCGGCTTCCAGCATAGCGTCGGCGCTGGCCTTGGCGGGGTCGAACTCGATCAGCCCGACCCGGTCGAACATGAACGAGACCGCGCCGGTTTCCGCGAGGTTTCCGCCCGACTTGGTGAAATAGGAGCGCACCTCGCCCGCCGTGCGGTTGCGATTGTCGGTCAGCGTCTCGACGATCACCGCAACGCCGCCGGGGCCGTAGCCCTCGTAGCGAATCTCTTCGTAATTCTCGCTGTCGGCGCCGCCGGCCTTCTTGATGGCGCGCTCGATATTGTCCTTGGGCATGTTTTCCGCGCGGGCGGCGAGGATCGCGGCGCGCAGGCGGGCATTCATATTGGGGTCGGGCAGGCCCATCTTGGCGGAAACGGTGATTTCGCGCGCCAGCTTGGAAAACAGCTTGGAGCGCACTGCATCCTGCTTGCCCTTGCGGTGCATGATGTTCTTGAACTGTGAATGTCCGGCCATGACCGCCTCCGATATCTGTTTGGCCTTAACTCCGCGCACCCATCTGGGGGCGCCGCACGAGCCGGGCCTTCTTGTATGAAGCCGGCCTTATAGGTCGGCCGATGGGCGAAGGGCAAGGAAGCCGCGCAAGGATTCCGTGCCGTCAGCTTTCCCAGAAGCCCGGCCGGGCTTCTTCCAGCACCCCGCCGAGCCGCACCGCCGCGACCTTCACGGCAAGCCCGGTGCGGTCGTCGCTCTCCACCGCGAGGCCCGAAAGACTGGCCGGGCCGGAGGCCGGCTCGAAGCGGCCGGAACCGATCTTGCGGGTGAAGCGTCGCAAGGGCTCTTCCTTTTCCATGCCGATCACCCCATCATAGGCCCCGCACATGCCGACATCGGTGCAGAACGCGGTGCCGCCGGACAGGATGCGATGATCGGCGGTCGGCACATGGGTGTGGGTGCCGACCACAAGCGTGGCGCGGCCGTCGCAATAATGGCCGAACGCCTGTTTCTCGCTCGTGGTCTCGGCGTGGAAGTCGATCACCGCCGCATCCACCATATGGCCGAGCTCTGCCCCCTCCAGCACCCGGTCGAGGGCGGCGAAGGGATCGTCCAGCGGGTCCATGAAGGTGCGGCCCATGATGTTGGCCACCAGCACGCGGGCGCCGTTCTTGGCTTCGACCAGGATGGCGCCGCGCCCCGGCGTGCCGGCGGGATAATTCGCCGGACGCACCAGGCGGTCCACCCGCTCGATGAAAACCAGGGCCTCGCGCTGGTCGAAGGCGTGGTTGCCGAGCGTCACGGCATCCGCCCCGGCGGCGCGAAAATCCTCATAGATGGCTTCGGTGATGCCGAAGCCGCCGGCGGCATTCTCGCCATTCACCACCACCAGATCCAATTGCCATTGGGCTATCAGGCCCGGCAGGCGGGAGGTCAGGGCCTCGCGGCCGGGCCGGCCCACCACATCGCCCAGGAACAGAATACGCATATCAACCGCCGCAGAGAAAAAGCCCCGCCTCCGTTATCATCCCGTCCACCCTTTCGTCATGGGGCTCTTCGGGCACGCAGGGCACTTCCTGGCAGGAAAACGCATAGCCGAACGCCCGCACCGGGCCGCGCGCGCGCAATCCGGCAAGGGTGCGGTCGTAATGGCCCGCGCCATAGCCGATGCGATAGCCGCGCCCATCGAACGCCGCGAGCGGCACCATGAGCGCCTGCGGCGCCAGCGCCGGCGCGTCGGACGAAGGGGTGGGGATGCGATAGGCGCCCGCAAGCTCCAGCACGTCGCCCGCCTGCCACCGGCGGAACAGCAAGGGTTCGTCGCGGCTCAGCACCACCGGCAAGGCGACGATCGCGCCTGCATCCCACAGCAAGGCGGCGAGCGGGGCGGTGTCGATTTCATCGCGGAACGGCGCGAACACGGCGACCGAATGGCCACGCACGTCTTGAAGCAGCGACATGGCGTGGAGCGCGGCGCGCTGGGAGGCGTGGGAGCGTGCCTCTTCGCCCATGGCGGCGCGGCGGGCGAGCGCCACGCGGCGCAGGGCCGCCTTTTCTTCCCGTCGCGCGGCCGCGTCCTGTTTCGACGCGGGATCGTCCGCGCCGGTGCCAGTTCTACCGGAAGCGAAAGGTCGGGAAGCGGAAGGCGAAAAAGTCATGTGCGGAGCCGCAAAAGCCGTCGGAGGTCGATCCCGGGAAACCTACAGCGTAGGTGGGCGCCGTGTGTCCAAGCCCAGGGGCGAGGTCAGGAACAGCTCCCTTAAGGATCGATAAGGCCCCGGGGAATGTTCTCCTAACGAACCCCACAGCCCCGCCAGATGAATGTAGGCCCGCCGTGCCCCGCGCGCCAGGGGCGGTTTGAAATTTACCCAGATAACAAAATCGCGTGCCAAGCCGCACCCTCGCGCCGGGGCGGTCAGCCCATGCCGACATTGGCGGTGGGCGCCGGGCCGATCTCGCGCGCGAGCTTTTCCAGGCGCTCGGCCACCTCGTCGATGGAGCGGGCGACGGCTTCCTCGCTCGCTTCCATGCGGGCGAGCGCGGAGGCGCGGGCATCGCGCTGGCCCTCGATGTCGCTTTCCAGCGCGCGGATGCGGTTGCGTGCCTCGGCCAGTTCGTCGGCGATGGTGACAGCGGCCATGACGGTGAGGCGCTGATCGCCGATCTCGCCGAAGGCGGTGCGCAATTGGCCGATGCGACTGTCGATGTCGCGCGCGAGGCGGATGAGATGCTCTTCCTGTCCCTCGTCGCAGGCCATGCGATAATAGCGGCCGGCAATGGTGACGCTGACTTGCGCCATATTATCCGCCGTGGGTCGCGAGCACGTCGCGGATCGTGCTCATGGCCACATCAAGGCGCCGCGTGACCTCCTGGGCCACCTCGCCCAGCTCCGCCACCTTCTCGCGCGCGCCGTCCAGCTCCTCGGCGAGGCGGGCGCGGTCGTTGCCCATGGCATGGAGCTGCGCCAGCAAGGCCTGCTGATGGCGATCGGCATCGCGCCGCCGCTCCAGCGCGTCGGTCAAGGCATCGAGCGCGGCGTGCAGACGCTGCGTTGCCGTTTCGATGGGTCCAGTCTCGGCCGGGCGTTGCTTCAAGGCGTACATGAAATTCGAGTGTAGCTGAATCGGCGCGAAAACAGAGCCGTCTTGCCACTTGTCAACGGGAATTAGGGCGAGCAAGAGACCGCAGGCCGGCCGGCGGGGCGAAACCCGCCGCGAACCGAGGCGAAATGAAGCAAGACGCGATGGGTGGGCAGGACGCCATGGGTGGGGACGCGATGGGTGGAAACGCGATCGGCGAAACGGGGAATGGCGCGGCGCCACTGGACGCGGCGCGGGGCATGAAGGCAATGGCTGGGCGCGCCCTGCGGGTGATGGCCGCGATGCTGGTCGCGGCATGGGCGCAGGCCGGTCCCGCGGCGGCACAGGGCGCCAAGCCCACGCCCGCCTCGGCTCAAGCAGGTCAAGCCGGCCAGACGCCGGATGCCGTGGTGCGCGCGCTCTACCAGCATTATTTCGACACCGCCCCCGAGACGGTGGTGAGCTTCGACTATACCGACCCCGCGACCACCAAGGCCTATTTCGATCCGGCCCTGGCGAAGCTGCTGGTGGCGGACGCCAAGCGGGCCGCGCCGCGCCTCGATTTCGACCCCTTCATCGACGGGCAGGATTTCGAACTCTCCCCGGTCACCTACCAGACCAAGACGGTCTCGCCGAGCGAGGTGCTGGTGACGGCGCAATTCCTGAATTTCGACGAGACCAAGTCGATCATCTACAAGGTGGTGCGCACCGGCGCCGGCTGGCGCATCGCGGATGTGCAATGGGGCGGCGGGCGGGAGCCGCTGCGCACGCTGCTGGCCAAGGCGGGAAAATAAGCCTGCGACATTATCGGCGCGATGACAGCGGCGACGGCTGGACCGGGCCGGCATGCCGCGCTGCGGGAAAAAGGCCTTTGCGAACAAATGGCAACAGGCGTACGGCACCCGGGCGCGACCATCCGGCGCGGCCCGCGCGGGGCCCGATCCCTTGACCTAAGACTTCCGCTGCGTTTGACACCCCGGGCAGCGCTGCTATCACTGCCGCGCCGCGGCATCTGCCGCTTGGCTCTTGTTGCCCATAAAGGCGCCCCGGGCGCCGGAGACCTGCCCCGCATGTCCAGTCGCGAACGCCATGACCGCATGGCCAACGCCATCCGCTTCCTCGCCATCGATGCCGTGGAAGCTGCGAATTCCGGTCACCCCGGCCTGCCCATGGGTGCCGCCGACATCGCCACGGTCCTGTTCTCCGACATCATCAAGTTTGATCCCACCGACCCGAAATGGCCGGACCGCGACCGCTTCGTGCTCTCCGCCGGCCATGGCTCCATGCTGCTCTATGCCTTGCTGCATCTGCTCGGCGTGGAAGGCGTGAGCATCGAGGAGATCAAGAAGTTCCGCCAGCTGGGTTCGCTCACCCCCGGCCATCCGGAAAACTTCATCACCCCCGGGATCGAGACCACCACCGGCCCGCTCGGCCAGGGCATCTCCACCGCGGTGGGCATGGCCATGGGCGAACGCCTGATGGCGGCCCGCTTCGGCCGCGACGTGGTGGACCACTATACCTACGTGCTCGCCTCCGACGGCGATTTGATGGAAGGCATCAGCCAGGAGGCCCTCGACCTCGCCGGCCATATGAAGCTCTCCAAGCTGATCGTGATGTGGGACGACAACCGCATCTCCATCGACGGCGCGACCTCGATTTCCGGCTCGACCGACCAGCTCGCCCGCTTCGCCGCCTCCAATTGGGCGACGACGCGCGTGGACGGGCATGATCCGGTCGCCATCCGCGCCGCGCTCGAAGCCGCCAAGGCCTCGGACCGGCCGACCCTGATCGCCTGCCGCACCACCATCGGCTTCGGCTCCCCCGCCAAGGCGGGTTCGGAAAAGGCCCATGGCTCGCCGCTCGGCGCCGCCGAGATCGCCGCCACCCGCGCCGCGCTCGGCTGGGAAGCCGGCCCGTTCGAGATCCCGGACGATGCGCGCAAGGCCTGGGCGGAAGCCGCCGCCCGCAGCGCCTCCGCCCGGAGCGCCTGGGCCGAACGCCTCGCCGCTTTGCCCGCCGCCGACAAGGCCGAGTTCGAGCGCCGCATGGCCGGCATCCTGCCCGCCGCGCTGGACGGCGCCGTGAAGGCCGTCAAGGCCAAGGCGGTGGCCGACGGCGGCGCGGTCGCGACCCGCAAATCCTCGGAAATCGTGCTGGATGCCCTGACGCCGGTGGTGCCGGAAATGCTCGGCGGCTCGGCCGACCTCACCGGCTCCAACAACACCCGCGCCAAGGGCATGAAGGCGATTTCGCCGGACGATTTCGCCGGCACCTTCGTGCATTGGGGCGTGCGCGAACACGGCATGGCCGCCGCCATGAACGGGCTGGCTTTGCACGGCGGCATCATTCCCTATTCCGGCACCTTCCTGGTGTTCTCGGATTATTCGCGCCCCGCGATCCGCCTCGCGGCGCTGATGGGGACGCAGGCGATCCACGTGCTGACGCATGATTCCATCGGCCTCGGCGAGGATGGCCCCACCCATCAGCCGGTGGAGCATCTCGCGGCCCTGCGCGCCATTCCCGGCCTGCTGGTGCTGCGCCCGGCCGATACGGTGGAAACGGCGGAAGCCTGGGAGATCGCGCTGAAGGCCAAGGACCGGCCGAGCGCGCTGATCCTCTCGCGCCAGAACCTGCCGATCCTGCGCCAGGCGGACGATGCCAACCGCACGGCGGAAGGCGCCTATGAGATCAGCCCGGCCTCGGCTGAAGCCCAGGTCTCGCTGTTCGCCACCGGCTCGGAAGTCTCGCTCGCGGTCGAGGCGCAGAAGCTGCTGGAAGCGCAGGGCGTTCCCACCCGCGTGGTGTCGGTGCCCTCGTTCGAGCTGTTCCTCGCCCGCCCGGCGGCGGAACGCCGCGCCGTGGTCGGCGATGCGCCGGCCAAGGTCGGCATCGAAGCCGCCATCCGCATGGGCTGGGACGCGATCATCGGCTCGGATGCCGCCTTCATCGGCATGAGAAGCTTCGGGGCCAGCGCGCCGGCGAAGGAACTCTACAAGCATTTCGGCATTACGGCTGAGGCCGTGGTCGCCGCGGCCTTGGCGCAGCTGCGCCAGGATTGAGCCGCACGGGGCTGTTTTAAGGAGCACCGCGCCCTTCGCGGAGGGCGCGACGTTCCAACCGGATCGGGCGACGCGCAAGCGGGACCTCACAAATGGCGCGGCGCGCGGGCGCGGCGTCTTGAATGGTCAAGATATGGCCTCGGCCTGAAGGGTCGGCCAATGGAGGATGACATGACGGTGAAGGTGGCCATCAACGGTTTCGGTCGTATCGGGCGCAACGTGCTGCGCGCCATCATCGAATCGGGCCGCACCGACATCCAGGTCGTGGCCATCAACGACCTCGCCCCGGTGGAGACCAACGCCCATCTGCTGCGCTTCGACAGCGTGCACGGCCGCTTCCCCGCCCAGGTGGTGGTGGATGGCGACACGATCGATTGCGGCCAGGGCAAGATCAAGGTGACCGCCGTGCGCGATCCCGCGCAGCTGCCCCACAAGGAGCTGGGCGTCGACATCGCGCTCGAATGCACCGGCATCTTCACCAGCAAGGAAAAGGCCTCGGCCCATCTGACCGCCGGCGCGAAGCGCGTGCTGGTCTCGGCCCCGGCCGAGGGCGCCGACATCACGGTGGTCTATGGCGTCAACCACGAGAAGCTCACGGCCGAGCACTTCGTGGTCTCCAACGCCTCGTGCACCACCAATTGCCTCGCCCCGGTGGCCAAGGTGCTGAACGATGCGGTCGGCATCCAGCACGGCTTCATGACCACGGTGCATTCCTATACCAACGACCAGCCCTCGCTGGACCAGGTGCATAAGGACCTGTACCGCGCCCGCGCCGCCGCGCTCTCCATGATCCCGACCTCCACCGGTGCCGCCAAGGCGGTGGGCCTGGTGCTGCCGGAGCTGAACGGCAAGTTGGACGGCGTCTCGATCCGCGTGCCGACCCCCAACGTCTCGGTCATCGACCTGAAGTTCGTCGCCAAGCGCGCGACCACGGTGGCCGAGATCAACGAGGCCATCAAGCGCGCCGCCGAGAACGAGCTGAAGGGCGTGCTGAACTATACGCTGGCCCCCAACGTCTCCATCGACTTCAACCACGATCCCCATTCCTCCACCTTCCACATGGACCAGACCAAGGTGATGGACGGCACGCTGGTGCGCGTCCTCTCCTGGTACGACAATGAGTGGGGCTTCTCGAACCGCATGGCGGATACGGCGGTGGCATTGGGAAAGCTGGGCTGACCGGCGGCTGAAGGAGGCATCATCATGACCGCCATCGCCGACGCCGCCATCACCGCTTTCCGCACGCTGGACGATGCGGACCTCGCCGGGAAGACCGTGCTGGTCCGGGTCGATCTCAACGTCCCCATGGATGGGGACCGGGTCACCGACGACACCCGCATCCAGGCCATCATGCCGACGGTGCGGGACATCACCCGCGGCGGCGGGCGGGCGATCCTCCTCTCCCATTTCGGCCGCCCCAAGGGCCGCGACGAGAGCCAGTCCCTCGGCGCAGTCATGCCGGCGGTGCGCGAGCGGCTCGGCGCCGCGGTCGGCTTCGCCCACGACTGCGTCGGCCCGGAGGCGGAGCAAGCCGTCGCCAACCTGCCGGCGGGCGGCGTGCTGGTGCTGGAAAACACCCGCTTCCATGCCGGCGAGGAAAAGAACGCGGCCGATTTCATCGGCGCCCTCGCCAAGCTGGGCGACCTCTATGTGAACGACAGTTTCTCCACCGCCCATCGCTCCCACGCCTCCACCGAGGGGCTGGCCCACAAGCTGCCGGCCTTTGCCGGGCGGGCCATGCAGAGCGAGATCGAAGCCCTCACCAAGGCGCTGGAAGCCCCCGAACGCCCCGTGCTGGCGGTGGTGGGCGGCGCCAAGGTCTCCACCAAGCTGGAATTGCTGGGCAATCTCTGCCGCAAGGTGGACGTGCTGGTGATCGCCGGCGGCATGGCGAACACCTTCCTCGCCGCGCAGGGGCACGCGGTGGGCAAGTCGCTGTGCGAGCATGATCTCGCCGCAACCGCGCGCGACATTCTGGAACACGCCAAGGCGCGCGGCTGCGAGATCGTGCTGCCGGTGGATGTGGTGGTGGCGAAGACCTTCGCCGCCCACGCGCCCCATCGCATCGCCGATATCGACGACGTGGCCGCCGACGAGATGATCCTCGACGCCGGCCCGGCCACGGTCGAGCTGGTGAAGCGCAAGCTCGGCACCGTCAAGACGGTGGTGTGGAACGGCCCGTTCGGCGCGTTCGAGCTGGCGCCGTTCGATGCGGCGACGGTGGCGGTCGCGCAGGCGGTCGGCAAGGCTACCACCGAGGGGCGGCTGATCTCGGTCGCCGGCGGCGGCGACACGGTGGCGGCGCTGAACCACGCGGGTGCGGCCGACGACTTCTCCTATGTCTCGACCGCCGGCGGTGCGTTCCTGGAATGGCTGGAAGGCAAGTCGCTGCCGGGCGTCGAGGCGCTGCGTCGCTGAGGCGTGTTTGCTAAAATCGGTTCCAAGGTCAAATCGGCCGCGCAAAGCGGCTTTTCAGATGGGTGGACTTAAGATGATGACGGCTGAGCTTGACGCGATCGCGCAGAAAATGGTGGCCGACGGCAAGGGCATCCTGGCCGCAGACGAGAGCACCAGCACCATCAAGAAGCGGTTCGACGCCATCGGCGTCGAGAACAGCGAGGACAATCGCCGCGATTATCGCGAGCTGATGTTCCGCACCAAGGAAGCGATGCAGGATTATATTTCCGGCGTCATCCTGTTCGACGAGACCATCCGCCAGAAGGCCAAGGACGGCACGCCCCTGGTGCAGATCATCCAGGACGCCGGCTCCATTCCCGGTATTAAGGTGGATGCGGGCGCCAAGCCCCTCGCCTTCTGCCCCGGCGAGACCATCACCGAGGGACTCGACGGCCTCGGCGGCCGGCTGAAGGAGTATTACGACCTCGGCGCCCGGTTCGCGAAATGGCGCGCGGTGATCGACATCGGCGCCGGCATCCCGAGCTATACTGCGCTGCGCGCCAATGCCCATGCGCTCGCCCGCTATGCGGCCCTGTGCCAGGAAAACAAGATCGTGCCGATCGTCGAGCCGGAAGTGCTGATGGACGGCGATCACGGCATCGACCGCTGCTATGAAGTCACCGAATGGGTCCTCAAGACCGTGTTCGAGGAGTTGTATTATCAGCGCGTGCGCCTGGAAGGCATGGTGCTGAAGCCCAATATGATCGTGCCGGGCAAGAAGGCGCGCACCCAGGCTTCGGTGGAGGAAGTCGCGGAAAAGACCGTCCGCGTGCTCAAGAGCTGCGTGCCGTCCGCGGTGCCGGGCATCGCCTTCCTCTCCGGCGGCCAGGCGGACGAGGACGCCACCGCCCATCTCGACGCCATGGTGAAGCTGGGCGGCCTGCCCTGGAAGCTCACCTATTCCTACGGCCGCGCGCTCCAGGCCGCGCCGCAGAAGGCGTGGTCCGGCAAGGTGGAAAATGTCGGCGCCGCCCAGGCCGCCTTCACCCATCGCGCGCGCATGAATTCGCTCGCCGCCCTCGGCCAATGGTCCAGCGCGCAGGAACAGAAGGCCGCCTGAGCCTTCATGTCCCGGTTTGAAAGGCCCGCCCCCCCGGGGCGGGCCTTTTTCATGCCGCGCAGGGGCGGTGAGGAGGGCGATGCGGGCGGGAAACGCCCGGAAACGCCTTCGCGCGCCCTTCAGCAGCGGGCGGCGCTTGCTTTTTTCCGCCCGCGTGCTCTAGCCATCCTGCACGGTCGCAGTCATCGGCCGTGTTTTCGCCCGTTTCTTGGCAGACCGATCGGACCCATGTCGAACACACAGCAGGCGCAGGGCGCCCGGCTCATGCTGATCCTTCCCGCCGCGCCGGCCCTCGGCCGCAGCGCCGTCGCCGCGCGGGTGCGCGCCGGAGACATGGCCGCCGTCATCGCCCGCATGGGCGAAGGCAAGGGCGAACGCGAGCGGCTGCGCGGCCTGATGGCCCCGGTCCAGGAGGCGGACGCCGCCCTGATCGTCGATGGCCGCGCCGACGTGGCGATCGACATCGACACCGACGGCGCCCATCTCTCCAGCGTCGCGGCGCTGAAGAAAGCCATCGGCAGCCTCAAGCCGGCGCGGATCGCGGGCGCGGGCGGCCTCACCTCGCGCCACGACGCCATGGAGGCGGGAGAAGCCGGTGCCGATTACGTGCTGTTCGGCGGCTGGGAGGCGGATGCCCCGCCGTTCGAAGAGGTGCTCGACATGATCGCCTGGTGGGCGGAAGTGTTCGAGGTGCCCTGCGTCGGCGTCGCCACCTCGGCCGAGGAGGCGGAGCAACTGGCGGGCGCCGGGGCCGATTTCATCGCCTTGTCGGGCGACTGGATCACCGGAGCCGAGGCCGAGGCGCGGATCGCCGAAATCGCCGCCCGCATCGCCGCCGTGGAGCGCGCGCCTTGAGGCGGCCGCCCGCATTGCGCCGTTTCCTCCGGGGCGCAACAGGCCCCGCGGGCCGCGATCTGCTTTTCCAGGGCGAAGGTCCGCGCCGGGATAAGAATTCCCGCCAAAGCCGGACGCTGGCGCTGCGCGTCGCCGTGGCCGGCCTCCTGCTGCTGGCGGGCCTCGCCGTGCCGCTGCGGGCCGAGGCGCAGACCGGCGAGAAGCCGCCCGCCGCCTCGGGCGCGACCGGTGCCAAGCCAAGCGCTGGCGCCAAGACCGGCAATGGCACCAAGACCGGAAACGGGACGAACGGCGCCAAACCCGCCCCCGCGCCGGCCGCACCACCGGCCCCCGCCGCCGCCGCGCCGGTGCCGAGCGGACCCGTGGACGTGGCCTTCGGCGCCTATCAGGCGGGCAATTATCTCACCGCCTACAAGGAAGCCATGAAGCGGGCCGAGGCCGGCACTGATCCCGCCGCCATGACGCTGCTCGGGGAATTGTACGCCCGCGGCTACGGCATCCCCTACGATCCCGCCAAGGCCGCGCAATGGTACGAGCGCGCCGCCAAGGCCGGCTCGGCAAACGCCATGTTCGCGCTCGGCATGATGAATCTGACCGGCCAGGGCCGGGCGGTGGACGAGACCGCCGCGCAGAAATGGTTTGAGCAATCGGCCAAGGCCGGCAATCCGGCGGCGGCTTATAATCTTGGCCTGATCTATCTCCAGGGGCGCGGCGTCACGCAGGATTTCACCAAGGCGGCGACCTATTTCAAGCAGGGCGCCGACGGCGGGGTCGCGGATGCCCAATATGCCCTGTCGGTGCTGCTGAATGCCGGCAATGGCGTGCCGGTCGACAAGGCGGCGGCGCTCAAATACCTCACCGCCGCCGCCCAGCAGGATCACGTGACCGCCGAGGTGGAACTGGCCATCGCCACCTTCAACGGCAATGGCGTGCCGAAGGACGAGACGGCGGGTGCCGCCTTGTTCCACAAGGCCGCCCTCGCCGGCAATGCGATCGCCCAGAACCGCTATGCCCGCGTGCTCTCGGTGGGCCGCGGCGCGCCGCAGAACAAGGTGGCCGCCGCCGCCTGGCACATGCTGGCCAAGGCGCAGGGGCTCGGCGATCCCTATCTGGACGGGGTGGTGGACAGCCTCTCGCCGGAGGATCGCAAGAAGGCGGAAGACGTGGCCCGCAAGTGGATCGCCCTGACGCCCAACGCGGTCCAGCCTTGACGCGGCCTTGCGGGACGGGCAGAGGATCGCGCTCAATTCAATTGACGGCCGCACGCGCGGCCTCCTTTTGCAGAACCGGCCAGGAGCGGAGCGCCTTCGCGCCGCCGGATCTGCGCCCTCACAGCGGCACGGCCGGCGCATCCTCCCTGGCGGACGGCGCCGGTGCCGCATGGCAGGAATGGTTTTTCGCACAATGATCCGCTCTCCGCTCATCACCGTCATGGTCCAGGCCGTCCGCAAGGCCGCGCGCGGGCTCACCCGCGATTTCGGCGAGGTCGAGAATCTCCAGGTGTCGGTGAAGGGCCCGGCGGATTTCGTCTCGGCGGCGGACCGCAAGGCCGAGGAAATCCTGTTCACGGAACTCTCCCGCTCCCGCCCCGGCTTCAGCTTCCTGATGGAGGAGCGCGGCCGGGTGGAAGGCACCGATCCGGCCAATGAATGGGTCATCGACCCGCTGGACGGCACCACCAATTTCCTGCACGGCATTCCCCTGTTCGCCATTTCGGTGGCGCTGGTGCGCAACGGCGTGCCGTTCGCCGGCGTCATCTTCAATCCCGTGACGGATGAATTGTTCGTCACCGAAAAGGGCCAGGGCGCCTATCTCAACGACCGCCGCCTGCGCGTCGCCGGCCGCCGCAAGCTGGCCGAATCGGTGGTGTGCTGCGGCCTGCCGCACATGGGCCGGGGCGATCACACGCGCTTCAACCGCGAGCTCGCCAAGGTGCAGACCCAGGTCGCCGGCCTGCGCCGCACGGGTGCTGCCGCGCTGGATCTCGCCTGGGTGGCGGCGGGGCGCTTCGATGCCTTCTGGGAACGCAATCTCTCCGCGTGGGACATGGCGGCCGGCATCCTCATGGTGCGTGAGGCGGGCGGCTATGTGTCCGATCTCGACGGCGGCGACCAGATCCTGGAAAAGGGCGATGTGATCGCCGGCAACGAGGACATGCGGCGCGACCTTCTGGCGCTTCTGAAGGCGGCCTGAGGCCGGGCTGAGGCGCGCTTTGCGCGGCGCCGCCCGGGTCCGTCTCGGCCGCGCCTTACCTTCGCACCGCTCCAATTTGCCCGTCCCGCGCCGGGCGCGGTTCCATTTGCAGCCATCTGTGCCATAGTCCCCCTTCAGGGGAACGGCCTGCGGGAGCGAAAATGGCGCGTGTCGTTGATCCGTACGTGAAGGTGTCTTCGCCCCGCATCTTCCTGGTGCGGATGATTATCTTCCTCCTGCTCTGCGCCGCCCTCGCGGCGGTGCTCTACCAGCAGATCCAGGCCGCCTTCCTGAACAATCCCGGCCTCAATGCCGTGATCTTCGGCGTTCTGGCGGTGGGCATCATCCTCGCCATCCGGCAGGTGTCGCGGCTGTTCGCGGAAGTGGAATGGGTGAATTCCTTCCGCCTCGCCGATCCCGGCCTTGCCGTTGCCCGCGCGCCGACCCTGCTCGCCCCCATGGCGGCGCTGCTGCGCGATCGCATGGGGCGCATGGCGATTTCCCAGGCGACCATGCGCTCGATCCTGGATTCCATCGGCACACGGCTCGACGAGGCACGCGACACGGCGCGCTATCTCACCGGCCTGCTGGTGTTCCTCGGCCTGCTCGGCACCTTCTGGGGCCTGCTGGAGACGGTCTCCTCCATCGGCGGGGTCATCAGCTCGCTGGAAGTGCGGCCCGACAGCGGCTCCATGTTCGACGAGATCAAGCGCGGCCTCTCCGCCCCGCTCGCCGGCATGGGCATTTCCTTCTCGTCCTCCCTGTTCGGCCTCGCCGGCTCGCTGATCCTCGGCTTCCTCGATCTCCAGGCCGGCCAGGCGCAGAACCGCTTCTATACCGATCTTGAGGACTGGCTCTCCACCACGGTGGAGGATCTCGGCGATCCGGTCGGGCCGATGCCGCGCGAGCGCATGCCGGTGCTGTCCGCCTTTCCCGGCGCGAGCGCGCCCCTCGCCCTGCCGCCGCCCGCGCCGCTGGACATCGCGCCTTTGGTGGAAGCCATGGCGAAGCTGGAACGCACCCTCACCGAATCCGGCTCCCAGCGCGTGACCTCCGCCGTCTCGCAGCTCGCCGAGAGCTTGCAGGGGCTGGTCACCCACATGCGCTCCGAACAGGCGCTGATGAAGCAGATGATCGAGGTGCAGACCGGCCAGCAGGAGGAATTGCGCCGCATCGTCGACCGGCTGGACCAGACCCTCGACACCTATGACGAGACCGAGCCGGAGCCCAGAAGCGGCGGTCGGGGGGCCTGAGCATGGCCCTCGGCCGGCGCAGCCGCGAGCGCACGATCGATTACTGGCCCGGCTTCGTGGACGCCCTGTCCACCTTGCTGCTGGTGTTCATCTTCCTGCTCTCCGTGTTCATGATCACCCAATTCTTCCTGACCCAGGACATTTCGGGCAAGGACGACGCCATGCAGAAATTGCAGGCGCAGATCCGCCAGCTCACCGAGCTTTTGTCCCTGGAGCGGGCGACCGGACTGACGGCAGAAGGGGAATTGAGCACCCTGCGCGCCAGCCTCGACGCCACCACCGCCGAGCGCGACCGCCTCAAGGGCCAGCTGAGCGCCGCCCCGGCCGCGCCCGACCCCTCGCGCGAACAGGCGCTCTCGCGCGAAGTGGACATCCAGAAGGATGCCGCCTCCCGCGCGCTCGCCCAGATCGAATTGCTGAACCAGCAGATTTCCGCCTTGCGGCGCCAGATGGCGGCGCTGGAAGAGGCGCTCAACGCCTCCGAGCAGCGCGACAAGGAAAGCCAGACCCGCATCGCCGACCTCGGCCAGCGGCTGAACGTGGCACTGGCCCAGCGGGTGCAGGAGCTGAGCCGCTTCCGCTCCGAATTCTTCGGCCGCCTGCGCGAGATCCTGGGCAACCGGCCGGACATCCGCATCGTCGGCGATCGCTTCGTGTTCCAGTCCGAGGTGTTCTTCGACCGCGGCTCCGCCACCCCGCGCGCCGAGGCTTTGCCCGCGCTCGACCAGCTCGCCGGCGCCATCCTCGATCTGGAAAAGCAGATTCCGCCGGATATTTCCTGGGCGCTGCGGGTGGACGGGCACACCGACAACCGCCCCATCTCCACCCCGCAATTTCCCTCGAACTGGGAATTGTCGGCCGCCCGCGCCATCGCGGTGGTGCAATATCTGATCGCCAAGGGCGTGCAGCCCTCCCATCTCATCGCCGCCGGCTTCGGCGAATATCAGCCCATCGACCCCGGCACCACGGACGAGGCCCAGGCCCGCAACCGGCGCATCGAGCTGAAGCTGACCGAGCGCTGAGCGCGCCCGAACGGCGCGCTTGACTCTCCCGCGGCGTTCCGGAATCTATAAGAACAAATAGGGAACAAGCGAGCCGCCCCGAAGGCGAAGGCCCAAGGCCGGCGTGCGCGCTCCCATGAAATCCCCCGGCATTCCGCACGGGCGGCGGCGCTTGCGCCGCTCGCGCGGATGCTGCCAGCGAAACGGACGGCCCATGTCCAATCCGAGCGCGACCCGCGCTGCGGGCGAGCTTGCGCGCCTGCGGCGCTGCATTTCCGCCATCGAGCGGCGCGCGGACGCCCCGCCTGCCCGCCCCCCCGTGCCCTGGTCGGCGGGCGAAGAGGAAGACTGGAGCGCGCACGACTGGAGTCAGGACAGCTTGAACCGGGAGAATGGGAACCAGGAAAGCTGGGAGGAGGAAAGCTGGAGCCGGAAAGGGAGCCGGGAGAATGGCACCGGCGGCGATGACGGCCGGGGCGATGGCACCGCCGGCCATGGCGACGGCGATGAGGGAGGCCGGGGCACTGGAAGCCGGGATGATGGCGGCCGCAATGGTGGACCTCGGCGCGAGGCGGGCGGAAGAGGAGAGCGGGCTTGCGCGCCCGGAGGCTCTTTCCCCGCAGGGCCCATCCGGGAGGATTCTGCCGGCCCGGCGCGCGCCCCCTCCGTCGGATCGCCTTCCCTCAGATCGCCCTCTGTCGCGTCCCAAACGCGGATCTCCAGCGGCGGTCCGGCGCACGATGGGCGCTTCGCCGGCGCAGGCGCGCAGGATCAAGCTCACGAGCAAGAAGAAGCCCACGACCGCGAACAGGAGCACGCCCCGCTCGACGCTCCCGGCGCCGCCTTTTCCCCGTCCCACCCGCTTCTGCCCCTCGGCCTCCCGCATCTGGATGGGGTGCTGGGCGGCGGGCTTGCCCTCGGCGCGCTGCATGAGGCGGCGGCCCGCGGCCCCGGCGCCGAAGGCGCGCTTACCGGTTTTGCCCTCGCGCTCGCCGCCCGCGCCGCGTTCCAGCTCAAGCGTCCGGTGCTGATGGTGCAGCACGAATTGGCGGAGCTGGAGGCCGGCAGCCTCTATGCGCCCGGCCTTGCCGAACTCGGCCTGTGCGGCGGCGCGCTGGTTCTGGTGCGGGTGCGCAAGGCACAGGACGTGCTGTTCGCGATGGAAGAAGGTCTCAAATGCGGCGGGCTGTCCGCCGTGCTCGGCGAAGTGGGCACGGCCTTTCCCGAAGCCCTCACGGCGACCCGGCGGCTGTCGCTCGCCGCGCGCGCGCATCCGGTGCTCGGCCTGCTGCTGCGCCAGAGGCCGGATGCGGCCGCCTGCGCCGCCCTCACCCGCTGGGTGATCGCGCCCGCCGCGAGCACGCCGCGCGATGCCCATGGCGGGCTCGGCCTGCCGACCCTGGAGGCCGCCTTGATGCGCAACCGCCTCGGCCCGCTGGGACGCTGGACCCTTTGCCTGGCCGGCCCGGCCTTCCTTTCGGCGCAGGCGCCCCCTGCCCTCCCCCGCCCTGCGCGCGAGGCCGGATCATGACCCAGCCTATCGCCCCGCCCGGCCGGCGCTATCTGTGCCTGTGGCTGGACCGCCTTTCCACCGATCGCATCGCGCGGTCCCTGCCGCTTGAACAGCGCGCGGCGCCGCGCGCCACCCTGGTGCTGGAGAAGAGCGCGCTGCGGCTCGCCGCGCTCAACTCCGCCGCACGCGACCTCGGCCTCGTGCCCGGCCTCTCCCTGGCGGACGCCCGCGCGCGCCATCCCGATCTTCAGGTGGCGGATCATGCGCCCGAGGCGGACGCGCGCCTGCTCGGCCATGTGGCCGACGCTTGCGAGCGCTATACCCCTCTGATCGCCCTCGATACGCCGGACGGGCTGATGCTGGATGTGTCCGGCTGCGCCCATCTGTTCGGCGGCGAGCGCGCTCTGGTGGGGGACCTGCGCGCGCGGATCGGCGCACGCGGCTATTCCACCCGCGCCGCGCTCGCCTCCACCCTCGGCGCCGCCTGGGCCTTGGCGCATTTCGGCGCCCGCCCGGCCCTGGTGGCGGAAGACGGCGCCGACCTTGCCGCCTTGCTCGCCCCCTTGCCGCTCGCCGCCCTGCGGCTGGATGCGGGGGCCCTGGCCGCCCTTTCCCGGCTCGGCTTCGCGCGGATCGGCGATCTCGCCGGCAAGCCGCGCGCGCCGCTCACCGCGCGCTTCGGCACCGACCTGCTGCGCCGGCTCGACCAGGCCAGCGGCCTTGCGCGCGAAGCGGTGGAGCATCGCTTTCCCCCGCCCCGCTTCTGCGCCGAGCGCAGCCTCTCCGATCCCATCGAGCGCACCGAGGACGTGCTGGGCCTCGCCCATCATCTGGCGACCAAGCTTAGCCCCGCCCTGGAGCGCGCGGGCAAGGGCGCGCGGCATCTGGAGCTGACCCTGTTACGGGTGGACGGGCAGGTGACGCGGCTGAAGGTGGGCGCCAGCCGGCCGCTGCGCGATCCCCTCGCCATCCGCCGCCTGTTCGCGGAGAAGGCGGCGCAGGTGGCGAGCCTGGATGCCGGCTTCGGCTTCGATCTGCTGCGCCTCGGCGTCACTTTGGCCGAGGACATGGCGCCCCACCAGCATGGCTTCGATGCCCGGCAGGCGGAAGCGGCCGCCCTGGACGGGCTCGTGGACCGGCTCGCCGCCCGCTTCGGCGCCGCGCGGGTGCAGCATCTCGGCGTCCTCGACGCGCATCTTCCCGAAGAGGCCGCTCTGGCTACCGCCCTGGCGCGCCGGCGCCTGCCGTTCGATGCCGCCGCTCTGGCCGGCGCGCGCGCCGACCCGGCGCGGATTCTGGCCGGAAGCGAAGCCCTTGAAGCCGATCCGGGCGAGGCTTTTGCACCCGTCGCCAAAATCACCCCGCGCCTGCCGCCGCGAGAGGGGCAAGAATCGCGAGGGGGAAAAGGCGGGCAAGAAGGGCGGGAGGGGCAGGCCATCCCCTTCCCCACGCGCCCCCGCTCCGCTTCGCTCCCGGCCGATCCGGAGCGACCGGCCTCCGTCCTGATCCCGGTTTCGATCCCTTTGCCCCGCGCGCCCGGCATCCGGAGCGAAGCGGCCGGTGCCCCGCTGCCGGAAGACTGGCCCCCGGAGAACCCGGCGGCCCACCCGCCGCACGGGCATTCCACCCCCATCGACCGGGACCCGGCAGCGCATGTGACCGCCGCTCCAGGACCCCCGCCGATGCAGGCCGCAGCTTCCCTCGCGCGGACCACGGCCGGTCCGCCCCTCCCCGCGCATCCGGCAGCGCGGCGCGCCGGCTTCGCGGCATCTCCACCGCCGGCCGAGCGGCCCGATGCCGGCGGCGCCGCGCGGCCGCAGCGCCTGTTCGCCGCGCCCGAAGCGGTGGAAGCCGTGGCCGAGGTGCCGGATGGGGCGCCCGTGCGCTTCCGCTGGCGCCGCCGCATCCATCATGTGGCGCGCGTGGAAGGGCCCGAGCGCATCGCCGCGCCCTGGTGGCGCGAACCGGCCTTGCGCCTCGCGGGGCTGCCCCCCGCCGCGCATCCGGACGCGCTGATCGAGGGCACGCTTCAAGGCGCGCTCCACACGCCGACGCGGGATTATTTTCGCGTGGAAACAAACGAGGGCCTGCGCCTCTGGCTGTTCCGCGCCGGGCTCTATGGCGCGGAAACCAGCCGCCCTGCCTGGTATGTGCACGGGCTGTTCGCATGAGCGGCGATCTCCTCACCCCCGCCTTCGCCGGCAGGTCCAGCCCGCGCACCGCACCGCCCGCCCCGCCGCCTTATGTGGAGCTCGCCGCCACCAGCAATTTCTCCTTCCTGCACGGCGCCTCCCATCCGGAAGATCATGTGCGGCAGGCGCATGCGCTCGGCCATCGCGGCATCGGCCTTGCCGATCGCAACACCTTGGCCGGCGTGGTACGGGCCCATTCCATGGCGCGGGCGCTGGATTTTCCCCTCGCCATCGGCGCCCGCCTGGTGTTTTGCGACGGCACGCCGGACATCCTCGCCTATCCGACCGACCGGCCCGCCTACGGCCGGCTCTGCCGCCTGCTCACCACCGGCAATATGCGGGCGGAAAAGGGCGATTGCCGCCTGACCCTTGCCGATCTGCTGGATTTCCAGGAGGGCCTGTGCCTCGCCGTTCTGCCGCCGCGCCGGCCGGCGGAGGCCTTCGCGACATTTATTAGCCAGCTTAAAGAAGCCGCGCCCGACCGCACATGGCTCGCCGCCGCGCTCGCCCATGGCGGGGATGATGCGCGCCGCCTCGCCCGCCTCGCCGATCTCGCGCGACGCGTGCGCCTGCCCGTGCTGGCGGTGGGGGACGCGCTCTATCACGCGCCCGAGCAGCGCCCGCTGCATGACATTCTCACCTGCATCCGCACCCATGTGACGCTGGATGCCGCCGGCACGCGGCTCGCCCCCAATGCCGAGCGGCACCTGAAGCCGCCCGCCGAAATGGCGCGCCTGTTCCGCGCCTTGCCACAGGCGGTGGCGGAGAGTTTCGCCTTCTTCTCGCGGCTCGATTTCTCCCTGGACCAGTTGAAGCCCACCTATCCGCGCGAGGCGCGCGACGGCTTCGCCTCCCCGCAAGAGGCGCTGGACGCGCTGGCCTGGGCGGGCGCGCGCACGCGCTATCCCGACGGCGTCCCGGACAAGGTGCGCGCCACCTTGGTGCACGAGCTCGGCCTGATCGGCGAGCTCGGCTATGCGCCCTATTTCCTCACCGTGGACGAGATCGTGCGCTTCGCCCGTGGCGCCGGCATCCTGTGCCAGGGGCGCGGCTCGGCGGCCAATTCCGCGGTGTGCTTCTGCCTCGGCCTCACCGAGGTGGACCCGATGAAATCCGCTTTGCTGTTCGAGCGCTTCATCTCGCGCAACCGCAACGAGCCGCCCGACATCGACATTGATTTCGAGCATGAGCGGCGCGGCGAGGTGCTGCAATTCGTGTACCGGCGCTATGGCGCGGCCCATGCCGGGCTTGCCGCCACCACCATCACCTATCGCACCCGCTCGGCGGTGCGCGAGGTCGGCACAGCGCTCGGGCTCTCGCAGGATACGGTGGGCGCCATCGCCGGCTCGATCTGGGGCTGGTCCTCCGGCGGCGTGACGCCGGAGGAGGCCCGGCGCCTCGGCCTCGATCCCAGCGACGGGCGCCTCGCCGCGACCCTGGAACTGACTCGCGCGCTCATCGGCTTTCCCCGCCACCTCTCCCAGCATGTGGGGGGTATGGTTGTCACCCACGACCGGCTGGACGAGACCGTGCCGCTCACCCGGTCCGCCATGGACGAGCGCCCCATCATCGAATGGGACAAGAACGACCTGGAGCAGGTGGGCCTGCTGAAGGTGGATATTCTCGCGCTCGGCATGCTCACCGCCATCCGCAAATGCTTCGATCTGCTGCGCAGCCAGTATGGCGTGGACATCACCCGCATCGGCGCGGTTCCCGCCGACGATGCGCGCGTCTATGCCATGCTGCAACGGGCGGATTCCATCGGCGTGTTCCAGGTGGAGAGCCGGGCGCAGCAAACCATGCTGCCGCGCCTGAAGCCGGCGCGGTTCGAGGATCTGGTGGTGGAAGTGGCCATCGTCCGGCCCGGCCCGATCCAGGGCGGCATGGTGCATCCCTATCTGCGCCGCCGGCAGAATCTGGAGCCGGTGACCTATCCGTCCGAGGAATTGCGCGCGGTGCTGGAGCCCACGCTCGGCGTGCCGCTGTTTCAGGAACAGGCCATGCAGATCGCCATCGTCGCGGCCGGATTTTCGCCCGGCGAGGCGGACCAGTTGCGCCGGGCCATGGCCACCTTCAAGCGGGTGGGCACCATCGGTACCTTCCATGACAAGCTCATCACCGGCATGATGGCGAAGGGCTATGATCGCGCCTTCGCCGAAGGCCTGTGGAAGCAGATCGAAGGCTTCGGCTCCTATGGCTTTCCCCGCTCCCACGCGGAGAGCTTCGCCCTGCTGGTCTATTGTTCCGCCTGGCTGAAATGCCATTATCCCGACGTGTTCGCCGCCGGCCTGCTGAACGCCTGGCCCATGGGCTTCTACGCCCCGGCGCAACTGGTGCGCGATGCCGCCGAGCACGGGGTCGAGATCCGCCCCGTGGATGTGAATGCCTCGCACTGGGATCATGGGCTGGAGCGCGAACCGGACACCGCAGACGGTGCGCCTGCCGCCCTCGGGCGCCTGCATCGCCGGCATGGCGACATGCGCGCCGACATCCGCACCACCCATGCCGTGCGGCTCGGCCTGCGGCAGGTGGAAGGGCTGCGGGAGGCCGATGGGCGCCGCCTCGTGGACCTGCGCGGCGCGGGCTATGATTCCATGCGCGATGTCTGGCTGCGCACCGGGCTTTCGCCTGCGGTTCTGGAGCGCCTCGCGGACGCCGATGCGTTCCGCTCCCTCGGCCTCGACCGGCGCAATGCGCTCTGGGCCGTGCGCGGCCTTGCGCGGGCCGGAGACAAGGACGACCTGCCTTTGTTCCGCGCCGCCAGCACCCCGCGCGAGCCGGACGTGGATCTGCCCACCCTGCCGCCCGGCGCGCAGGTGATCGCCGATTATCGCCATCTCAAGCTGTCGCTGAAGGCGCACCCCGTGTCCTTCCTGCGCCCGGCGCTGGCGCGCAAGGGGGTCACGGCCTGCACCGATCTTCCCGGCCTGCGGGACGGGCGGCGCGTGCGCGTGGCCGGGCTGGTGCTGGTGCGCCAGCGGCCGGGCACCGCGAGCGGGGTGATCTTCATGACCATCGAGGATGAGGATGCGGTGGCCAATATCGTCGTCTGGCCGCGCGTGTTCGAGTCCTTTCGCCCGCAGGTGCTCGGCGCCCGGCTCGTGGGCATCACCGGGCGGCTCCAGATTGCCAGCACTGTGGTCCATCTGGTGGCAGACACCGTGGAGGACTGGACCGATCTGCTGGAGCGCGTGGGCGCGGAAGGGGCCAGCATCGATCCGCTCATGCCCTCGGACGAGCCGCGCCATTCTCCGCAGGATCGCCCGCTGGGCGGCCGGATCGGGGAGATCCGCGCCGGGATGGATCTGTCGGGTCAGGCGCCTCCCAGTTCCAGCGCCGTCCCCCCGGCGCGCCAACTCTCCACACGCCCGGTCGCGGGCCGTCCGGTCCCGGCGCACACAGCCATGCCCAAGGGGCGCAATTTTCACTGAGCGGCACAGGCCGCCGGGGCGCGTCGGTATTGACCTGCCGCCCCGCGTCCCCCCTGATGGTGCGATGACCTATCTGCTTCTGTTCATCGCCATATGCGCCGAAGTCGCCGCCACCTCCGCGCTGAAGTCAGCCGAAGGATTCACCCGCCTTGTGCCCTCGGTGGTCGTGGTGGCCGGCTATGCCATCGCCTTCTACTGCCTCTCCCTGACCCTCAAGACCATGCCGGTGGGCATCGCCTATGCCATCTGGTAGGGCGTCGGCATCGTGCTGGTTGCGGCCATCGGCGCGATTTTCCTCGGGCAGAAGCTGGATCTTGCGGCCATCGTCGGCCTCGGGCTCATCATTGCCGGCGTGCTGGTGGTCAACCTGCTGTCGAACACCGTTTCGCATTGAGCTCGGGACCGGCGCCGTCGGTGCCCGGCTCAGGCCGCATGCGGCAGCAGCAGGTCCAGCACCCGGCCGGTGGCGCGCCACTGCACCTGAAGCATGGCCCCGGCCACGCCCCGGGCATCGGCGGAAGCCTCCTGCGCGAGCGAAATGGCGGTGGGGAACGGCGTCTTCACCTGGGCCGTCACCTCGTCCAGTTCGAAGGCCAGCGTCGCGTCGAACTTGCGCACCATCTTCTGCATGCGGCGATTATGGGCGAGGCAGTTCATGTGCAGGGTGCGAATGCCGCGATTGCGCGCCGCCAGGACGCAGCACTCCAGCAGCCGGGTCCCGAGACCCAGATTCTGGAACTCACGTTCCACGCTGAAGGCCGCTTCGGCTTCGTGCGCCAGGACTTCAGAGAAGGGATAGAGTTCCGCTGCGGCCCGCAGCTTGCCCTCGATAAAACCGCCATGCACGACCGCACCGGAGCGGAACACGCGGGCGGAATAATGCTCGATGAAGTCTTCGGAAACAGCCGAACCGAAGCGGTTTCGGCGGCTGTCACGATCGAGGCGCAGCAGATGGTCGCGAAACACCGTTGCTTCGGCCGGCCATAACTTGCGAATAATCCCAGGCGCAACACTGTCGCTCATGTCGGTCTCCTGACCCCACGTCGCGGATTGCCCCCTCCCCATTACGGGGCGAAATTAGGTGCAATGCAGCAAAGGTCAAGGGCGTTGACCTTTCAGCTCACAGCGCAAACCCCTCCCGCCCTGGATCGTTCCGGGCTAAGCGGCTTTTCGACAAAGATAAATAGCGGCCCTCCGCCAGCCATGCGGCTTGCGCATTCCTGCTGCGCTGCAACACGCAGCCTCACATCGACGAAGACTCAGCGAATCAGGATGGCGCGGAAATCATTCACATTGGTCAGGGTCGGCCCGGTCATCACCAGGCGGTCCAGCCGCGAGAAGAAGCTGTAGCCGTCGTTGTCGGCGAGAAACGCCTGAGGCGACAGGCCCGCCGCCTGGGCCTCAGCCAGAATATCGGGCTCGAACCAGGCACCGGCATTGTCCTCGGTGCCATCGACCCCATCGGTATCGCAGGCGATCGCGGAAATGCCCGCCGCACCCTTGAGGGCGACCGCCAGGGCCAGCAGGAACTCCACATTGCGCCCGCCGCGTCCCGTGCCGCGCACCGTCACCGTGGTCTCGCCGCCCGACAGCAGCACGCCCGGCCCCGCCAGCGGGACGCCATGGTCCGCCGCTGACTTGGCGATGCCGGCAAACACGGTCGCCGCCTCGCGTGCCTCACCCTCGATGGCATCGCCGAGAATGAGCGGCACAAGGCCAAGGTCCCGCGCCTTGTCCGCCGCCGCGTTCAGGGCCATCAGCGGCGTGGCGATCATATGCACCTCCTGCCCCGGCAGCGGATCGCCCGAGACAGTGTTGGCGCGGATGATGGCCTCCATGGCCGGGGACACCGACACGGCATACTGGCGCATCAGCGCCAGCACATGGTCGGGGTCCGAGGCCTCGGGAATGGTGGGGCCGGAGCCGATGGCGCCGGGATCATCGCCCGGCACGTCGGAAATCAGATAGGTGACGCAGCGCGCCGGGGCGATGGCCGCCGCCAGCCGTCCCCCCTTGATGGCGGACAGCGACTTGCGCACCAGATTCATGATGCCGATGGGCGCGCCCGACTTCAGCAACGCCTTGTTCAGTTCCTGCTTGTCGGCCAGCGACAGCCCCTCGGCGGGCAGGGTCAGCAGGGAGGAGGCGCCGCCCGACATCAGACAGATCACAAGATCATCCGGTCCGGCGGAGCGGGCGAGTTCCAGGATACGCTTCGCGGCGCGGAACCCGGCTTCATCGGGGACCGGATGCGCGGCTTCGACGATCTCGATATGGTCGGTGTCGCAGCCGTGCCCGTAGCGGGTCACGATCAGCCCCTCGCACGGATGCGGCCACGCCTGCTCAAAGGCACGCGCCATGCGCGCGGACGCCTTGCCCGCACCCAGCACGATGGTGCGCCCCTTGGGCGGCGCGGGCAGACGCCCCTCGAACTTGCCTTCCGGCAGGGCGGCGGCCAGCGCCGCCTCGAACAGTGCGATCAGGATGTCCTTGTCGGATGGCATGGCTGCTCCCTTGGCCCGCGCGGGGCGAAGCGATCCCGGCTCCTAAGGGCCTGGGATTCATTATTTCACTCGGTGGTAGCTGGCCCGTGGCGTCCGATCAATGGGCGCGCGGCATGAAACGCCGCCCGCAGGCCGTCGGCGAGGGTCTGGGCGGCGGGGGACAGCGGGCGATTGGCGCGGGAAATCAGCCCGAGCGCGCGGCTTCGGCAGGGCGGAAACTCCCAGCCCCGCCGCGACCAGCGCTACCGCCGAGGGGATCTGCTCCACCTCATAGCGCGCGGTCAAAGCGATATCGGCCGCCGCCAGCCCCGCATCCACCAGCCGCCGCACGGACGTGGTGCGGGCGAGCGCCACGAAGGGATGACCGGACAGCGCCTGCCAGGGCAGCGCTCCCCGCCCCGCGAGTGCATGATCCCGCCGCATGACCAGATGCATGCGGTCCGCGCCCAGCGGCTCATAGAGCAGCCCCTCGCCCGCCGGCCGCATGGTGACGGCGAGGTCGGCGATGCCGTCTTCCACCAGCCCCACCGCCCGCTCATGCAATACGTCGCAGACCATCAATTCGGCATCGGGGAAGGTGCGGCGCAGGTCATCGGCGGCCGGCGGCAGCAGGCTGGCGGCAATGGAGGGCAGCAAGGCGACGCAGACCCGCGGCCGGCGCCCGCCGCGCGAGGCGATGTCCTGAATGCCGTTGCGCACGTCGCGCACCACCTCTTCCGCCACCCCCGCCAGCGCCCGCCCGTCGTCGGTGAGCGACAGGCGGCGGGTGGTACGGTCGAACAGCCGCAAGCCGAGCTCGGTCTCGATCCGCCGGATGCTCTCGCTGAGCGCGGGCTGGGAAATGCCCAGGGTCGCCGCCGCTTCCGTGAAGCTCAAGGCGCGCGCGGCACAGGCGAAGACCTCCAACTGGCGGACGGTGATATTCATATGTCGAACCTATGAAATCATATAATCACATTATTTGACGTGATTAATGTCCCTGTCTAGGCTTTTCCCATGCCTGCACAGACAGGCGAGAAGGGACGACGCCATGAGGGACACGGTCTACATCGGCTCTGGTGCCGGGTTTGCCGGAGATCGGGTCGATGCTGCGGGGCCGGTGGTGGCCACCCTGGCGCAGCTCAGCGGCCCCCGCTTCCTGGTGTTCGAGACCCTGGCCGAGCGCACCCTCGCCCTGTGCCAGCTGGCGCGGCGCACGGATCCCAGCCGGGGCTACAGCCCGGCCATGGACCGCTTCCTCTCTCCCGTCCTTGCCCCCTGCCTGGCGGCGGGCATCCGCATCATCGGCAATTTCGGCGCCGCGAACCCGCACGCCGCCGCCGCGCGCATCGCGGCCCTCGCGCAGGCTGCGGGCTACAGTCCGAGGATTGCGGTGGTGGATGGCTCCAATCTCACCGACGCGCTCACCCCGGCAGAATTCGCGGCGCGGGAAACCGGCGGCCGCCTGCTCGCAGGGCGCGACAGCATCGTCTCCGCCGATGCCTATATCGGCGCTGCGCCCATTGCCGATGCCCTGAACCGCGGCGCCGACATCGTTGTCACCGGGCGCATCGCCGACCCTGCGCTGGTGCTCGGCCCCCTCATGCATGCCTTCGGATGGGGCGAGGCGGACTGGGATCTGCTGGCCGCCGGGACGCTGGCCGGGCACCTGCTGGAATGCGGCGCCCAGGTCAGCGGCGGCTATTTCGCCGATCCCGGCGTCAAGGACGTGCCCGACCTTGCCCATGTCGGCTATCCCATCGCCGAAGTGGCACGGGACGGGACCATCCGGATCACCAAGCCCGCCGGCACCGGCGGGCGCATCGACCATTTCACCGTGGCCGAACAGATGCTCTACGAAATCCACGATCCGGCGGCCTATCTGACGCCGGACGTGGTGATGGACATCACCGGTGCGCGGATCGAGGATCTTGGCGGGGACACGGTGCGGGTGTCCGGGGTCCGCGGCCATCCCCGCCCCGATACCCTCAAGGCCACCGTCTGCTTCTCAACGGGCTTTCTCGCCGAGGCGGAAATCTCTTATGCCGGGCCGAACGCGGACCGCCGGGCGCGCCTGGCCGCCGAACTGGTGCGCACGCGCATGGCGGAGCTGGCGCCGGATCTCCAGGTGCGGGTGGACGCCTTCGGCATTGCCAGCGTGTTCAACGACACCCCCGGCGCCACGCTTGCCGGCCTCTGGCCTGAAACCCGCGCGACGGATGTGCGCCTTCGGTTCGCGGCCCAGTCCGAGGATGCCACCAGCCTGGAGCGGCTGCTGGATGAAGTTGAGGCCCTGTATTGCGCAGGTCCGGCGGGCGGTGGCGGCGTGCGGCGCCATCTGACGCCGCGCCTCGCCAGCGCCTCCTGCCTTGTCGAACGCGGGCTCACCGCGCCGCGCTTCACCCTTCTGGAGCGCCAGGCATGACCATCGTCCCCCTCACCGAACCCCTCCTGCTGCACCGCCTGGCCCATGCCCGCGCGGGCGACAAGGGCAACCGGCTGAACATCGCCGTGGTCTGTCGCTGCCCGGAAGCCTATGCCGCGCTGGCGCCGCAGGTGACGGCGGAGCGGGTGGCGGAGCTGTTCGCCGCACGCCGCCCCAGCAAGGTGGTGCGCTATGACCTGCCGAACCTCGCCGCCTTCAATTTCGTGCTGGATGACGTGCTGGACGGCGGCGTCAACGCCTCCCTCGGGCTCGACGGCCACGGCAAGTGCCTCTCCTTCCTGCTGCTGGGCCTCGCCCTCACACCAACGCCAGAAGTTCAGAGCGCGCTCGCGGCCCTCGCTTCCGCCCCTGTCGCGTTCCAAGCGCAGTGACCATCCCCTGAAAAACAAGATGCCAACCGGAGGAATACCCATGACGCCAAATCTCACGTCCCGCTTCACCCGACGCGCGGGCCTTGCCGCCGCCCTCGCCCTGCTGCTGCCCATCGTGCCGCTTTCGCAGGCGAAGGCGCAGGCTCCCGCCTACCCCAGCAAGACCATCCGGTTTGTCGTTCCGTTCGCCGCCGGCAGCGCCACCGACACCCTGGCGCGGGTGCTGGGACAGACCATGTCGCAGAGCCTCGGCCAGGCCATCGTGGTCGAGAACATGCCCGGAGCCACCGGTCAGATCGCCGCGAGCAATGTCGCCCGCTCCGCGCCCGACGGCTACACCGTGCTGGTCACCTCGAACTCCACGCACGCTTCCAACCAGTCGCTCTACAAGAAGCTGTCCTACGACCATGTGAAGGATTTCGAGCCGGTCACCACGCTCGGCACCATCACCCTGGCGCTGGTGGTGAAC
>NCEH01000030.1 GCA_002304505.1 Rhizobiales bacterium 32-66-11 | reverse complement strand
CGCCGGACAGGCCGGTCCGCCGCTCGCGGGCCGCCTGACCGGGGCGGGCATGAAGGTGGCGCTCATCGAGCGGCATCTCATCGGCGGCACCTGCGTCAATACCGGCTGCATGCCCACGAAGGCCCTGGTGGCCAGCGCCTATGCCGCCCACATGGCCCGCCGCGCGGCGGATTTCGGGGTAATCGTTCCGGGCGCGGTGGGCATCGACATGAAGCGGGTCCACGCCCGCGCGCATCAGGTGACGATGAACGCGCGCAACGGCCTCACGGCCTGGATGGAGGCCATGGCGGGCCTCACCCTGTTCCGGGGCCATGCCCGGTTTGAAAGCCCGACCAGCGTTCGCGTCGGCGACGATCTCCTCAGCGCGCCCCGCGTCTTCATCAATGTCGGCGGCCGGGCCCTGGTGCCCGAGATGCCGGGCCTTGCCGATATCGATTATCTCACCAACACGAGCATGCTCGATCTCGATAGCATGCTCGATCTCGATGTGGTGCCGCGCCATCTGGTGGTGGTGGGCGGCAGCTATATCGGGCTCGAATTCGCCCAGGCCTTCCGACGCTTCGGCGCCGAAGTCACGGTGCTGGAGAAGGGGCCGCGCCTCGTCGCCCGCGAGGATGAGGACATTTCTGCGGAAATCGCGCGTTTCCTCGCGGCCGAGGGGATCAAAGTGCGCACCGGCATCGCTGCTCTGAGCTTCGCCAGGGCGGGCGAGACCGTGCATGTGCGGGTCGAAGGGGATGGCGGGTCGCCGGATCTGGAGGCGAGCCATGTGCTGGTGGCCATCGGGCGGGTGCCCAATACGGACGACCTCGGGCTCGATGCGGCGGGCATCACGCGGGACGCGCGCGGCTATATCCCGGTCGACGATACCTTGCAGACCAATGTGAGCGGTGTCTGGGCGATGGGGGATTGCAACGGGCGCGGCGCCTTCACCCATACGGCCTATAATGATTTTGAGATCATCGCCGCCAACCTGCTGGACGGCGCGGATCGGCGGCTGTCCGCCCGCATTCCCGCCTATGCCCTTTATACCGACCCGCCCTTGGGACGTGTGGGAATGAGCGAGGCGCAGGCGCGCGCGAGCGGCCGGCCGCTCCTGGTTTCCTCCCGGCCCATGGCGCGGGTCGGGCGCGCGGTGGAGAAAGGCGAGACCATCGGCTTCATGAAGATGGTGGCCGATGCGCAGACGAAACGCATCCTCGGCGCGGCGATCCTCGGGACGTCGGGGGACGAGGCGATCCACGGCATTCTCGACATGATGAATGCGGACCAGCCCTACGACGTCCTGCAATGGGCCGTGCCGATCCATCCCACTGTGTCGGAACTCATTCCCACATTGATCGGCGATCTGAAGCCGGTGGCCTGAGCGGGGAGGCGGACGGCGCACGAAAATTTCTGCTGCATCGCATCATTTTCCCTAGCGCATGCTATTGCGATGCAGCAAGGATGCCCCCATCTGCCATCCAGCGGGATGGTGTAGGGATGGTTGCGATGACGATGCTGGCCAAGGACATTCGGCCCAAGGGGCCGGACACCGAGAAGATCACGATCAATCTCGGCTTCGTGGACTTGGGTCATATCGACCTGCTGGTGCAGGAGAATTTCTATTCCAACCGGACCGATTTCATCCGCACCGCGATCCGCAACCAATTGGATCGCCATGCCGAGACGGTGCAGAAGTCGGTGGCGCGCAATCAGCTCGACCTCGGCCTGCGCCACTTCAGCCGCCAGGATCTGGAAAGCGTGCAAGCCGCCGGCGAGCGGCTGGACATCCAGGTGCTGGGGCTCGCCGTGATCGCGCCCGACGTGCCGCCGGAACTGGCGCGCGGGACCATTTCCTCCCTCCATATCCTCGGCGCCCTTCAGGCCAGCCCGGCCGTGAAGGCGGCGCTGAGCGACCGCATGCGCTGACCCGCTCCGCTCCCATTCGCCCGCGCGCAAGCCTGGGCCGTCTTTTGCTTCCAACAGGAAGGCGCTCCGCATGTGTCGGAAGCCTTTCAGTCCAGGACGTTTTCAATGCATATGCCCACCAAGATCGACATGCTGGAGGCCACGCGGCTGACCCGGGAAGGGCGGCTGGAAGAGGCCATGGCCATTCTGCGCGGCGCCATCGCCGAAGGGCATGCGCGACCTGCGCCGGCCGGCGCGTCCGGCCCGGGGCCCGAGGGGATCGACCTCTCCCCGCCGCGTAACGGCGGCGCCTGGTCCCTGCCGTTCGAGGCCGATCCTGGCGCGCATGCCGGGAAGTCGGTGGCCGATTATCTTCCCGAGGCCTTGCGCGGCCTGCTTTCCCGCGATGCGCCGTCCGACCCGCCGGGGAACGAAGGGACGTTCGAGGAACATGCCTATTCCAATGCTGCCGGCAGCCGCACCTATAAGCTTTATGTGCCCAGCCTGTATCGCGGGCAGCGCCTGCCGCTGATCGTCATGCTGCACGGCTGCACCCAGTCTCCGGACGATTTCGCCGCCGGTACGCGGATGAACGAACTCGCCGAAGAGCACGGGCTGCTGGTGGCCTATCCCGCACAGGTGCAATCCGCCAACGCCTCGAAATGCTGGAACTGGTTCAATACGGCGGACCAGAAGCGCGGGCAGGGCGAGCCTTCGCTGATCGCCGGCATCACCCGCCAGGTGATGCAGCAATATGAGGTGGCGCCCGGCCGGGTCTATGTGGCCGGCCTCTCCGCCGGCGGCGCGGTGGCGGCCATCATGGGCACCACCTATCCCGATCTCTATTCGGCCATCGGCGTGCATTCCGGGCTGGCGTGCGGGGCGGCGAGCGATATGTCGTCGGCCTTTATGGCCATGCGCCAGGGCAGCGCGGTGCCGTTCGTCGCCCGCACCCAGGGCGCGCGCGACGGCAATGGCATCG
This sequence comes from Rhizobiales bacterium 32-66-11, assembly GCA_002304505.1. Taxonomy (GTDB): domain Bacteria; phylum Pseudomonadota; class Alphaproteobacteria; order Rhizobiales; family Xanthobacteraceae; genus NCEH01. The sequence goes on along the minus strand of NCEH01000030.1, from coordinate 63,562 downwards.
TGCCGACCATCGTGTTCCATGGCGACCGGGACAACACCGTCCATCCCGTCAATGGCGATCATGTGGTGATCCAGTCGCGCGGCGGCGCCGAGCTGGACGAGGTGGTGACGAAGGGCAAGAGCCCGGACGGCACCAGCTACAGCCGCACCATACTGACCGATCCGCACGGCCGCGTGGCGCTGGAACATTGGGTGCTGCATGGCCTTGGCCATGCGTGGTCCGGCGGCAGCGCGAAGGGCAGCTTCACCGATCCGCGCGGCCCCAACGCCAGCCGCGAGATGGTTCGCTTCTTTCTGCGCCATGCGCACGCCGCGTCCGCGGCCTGAACCGGAGCCGGTCCGGGGCCCTGGATTTCCGCCCGGCCGGTATCCCGTTCTGCGGCGGCGATAACAATCCTGCCGCAACGTCGGACGGCATTGATCAGAGCTCCGGCCCCGTGGCTATATAGCGCCAGATCTTCTTTCTGGCCGGTGCCACATGACCATTTTGAACGTCGACCTCAGCGCGCAGCTGCAACAAACGCTGGGGCAACAAGGCGTGTGGGCCTATTCGGTCTATTTCGATTCCAGCGGTGCCCCGCAATGGACCACCCTGGTCGAGAACGGCGCCGTCACCGCGAGCAGCGCCATCGCCCTGCCGGAGCCCTACAACAGCGGCAAGATCTATTTTATCGTCCAGAGCCAGGACCCCTCCCAGCCGAACAATCTTCAGACGCTGATCACGGGCGAGCAGGACATCTCGTGGAACAACGCCGCCACGTATGATTTCCGCTACGACAGCTTTGAGGTGACGCTGAAGAATTTGCCGGGCGACGTGGGCAACCTGACCTCGGTGGAAGGCTTCGGCCTGCCGATGCAGGTGGGCATCACCTATGGCACCGGCGGGACCGCGACCACCGATACCCGCGGCTATGGCATCACCGGCACCAGCCTGTTCCAGGCGATCGCCGATATCAATTCCGCCAATACCTACGTCTACGACTATACCAGCGGGCCGTTGCAGGGCGACCACCGCGCCGGCCTCTCGCCCTCCCAGGCGGTCAGCGTCAACGCGCCCAACAGCTTCAGCGCGTCCGACTGGAGCGGCTATGTCACGAGCCTTGAAACCAGCGTCGCGAACCAGCCGATTTCCATCGCCGGCTTCTTCAACGGCGCGCCGGATGCCAACGGCAATTGGCACAATGCCGGGTTCTTCTCTTATTCCCTGCAATGGGACGGCACGAATTTCTGGCTCGCGCCGGACGCCAGCAGCCAGATCCAGGGCTATATCAAGATCTCGCCTGCGAACCTGGAAAACAGCATCTATTCGACCCTCGGCTCGGTCGAGATCTACACCAACCAGACCGATGCGACGCCCTATCAGATATATGGCGATGCCTCGCCCGAGATGAATACGGGGGAGAACAACCAGTGGGGCGAGGTGCTCACCCAGTTCCTCACCGGCTTCACCGCCGGCTTCTACAATACCACCGGCCAATCCTATAATTCCGCGATCACGTCCCCCATAGATCTCAATTCCAACTGGAACTGGGACCCGACCTACGCCTTCGGAAAGAACCTCACGAGCGGGGTGACGCCGACCTATATGGACCCCTATTCGGAGATTTATTACTTCAACTCCAATTCCTACGGGTCCGGCTATTCCGACAATCTGATGAAGCAGTACAGCGTCGGCGGGCCGCTGATCTCGGTCTACGATCCCTCGACGAGCGCCAATGTCTCCACCATCAATCTGACCCTGTACGATGATGGCGAGCAGCCGCAGGGCTATATTCCGCCGGTCATCTACAATTATATCGCGCCCGGCGTGGGGGGCTATGCAGAGCCGGTGTGGGTGGGCGACGGCACCAATATCGTCATGTCGTTCGCCAACCAGAACATGGTGCTGGCGGACGGCACGCCGATCACGCTGAAATTCTATGCCGGGGAAAGCAATTCCATTCCCCAGTGGCAGGAAGTGACGATCACCCCGCCGGCCGGGTCAACCCTCTGGCAGAATTGGAACATCGCCTACGATTCCGCCACCGGCACCTATTCCGCGAGCCCGCAGGCCGGCTCTTCCCAGCCGGAAGGCAGCATCCTCATCAACCAAATTCCCAAGGCCGCCGATGGGGTTGCCTGGTATCAGGTGCTGGTGGGCGAGGGCGACGCGCAGAAGACGTTCAATCTCTATGCGACCATGTCGGGCTCGCAATTCCTCAATCCGGACTATGCCGGGCAGGCGGGCAGCCTCGCGGTGGACGGGCTGGCCCTGGTCACGCCGCCGTCCTCGGGCGCCCAGACCATCCCCACCTTCACCCTCAGCTTCGCCTATAGCGGCACCACGACGCTCGATCCTTCGCTGCTGGTGCAGAACACCAATGCGAGCTTCCTCGCCACCTTGCCGGCACCCAACGCCCCGGTGGCGGGGACCCTCGCGGGGGATGTCTTCGCGGCGGTGGCGAACCAGGTCAACCAGGTCACCAATACCATCACCGTCGCCGACGCCGAGGTGGCGTTCGGCTGGACGGGATTGAATTCGGCGACCGGCACCCCCTCCTGGGTGTCCGGCTATACCAATAAGATTGGCGCGCTCAACGTGGCGCAGATCAGCTTCGCGGGGCAGGGGGTGAGCGGGCCGCAGCCGGTCACGGCGGTCGCGGATATCGACGGCCAGTGGGTCACCTCCGCCATGCAGCAATTTGGCAACGGCACCTATGCCGTTACGATGACTGAATATTCCGCCGCCGATGCCGGCTTCACGACGCCGCTCGGCCCGGTCTCCAGCCCGCTGACCCTCACCGTGAACGTGGCGGACCTGGCGCTTCAGGCGGCGGGCAATGGCGGGCTTTCGCTGGTGGCCGCGGGCGGCACCGCGGGCAATTGGGTGCGGCTCGACGTGCTCCAGGCGGCCCAGGCGACCGGGGCCACCCTGCTGCTCTATGCGGTGGATGCGACCGGCCAGCTGATCGGGCGCGACGGCGCGGTGGGGGGAGGCGTGACGCTTCAGGATGCGATCCTCGCGCGAGTCGGCGCCGCGCCGGACGACCATGGGGTGAACCTGCTCAAGGGCGGGCAATCGGTGTGGCTCGGGGTGGGGGAGCAATTGCGCTTCGCGGTCCTCACCGGGGATCATGTGCTTAATCCTACCCCGGCGGTGGATGTGTCCGGCGCGCCGGGCGGCGGGCTGCATATCGCGGTTGCGGGCCTGGAGCTCAACGCCACCACCGACAACACATTGGCGGATGCGGCGGTGCTTGCGGGCAGCCAGCGCATGAGCGGCCTGCCGGTGGTCTATCTCCAGCATGGCGAGACGCTGGATGTCCAGGTCACAGGCAGCAGCGCGAACACCAATACGCTCGGCTTCGTGCATATCGACGTGGATGCCGCGACCGGCGACTGGAGCGTCGGCGGGGTGCCGGCGGGCGATACCGAGGCCTATCTTTCGGCGGTGCGCAGCCATCTCGATCCCGGCCTGCTGGCGACCAGCGGCGGCGCCTTCAACCAGACCCTCCATTGGACGGTATCGGGGACCACCGGCTTCTATGCGCCGGTGCTCCTCACCCCCTCGGGCGAAACCTTTGTCATCGGCGAGAATAATCCCGGCGGGCGCGAGCAGGTGCGCATGTATGGCGAGAATAGCTTCGGGTTTGAGGATCTTGCCTACAACCAGGGGTCGGACTTTTGACCCCGGCTTCCGGCCTGTTTCTTTGAAAATGGGCCGTTTCCGGCGCCGGCACGCGAAAAATGTTTCACGTGAAACAATGGGTTAGCGCGGACGAACAGAGGTTTCGTGGCCCTTCTCCGCGCCTCTCCGTCGGTTGAAACCGCCTTTTCGGCCGAACGTTCGGACGATGAATTTCGGCGAGCCGGAAACCGCCGCGCGAAGGGGGTGCCTCGCCCGCCGCGCCGCCGTACCCAGTACCAAAATACCGATGCGGCGGCCGGGGCCGGGACCGCGTCAAAGGCGCTGGGAAGGGGCGGCGGGAGGCCGTCGCGATCGCAAGAAATTTTTCCGCCCCGTCTCAAACCGCCGTGCAATTTGCGCGGTTCAACGCTAGTATTGTCGATATAAATAGAAAAATATCGGGCGGCTGGCGCGTTTTAACGCGGTTGCGGTCAGGCTTTCGCGCAAGAAAAAGCCTTTCGTAGCGGAAATTCTTGGGGGGAATATGGGACGATACAAACGACCCTTGCGGGCGTTCGCGGTTTCATGCCTGGCTCTGCTGGGCGGGACAAGCTCCAGCGGTGCTTTAGCGGCCGAAGCGCCGCCTTTCATGAACATCATTGTCGGCGGGGCCGCGCCCAGCGCTGCGGAGACCGCCAAACAGGACGTTCTGGCGCTGAACACCGCCATGTTCGCGCTCTATGGCGATTCCGGCCGGATCATTTCGGCGAACATCCTCGCCCAGCATCCCGTGATCCTGGCGCTGTTCTCCGGGGCCGGCGGGCGTTTCCTGCTGTACCGGCCGGGCCAGCCGCGCCTGGAGGCGCCGCCGGTGCCGGAGGTGTACCAGCTGCTCAAATCCATCGGCCACAGCACCATGGTGCTCTCGGTGCTGGCCGGGCCGCATGTGGACAAGCCCACGGACCTGAGCTGGGTGTCGCCCATGACCGCGTTCCGCGCGCAGATGCAGGCGGCGCTGGACAGCCTGGACAAGACCACCATGCCGGCGGAGTGGCGCCCCAACAACGCGCAGATCCTCAAAGACAATATCGCCTTCATGGACGAGAGCCTGAAGAAAGGCGTCATCACCTTCGATGCCCTGGCCGCTTTCACCAAGAAGCAGGGGCCGCAGCTCAAGAAGAGCATCGCCTGGGCCGCGCAGACGCAGGTCGCCCATTGGATGGGCGTGGTCGCCGAATGGAAGGCCATGCTCGGCCCGGATTGGGACAAGACCTATGCCGCCAGCAACACCATTTATGTGGCACGGCAGAACAACATCCTCTACAGCGTGCTCGCCCAGTTCTTCGGCCCGGAGGCGATCAATTCGCGCCTGATCCTGATCGAGACCGTCTCCTTCACCACCACGCCGGAAGACATGCTCGGCTCGCTGACCCGCATCATCGCGGATCGCACCGTGGGCGGCCTGTTCTTCGGCAATAATGCGGTGATGGATTACGAACTGATGGGCGGGGATGCGCGCGACGCCATCATCGCCGACGCCACCAAGCGCGGCATGACGCCGTTCCTGCCGCCGCTGGTGCCGTTCGGCTCCAAGCAATGGCCGACGCTGATCACCCCCGGCCCCGGCCCGGCGACCCTGTCGCAATTGCCCTGATGCGAACCCGGCGCGCGGACGGCGCGCCGGCCCTGGTCCGCGAAACCCTCACGCATCGGCGACGGAGCTGTTCCGGTCATGGACATCAACACCATCCGCCAGATCGAGCGGCCACGCGCCGCCGCCGAGGTGACCCATTGGCGCGAGGGCTTCGCCTGGCTGTCCGGCGGCACCTGGCTGTTCTCCGAGCCCCAGCCCGCCCTGGATACGCTGATCGACCTGCGGGCGTTCGACTGGCCCGACTTCACACTGGGGCCGGACGGCCTCAAGATTGCCGCCACCGCCCGCATCGGCGCCCTCGATGCGCTGGCGCCGCCGCCGGAATGGACCGCCGGGCCGCTGCTCTCCCTGTGCTGCCGGGCGCTGCTGATGTCGTTCAAGATCGCCCATGAGGCGAGCGTCGGCGGCAATATCTGCATGTCGCTGCCGGCCGGCGCCATGATCTCGCTCACCGTGGCGCTCGAAGGCACCTACACGCTCTGGCCGCGCGAGGGCGCGCCGCGCACGGTGAAGGCGGTGGATTTCGTCACCGGCAACCATGCCAACATCCTTGAGCCGGGCGAATTGCTGCGCTCCATCCATCTGCCGGCCGCGGCGCTGAAGAAGCGCTTCGCCTTCCGCCGCTCCTCGCTCTATCACCTCGGCCGCTCGGCGGCGCTGCTGATCGGCACCAGCGGGCCCGATGGCGACCTGCTGCTGACCATCACCGCAGCCACTTTCCGCCCGGTGCAACTGCATTTTGCGGCCCCGCCGAGCGCGGAGGAGGTGCGGCACGCCATCGCCGCCGCGATCCCGCACGACGGCTATTTCGACGACGTCAACGGCCTGCCGGCCTACCGGCGGCATCTCACCTTTCATTTCGCCGAGGAAATCCGGGCGGAACTCGCCGGGCCGGGGGCTGCCGCATGAACTTCTCCATTGACGGACACGCCTTTTCCGCCGAGCCCCACCCCGGCCAGTGCCTGCGCACCTTTCTGCGCGAGCGCGGCGATTTCGGCGTCAAGAAGGGCTGCGACCAGGGCGATTGCGGCGCCTGCACCGTGTGGGTGGACGGGGCGCCCATCCATTCCTGCCTGATGCCGGCGTTTCGCGCCGCTGATCGCAAGGTCACCACCATCCAGGGGCTCGCCAGCGGCGATGCATTGCACCCGGTGCAGCAGGCGTTTCTGGATGCGCAGGCGTTCCAGTGCGGCTATTGCTCGGCCGGCATGATCATGACCATTGCCGCCCTCGACGAGACGCAGCGGGCTGACCTGCCGCGCCATCTCAAGGGCAATCTATGCCGCTGCACGGGCTATGCCGCGATCCACGATGCCATCGACGGCGTGGTGAATGTCAGCGACGACATCGCCGGCAATGCCTGCGGGGCGAGCCTGCCGAACCCGTTCGGGCCTGGCATCGTCACCGGCCATGCCCGCTACACCATGGACCTGGACGTCGCCGGGCTGACCCATCTCAAGGTGCTGCGCGCGCCGCACGCCCATGCCCGCATCCGCTCCATCGACAAGGCGCCCGCCCTGGCGGTGCCTGGCGTGCTGGCGGTGTTCACCTGGGAAGACGTGCCGCGCCGGCTCTACAGCACCGCGACCCATGAGGACCATCTGGTCGACCCCGACGACACCTATATGCTTGATGACGTGGTGCGCTTCGTCGGCCAGCGGGTGGCGGCGGTGGTGGGGGAGAGCGAGGCGGCGGCGGAAGCCGGCTGCCGCGCCCTGACGGTGGAATACGAGGTTCTGCCGGCGGTGTTCGATCCGGAATTGGCCATGGCCCCGCAGGCGCCGGTGCTGCACCACAAGGGCGGCGAGGCGCATGGCAATGTGTTCGCGGAAATCCGCGGCGAGGTGGGCAGCATCGCCGAAGGATTCGCTGAGGCCGATGCCATCCACGAGCGCACCTACACCACTTCGCGGGTCCAGCATGTGCATCTGGAAACCCATGGCTCCATCGCCTGGAAGAGCGATGACGGGCGCATCCATGTGCGCACCTCCTCCCAGGCGCCCTTCATTGCCCACGAGAAGCTGTGCCATCTGTTCGGCTTCATCCCGGCGGACCTGCACGTGTTCACCGAGCGCGTCGGCGGCGGGTTCGGCGGCAAGCAGGAAATGCTCACCGAGGATCTCTGCGTCCTCGCGCTGCTGAAGCTCGGCCGGCCGGTGAAGTGGGAATATACCCGCGAGGAGCAATTCATCGGCGCCAGCACCCGCCACCAGATGACCACCCGCGTGAAGCTGGGCGCCAAGGCGGACGGCACGCTGACGGCCATCGAGATTCGCGTCGTGTCCAACACCGGCGCCTATGGCGGCCATGGCAGCGAGACGCTCGCCGCCTCCCTCTCCAGCCCCATGAGCGCCTATCGCTGCGCCAACAAGAAGGGCGAAGGGTTCGTCGTCTATACCAATATGGTGCCCGGCGGCGGGTTTCGCGGCTATGGCGCCTCGCAGAGCACCTTCGCCATCGAATGCGCCATGGACGATCTGGCCAAGCTGCTGGGCATCGATCCCTTCACCTTGCGCCGCCGCAACATGGTGACCGCCGACGACTGGATCGAGGCGATCTGGAGCGGCGTGTCGGACGTGGAGTTCGGCAGCTACGGCCTCGACCAGTGCATGGATCTGGTGGAGGAGGCCCTCGCCACCGGCCCGCGTCGGCCCGTGCCTGCGGGCGAGCATTGGGCCGAAGGCACCGGCATCGCGCTCGCCATGTTGGAATCCGGCCCGCCGACCGAGCATCGCTCCGGAGCGGTGATGGAGCTTCTGCCCGATGGGCGCTATCACCTCGCCGTCGGCTCCACCGAAATGGGCAATGGCTCGGTGACCTCCCATCGCCAGCTGGCCGCGAGCGTGCTCGGCGCGCGGGCGCAGGACATCGACATCATCAATGCCGACACCGACAAGGCGCCGTTCGACACCGGCACCTTCGCCAGTACCGGTACGGTGGTGGCCGGGCAAGCGGTGATGCTGACCGCGACCGCGCTGCGCCAGAACATCCTCTCCTATGTCGCCCGCATCACCGCAACCAAGCCCGACGACTGGGCCCTGGAGGCGGATGCGGTGGTGGGCGGCAATGCCCGCATCTCCCTCGTCGAGCTGCATGCCAAGGGCACGGCGGCGGGCCATCGCTTCCTCGCCAAGCGCAAGGCCTATCTCTCGCCGCGCACGGTGGCCTTCAACGTGCAGGGCATCCGGCTTGCCGTGCATCGCATCACCGGCGACATCGAGATCCTGCAGAGCGTGCATGCCGCCGATATCGGCCGGCTCATCAATCCCATGCAGTGCCGCGGGCAGATCAACGGTTCCATCGCCATGGGGCTCGGCTGGGCGTTGACCGAGCACATGGATTATGACGACACCGGGCACCTGAAGAATGCGGCGCTGCGCAATTACCGCATCCCGAGCTTCGCCGACGTGCCGCGCACGCAGATTCTGTTTGCCGACACCTATGACACCATCGGCCCGCTGGGAGCGAAGGCGCAGGGGGAATGCGCCATCAATCCCATCGCGCCGGCCATTTCCAACGCCTTGTTCGACGCGACGGGGGTGCGGTTCGCCAGCCTGCCGTTCACGCCCGATCGCATCTTCGACCAGTTGCAGCCCCGCCCATGAGTGCTTCGCCCACTCCTTCGTCCGCCGTCACCATCGTGACGCAGACCCGCGTGCTGCCCGGCTTCGAGGAGGCGTTCGCGGTGTGGCAGGAGCAGACCAGCGCCTCCATCGCCGCGCTGCCGGGATTTCTCGGCCAGACCCTGATGCGCCCGAGCCCGCCCGCGCAGGTGGATTGGGTGATCCTGCAGCGCTTCGACAGCAGCGCCGCCGCCGTCGCCTGGCTGAATTCGCCGGCTCGCCTCGCGCGCATCGCCGGCGCCCAATCCATGCTGGTGGGCCGCGACGACGTGCATATCGTGCCCGACGGTGCATCGGGCGTGCTGCCGGCGGCGGTCTCGGCGGTGATCTCGACGCGCATCAAGCCCGGGCAGGAACTGGCCTATCGCGCCTGGGAACAGCGCATCGCCTCGGCCCAGACGCGGGCGCCGGGCTTCCAGGGCTATCGCTTCGAGCCGCCGATCCCCGGCGTGCAGGACGATTGGCTCTCGATCCTACGCTTCGACAGCGAGGAGAATCTCCAGGCCTGGCTGAACTCGCCCGAGCGCAAGGCGCTGCTGGCGGAAGCGGAGCCCTTCACCGAGGAATTCCACGCCCGCATCGCCCGCTCCGGCTTCGACCAATGGTTCGCCGGCGGCAGCACGAAGGGGCCACCGCCGGCGGTGTGGAAGCAGAACATGATCGTTCTGATGCTGCTTTACCCCGTGGTCTATCTGTTCGGCATCGCGGTGCAGAACCCGGTGCTGATGGGGTGGGCGGGGCTCGCCTTTCCCGTGGCGCTGTTCATCGGCAATGTGGTGAGCGTGGCGCTGCTGAATTATCTGGTGCCCTGGGCGAGCGGCCGTTTTTCCTGGTGGCTCAGCCCGCCCGCGCCCGCGCGCGGCGTGGACCTTCGCGGCGCGGCGATCATCGCCGCCATCTATGCCGCCTTGCTCGCGGTGTTCACCCTGTCCGCCTGACGCGCGGGACCCCGCGTGCGCGCCGCGCGGCGCCGCCCCCGATCGCCGCAAACCCAATCCGCTCAAGGATTGCCGGGTCCGTCATCCACAGGCGCGGATCAAGACGGCGCCGGCTATGGACAGCGCGCCAGGGAGACACTATACACACCCGTCTCCAAGAGGTTTCGGCCTTGCGGACGCCCAGGTAGCTCAGTTGGTAGAGCATGCGACTGAAAATCGCAGTGTCGGTGGTTCGATTCCGCCCCTGGGCACCATTTGCTCTTTTCAGAGCGTCTTACGAAGCTTCAAATTCATTCAAAATCAACGGCTTGAACCCCTTTTGAGGGGTCGCGACGTCTCTCGTCGTGCCGTTGCATCTCATCGATTTGCAGGCATGTACGTAGGCATCGGCCGCGTGCCCACAAAAGAGATGCCTACATGTCGCTCGCCGACCTCGCGCTTCGCAACGTCAAGCCGAAGGACAAGCCTTACAAATTATTCGACGGCGGCGGCTTGCATGTGCTGGTCAGTCCGAACGGCAGCCGTATTCGGCGCCTGGCCTATAGGTTCGCCGGCAAGCCGAAGCAGCTTTCCTTCGGGCCTTATCCCACCACGTCGCTGGCCGATGCGCGCTTCAAGCGCGATGAAGCCAAGAAGCAGTTGCTCAACGGCGAGGACCCGTCCACCGTTCGCAAGCTCGATAAAGTGGCGGCATCCGCAGATCGCGCGTCGAGCGCGCTAAGCGATCAAGCCGAACGACGAGGAGCGTGTCACCGGCTCGCAAGGCCGCCAGGCATTTTCGCAGCTGTCCGCGGTCCGTTTTGGCGCCGCTTGCCGTTTCCTGGAACAGCTTCTCGCAGCCAGCGACCCCGAGGTGTTCGATCTGGCTATCTAAAGTCGGCCCATCAGCTGAGACGCGCGCGTAGCCAACAATCATTTGCGCATTATGAGACTATAATATGAGACAGTCAACGTATTGAAATTTATGTGCATAAATATCGTCTCGTAACTTTTGATTTTGAGACAGCTCTTCAGGCTATAATCATATAACAGGTAGAACCAATTCGTTCATCTGCCCCAGGTTTCCCCACTGAAACGCACTCACGCACCCCGACGTATAAAAAGGAGCTGGTCCAATTTAGCCGATGGGCATAGGTGATCGTCGTATAGCGTTTTTATTGGCGTTTAGGATTTTGTGTATCACAATTGCGAGTTCGTCAATATCAAACGGCTTAGTAATCATATGCATCCCTTCCGCCAAGAACGCCTCTTTGTTTACTGCATTTGCGGCATACCCCGTCATAAATAGTACGGGCAGATGGGGAATTATTTCACGCGCTATTTCAGCTAATTGCCGGCCATTCATCCCAGGGAGCCCAACATCCGAGATGAGCAAATCAAGACGTGGATTTTTTTTCAGCGTGACAGTCGCCGTGGTGGCGTCAACCGCCTCGAGCGCGGAATAGCCGAGATCTCGCAAGACTTCGACGACCAGCATTCGCACAGAGGGATCGTCCTCGACCACGAGCACCCTTTCGCCGGTTCCCACAGGCAGTTGCGCCGCGGCTTGGTCGGCATCCGCCCGGGCTATGGTGCTCCGCGGCAGATACAGGGTGATGGCAGTGCCGGCGCCGAGCGTGCTTTCCACGTCAATTCCACCGCCGGATTGTTGGGCGAAACCGTATACCATTGAGAGTCCGAGGCCGGTTCCCTGTCCGATCGGCTTGGTCGTAAAGAAGGGCTCGAACGCCTTGTCGAGCACATCAGGTGCCATGCCCACCCCATTGTCGCGCACCGTGATCGCAACGAACTCCTGGGTTTCAGCGGCATCGAGAGCTGGAATTTGCCCTCTCTTCACACGGATATTGCGCGCCTCAATGCTGAGCACCCCGCCCCCAGGCATGGCGTCGCGAGCGTTGATGGCGAGATTTAGCAGCGCGTTCTCCAACTGGTTGTCATCGGTGATCGCTAGCCAGCAATCAGGCGCAATCGTAACGGTCAGACGGACCTGTTCGCCGAGGCTTCGGTCGAGAAGGTCGCGCATCCCCAGGATCAGTTCCGACACATCGGTAGGTTTGCGATCGAGGGGTTGGCGACGGGAAAAGGCGAGTAGCCTATGGGTGAGGCCGGCCGCCCGCTGCGCGGACGCGATCGCGGCGTCCATGAAACGGTCCAGCCCCCCGAATTGTCCAGCGGCGATGCGGCGGCGAATGATCTCCAGGGCACCGATGATGCCGGTGAGCATGTTATTGAAGTCGTGCGCGATCCCGCCGGTCAGCTGGCCAACAGCTTCCATCTTCTGGCTCTGGCGCAGGAGCGCCTCCGCTTCACGTAGCGCCGATGCCTGCTCGCGCTCGACTGAGACGTGGCGGCCATAAAGATAGATGGTTTCACCTTCGCTCGATGCCGTCCACGATATCCACCTCGGATTGCCGTCAGCGTGGACGAGGGCGCCCTCGAAGGCCACGCCGTTCTCTGCGAGCGAAAGCTCGATGCCCGTCCGGATGCGCGCCGCATCTTCCGGCCACGCGAAGTCTAAGATGGACTTTCCGACCAGCCTCGCGCTCGGCGTGCCGAGGACTTCAAGCCACGCGGGGTTGGCATCGATGATGCTCCCCGTACCGACGATGACGGCGAGCAAGTCGCGCGAATTTTGCCAGATCCGGTCTCTATCGCGGGTGCGGTCCTTCACCATCTCGGACAGGTTTTCGTTGAGGCGCTGGAGCCGCTCCTCGTTCAATTTAGATGCGGTGATGTCGTAAGCTACCCCGATATAGCGCAGGCCGGGCCTGGCGAGGTCGCGAACATATTCGCCGCGCCGGGCGAGCCATCGCGCTTCGCCCGTGTCGGCGCGGATAATGCGGAATTCGACATTGGGATTTTCGTTCGGCGTCTGCGGCGACATCGGCTCGATGATCGGGCGATCTTCAGGGTGAACAAGCTGGTTCAACGTCGAGACAGGAAGCACACGCGTGGGGTGAAGACCGAGCAATCGGCAGAATTGCTCCGAGACCGTCACCGTTCCGAAGCCATCGACATGGTCGAATGTGCCAATAGCACCCGAGGACTGTGCGATGCGAAGCTGCTCCTGGAAACGCATCTGCTCGGTGACGTCAACGAGACTCCCGACGAACCGAGCCGGCTCGTCATTGGCGTCGAGGATTGCCCGACCTTTGGCGTGGACCCACCGTGCCCCGCCATCGCTCTTGGTCAGGCGATAATCCTTCTCGAAGACCTCCGCGCCGACAAGCATGGCCGCAACCGCCAGGCGAATCCGCTTCTGGTCCTCCGGCACGATATTATTGAAGAACTTATTGGTCGCAGTGCCTTTGGCGAGCTCCACAGGGTCATGGCCGGTCAGCATGGCGAAGCTGGCGTCGCCGAACAACACCCCACCTGCTATATCCCAGTCCCACCCGCCTGTGGCAGCCGCGGCGTCAAGGGTCAGATGGAGCCGGTGCTCGGCTTCCCTGATTTCCGAGCGCAGACGCATAAGCTCGGCGGAGAGTTGCTCGCGGCCGCTGATGTCGTCCTGAGAGGAGCCGTCATTCATCCCCAGCGTGCCTTCAGTAGGTATGTTCCACCACCCGATCGATGAAGTCCCCGATCAATATCTTTAGGGACGCAAGAGATGGCAAATCCATAAGCATCGCGATATATCCGCGGATGTCCTGATCTCGAACAGTAAAATTAATATAAAGGAAGAGTACGAGTCCGCCCTGTTCCGAATCACTCCCATCTGCGAAAAGATAATGTCCGCTACCGCGTACGACCTCCGGCAAGGACATCTTGAGAGAGCGTTGCAGCATGTTTGCCATGGTTCCGAGGCAATTGTTCAGTATGACATTCCCGGTTTCTGCCAAGGCCTCGACCTCAAGCTCGCAAACCTGCTCGGCACTCATCTCGTCGCCGACCACGGCGCGCACGAGTTCGAGGCTTTTCGTCTCGGGAAAAATCAGCAGCGCCCGGCCCGAGAAAGCCCCGTCGAAAGCCTGCCGCACGGCAACGAGGTCCTCATTCTCCCGCTGGCCGATCAATGCGGCCGCGCCCGCGGGCGTCACGATTTCGACCGAAGGAACGGCGAGCATCACTTGCCGTCCCACCATCTTGCGCAAGCTCGCCGCCGCACGGCCTACCCCGATATTGACCACCTCGGTTAACGCATCGCGTTCCAAGTCGCTGAGGGTGAGGTCGTACTCGCTCATCACCGCGCCTGCCTGAGCCGCAGGGCCGCTCCCGAGAGGAACCCCGAAATCCCCTCCTCCGTGAGGGGCTTGCTTACGAACGTCGCGTTCACCGCCCGCGCGCGGGCAATGATCTCGTCCTGCACGTTCGCGGTGACGATGGCGATGGGCATCGTGGGATGGGCGGCGCGCAGATCGGCTGCGAGCTCCAGTCCATCGCGGCCGGGCATGTTGAAATCGAGCACCGCCACATCGACCTGACGCTCCGTCAGGAGCTTCATGGCCTCGTCGGCATTGCTCGCCTCCACGCGGGTCCAGCCCGGCTGCAGAGCACCAATGGTTTTACCGGCGACAATGCGCGCCAGCTTGCTGTCGTCGACCACCATGATCGTTACCATTTTGTCGGCCATCCAGTTCAAAAGTGTCCAGGCCCCCTGAGGTTCCTGAGGAAGACACGTTTTTTACGAATTTCGTAGCTTATCATCCATCTGCGGTGCGGCGCATCCAAGGGCGGCGAAGGGCACCATGAACTGCTGGGAAAACGTGTCGGGGGCCTTGCCGCGCATTCGAGGTGCGCAGGCGGCCAGCACCTGCCAGACAGCCGTGTGGATGTGCTCGGCCGCAAGAACCACGCTGCGTTCGGGGTAATCTGAAAGAGCGGAGAGCAACGTCTCAGCTTCGCCCACGGGGCAGATACCCTCGAGGATGATCTCATCACCGTCAAGCTTGATCGTCATGCGACGAGGCCTTCCACATCAAGGACCATGACGATACGTCCGTCGCCGAGTATGGCTGTTCCGGAGATGCCGGGCACGGACCGCAGCAGCCCCGTCGGCGGGCGCAGCAGCGTCTCGAACCGCTCGCCGATCGCATCGACGACAAGGCCGGCGACCGCTGCCCCGGATTCGAGCACGATCAGCAACTCCTCGGACCGGGCACGGGCCGGACGTCCCACGATGTCCCCCAGCCGCAGCACCGGTATCGTCCGGTCGCGCAGGACGAAAGCCTCCCCCGCGCGCACCGGGACAATGGCGCACGACTTGATGCGGACGGTTTCCAATATGGCTTCCATGGGCACGCCATACTTCTCGCCGGCCACATCAACTGTCATCACCCGGCTCACCGCGAAGGTCGTCGGCAGCGAGAGCGTCACCGTCGTGCCTCGGCCGGTTTCACTGGCGATCGTGGCCTGGCCGCCGAGCCGACGCACGGCCTCTCGCACCGCGTCCATGCCCACGCCGCGGCCGGACAGGGCGGTGACAGCTCGTGCCGTGGAAAAGCCCGGCGCAAACAGAAGCTCCAGGACCTGAGGTTCGGAGAGGGTCTGTGCCGCTTCGGCGGAGATGATTCCACGGTCGACGGCGGCTGCGCGAATGCGTTCGAGATCGATCCCGCGCCCATCGTCGGCAATCTCAAGCTCGACGCGATACCCGGCACGTCGGGCCCGCACGATAATACGACCCTTCGCCGGCTTGCCGCCGGCAAGCCGCTCCTGCTCGGTCTCGATGCCGTGATCGACAGCGTTCCTGATGATATGGAGGAGGGGTTCGTAAATGCCGTCGAGAATGACCTTGTCGACCTCGATTTCGCAGTTGGACAGCTGGATGTCGAGGGGTTTCCTCGTGAGAGCCGATATCTCACGAACGACACGTGGCAAGCGCCGAAGCGCATGGATGAGCGGTAACATCCGCACGTCGCTCGCGGCGCGCTGCAGTTGACCCGTAAGGCGATCGAGGTCGCGCTGGAGGGCAACGAGATTGCGCGCGAGGCCCGCTCCTCCTTCGAGGGATAGAGCTTGAGACACGAGGCTGGACATGACGCTCTTCGCGGCGAGCAACTCTCCCGCAGTCGAAACGATCCGGTCGATCCGCGCCACATCGACCCGCAGGGTGCGGGATTGCTCCCCAGCGGCCTCGGTCGCGACCTGCTCTGTCGCTTTCGCGCCGTCGAGGCGCGTGACGATCGCAACCTGATCCGGCAACAGGCGGAAGATCGCCTCGATCCCGCTCGGATCGGCGAGCGACAGCGCTTCAAAGACGAGATTGCTGCGAAAGGGGTCGAATTGCAGAGCGGGCGGCCATGGTTCACGCGTCGCGATCCGCGCGAACACGATGTCAGGCACGCTTGCCATGAGCGCAACCGGATCGTCGCCGTTGAAGAAGCATTCTGGGTCCGGCGAATAGCGCAGAGCGACGATACGGCCCGGCTGTGGTGACGGCCACGCCTCGAAGAGGGCGGCTGCCCATTGGGGGAGCGCCTCAGGGGTAAGATCGGTCGGCGTTGCTGCCGCCCCTGCCCGGTCGGAGGCCAGAGCCTGCAGCAGATTTGCCGCCTCGGCACCGGCGGAGGCGGGCAGTTCGCCCCGTTGCCGAAGGTTGCCGACGCAGCGGTCCACCCACTCCACGGCCAACAGGATCGGATCGATGAGTGCGGTGTCGAGTTCGCTCACGTCCCGCAGCACAACGGCGAGCACATCCTCCGCCGCGTGGAGGACGGCTTGCAGGGGCGCCAGATCAAAAAGGCCAACCGATCCCTTCAGCGTGTGGATGGCGCGGAATGCACTTTCCAGCCTCTCGCGGTTTTCCGGGTCGCGGTCGAGCGCCAAAAGGTCGTCCGCAGCCTGCTGCGTCAGCTCGGCCGCCTCGACCACGAACTGGGCCAGCAGTTCGTCCACTTAGCTCTCCTGACGGCGCTGATAAACGACGGCATCCTCAAAGCGTAGCACATCAAAACTCTCGGAGATTCGACTCATCGATTCCGTGTGCCCGAGGCAGATGTAGCCACCCGGTGACAGCGCCGAGTGGAGGTTGGCAACGGTGCGCCTGCGCGCATCTTCATCAAAATAGATCAATACGTTGCGGCAGAAAATGATGTCGAAGGGGTCGACCTGCGCCATGCTTGCCCGATCAACCAGATTCGCCTGCCGGAAGGTCACGGATTCACGCAGATCCTGAATAATGCGCCAACGCTCGTCGCCAAGGGGCTCAAAATAGCGGTCACGCAGTTCCGGGGAAAGGCGCGAGAGCGCGCGCGCGCCGTACTCGCCGTAGGCCGCGTCTTTCAGCGCCGTGCTGTCGATATCGGAGCCGACGATCTCCACATGGTATGCGTCCACGAGGCGCCAGTTCTCCAACAGCCACATGGCGATGGAATAGGGCTCCTCGCCCGTCGAGCAGGGAACCGACCATATGCGGATCCGATCCCCCGGCCGCCGTCGCTGGATGATGTCCGGCAGGAGCGAGCGGCTCAGGCAGCGAAGCTGGTGCTCCTCGCGATAAAAGTAGGTCTCGTTGATGGTGAAGCTGTTGATGAGATTTTCGGCCTCGGCGGGGTCGGCGAGCAGCAGACTAAAATAGGCACCGAACGAGGGTGAGCCGGTGGCTGAAACGCGGTCCGCAACGCGCCTGTCGATGTAGTACCTCTTGGTCTCGCCAAACAGCATTCCGGTGCGCCGGTACAGAAAATCGCACAAGCGCAGGAGGTCCCCCGCCGAGAGGTATTTGGGAGGGTCACGCATCCCGGTCTCGATGGCGCGAGCTCAGTTCCAGCAGGCGCTCTCCGATGCGAGGCAGAGGTAGGGTTTCCTCGGCCCCCCCGAGCTTCACCAGTTCGCCGGGCATGCCCCAGACCACCGCGCTTTGCTTTGCCTCAGCTATGGTAAATCCCCCTGCGGCGCGCAGGTCGGTCATCGCAGCCGCTCCGTCGTTGCCCATGCCGGTCATCAGGATGCCGACAAGGCTGTGTGGCGGCAGTTGCTCCATGGCGCTGCGCACCAGCCGATCCACGCTCGGGTGCCAGCGATGCTCCGGGTCGGGAGGCGTTGCGATGGCAAAGAGCCGCTTTTCCCGCCGCACCAGTAGCAGGTCCGCGTCTCCCCTGCCGATGTAAATTGTGCCGGCCACGACCGGCATCGGCCTGGTGACCTCGACCGCCCGGATCCGGCACAGCTTATCGAGCCTGCGGGACAGCGGACCGGTGAATGAGGCCGGCATATGCTGGGCCACGAGGATCGGCCAGGGGAAATTTTCCGGCAGGTCCGACAGCACGGCGTCGAGCGCCGGCGGCCCTCCGGTCGAGGTACCGATCAGTACCACGCAATTGGGGGGAAGACTCGCATTCGGTCTCGTGCTCTTGGACGACGGCTCGGCGTACGATTGGGCGGAAGCGCTTGAGCGAAAGCGTATCCGGTCGACCAGCCTGCGGCTACCGCTGATCCTCACTGCAGCGGCCGCCCGCACGCGCTCGACGATCATGGGCGTAAGCTCGTCCGCATGCAGGGAAATCGTCCCCTGCGGCTTGGGGATGAAGTCCACCGCGCCAAGTTCAATTGCGCGGAGTGTCTCCTCGGCGCCATGTTCGGTCAGGGCCGACACCATGACAATCGGGCGGGGGTGCTCCACCATGATACGGTCGAGGCAAGCCAGACCGTTCATATTGGGCATCTCGACATCCAGCGTCACAACATGGGGCTGGAAGCTGGCGACCTTGGCCAGCGCCTCTACGCCATCGCGGGCGAAATCGACCTCGAAATCGGGCTCCGCACGGAAAATACGCCCGAGAAATCGCCGCATGAGAGCGGAATCGTCGACAACAAGCAGTCGGATCACGGCTGGAGCGCCGATTCCGGTTCAGTCTTAAAGCGATCGAGCAGGTCCTGCTCCGCCTTGTTCAGAAGTTGCTTTGGGTCGATCAGCAAGATCATCGCGCCCGTCTCGTCACGCGCAACGACGCGGTCGAACACCTGTGCGCCGTCGCCGGGCAAGTTTGGCGCCTGCGATATCGCAGCCGTGGGCACCGAGATGATCTCCGTCACCGAATCAACGATGAATCCGGCCCTCAGATGTTCGATGGTCAAGACGATGAGGCGCGGCCGCTTGGCGCCCTTGGCCGGGGCTGCGTCGAAGCGAACCCGCTGATCGATCACCGGCAGAGCTGAGCCACGCAGATTGATCACCCCGGCGATGAAATCCGGCGCGTTCGGAACCCTTGTGATGGCGTCAGGAAGCTGCGCAATCTCATCGACCGCACCGATCGGAAGACCAAGCACATCGTCACCGATCCTGAAGACGATGAAGCGCTGCTGGGCATCGGCTTTTTCGTTGTCCAGCATATCTGGGCTTTCCATCCTCCGGCTGCTAATTGCCCCAGCGATAACGCGGCTACCGAACAATCGTTGCGGTGAAAGGATAGAGATAAGGGGGCGAGGCCCGCTGCTGCGCGCAATGGCCTCTATCTCCGCATCGCCTTCGCCGCGCTGGAGAATTGCCGGAACCGGCCCTATCGCGCCCTCCGGGATGCGGACGACGCCGTGAATCTCCTCCGCAACGAGCCCGATGCGGGCTGTGTCCAGCTCGGTGACGATGATGTGCTGGCGTGTGCCAGCGCGTCCCTGAAGGCCGAGCAGACCAGCGAGCGAGATCAGCGGGATCACCTCGTCGCGCAGTTCCCACATGCCGATGACGATGGCTTCGCTGCGCGGCATGCTGGTCACATCCTCGGGCACACGCAGCACTTCAGCGACGTTATCAAGCGGCAGTGCGAAGCTCTGTCCCGCGACCGAGAACGCCACAAGCGGGCGCTCCGGCTCGTTCGCCGCTGGCTGCCCGGCAAGCGCTTGCTTCAAAGCCGCCCGCCGCGTGCCGGGGGTGGCCTCAACGAACCTGGCAGCGAGAAGCCCTGCTATATCCAGCAGTCTCGCCGTTGAGGCCGCCGCCTCGTTCAACCGCTGAACGCCATCGACCAACAGGGCGACGGGGGTTTGGTCGTCATAGACAATCACGTTGAGATCCGGCGAGACCGGCTCGTCCTCCGACTCCTTCAGCAGAACGGCCAGCCGCACAACGGGAATGGCAGCGCCGTGGAAATTCATCAGGCCGGCGAGCGAGGAAGGCGCATTGGGGACTCGCGTCAGCACCGGCTTGCGGCCGATTTCCAGGACGCGCCTCGCGGGAACACAATAGGATTTTCCGGCCACGAGGAAGGCCAGTTGCTGTTCGCCGTCGCCGCATTGGGGAGCGTTTTCCATCTGCGTCAGGTGCCGGCCAATTGCAACTCGTCGGCAAGCGAGGCGATCTCCTCGATTGCCGCAGCAAGGTCCTCGGCACTACGCGCCTGCTCCCGCGCCGCAAGTGCGGACGCGGCTCCGGCCGAGCTTGCCTCCTGCGCCGCTGCGGCGATCTGCTCCGCGCCCTCCTGGACTTCGCGCACGGCCGCCAGCGCAGCCTCGATCCCAGCAAGTAGACCGTGGTTCCCCCGGCCGATGTCAGCAACGTCAGCGGCAGTGAGCTTCATGCGCTCGGCGATGAGGGTGTTCTTGGCCCGCTCGGCCTCCGAATTTGCGAGCACAAGCTCGAGATCGCGCCTCACGGACGCGATCTGCAACTGCATGACCCGGACGACGTCTTTGACGCCTTCGATGTTGTCCGCGCTATCCTGCGCCAGCTTGCGGATTTCTGCCGATACATGTGCGAATCCCCGACCGGCATCACCCGACCGCGCGGCCTCGACCGAACCGCTCACCGACAGCATGTTGGTTTGCAGCGCCACAAGGACGATGCGGTCGATGCTTCTCTCGATCTTGCGCGAGATGTCTTCGAGCTTTTCGAGAACGGCGAGCGAGCCGTGGGTCTCCTCGATCCCGGTCGTAAACCCGTCGCCGACCGCAGCAAGGGCCGCGCCGATCCCGACCAGCACCTGTGCCACGCTGCTGGTCAGGCCCGCCGATTCCTGCACCACCGCGCGTGTCCGGTTGGCGTTCCGCTCGATCTGCCCGAGCGCGGCGCTTGTCTGCTGGGTGGCGGCAGCCTGCGCCTGCGCGCCGCGTCCGATCTGGTCGATGGCGATCAGGATTTCTCCGGCGGCGCCTGAAAGCTCCTGCACCGTGGCCGACAATTGTTCCGCAGCGGCGCTGAGCTGTTCGCTTCCGGTCGCGACACGCCCGGCGCTCTGGAGGTCTTCGGCGAGGCCCGCCAAAGCCTGAGCGGCCTCCTGGCTGAGCTCCAGTGCCTGGCTCTGCTGCTGCACCGCGCGCTGCGCCTGCGCTGCCGCCGCCGATTGCTCCTCGGCGGCGCTCGCGACCAGCTCAGCGCCGCGGTTCGCCTCGCGGACCGCCATGTCGGCCTCTACGGCGGCGGTCAGGATGGTCTGGCTCCCCTCGGCCAGAGCTGACAGATCGGTCCGCAAAGCCGTCAGATCGATGCTGATCGCAGCCGACGCCTGGGACTGCTTGCGCGCGGCCTCGGCGGCCCCGCGGATCTGCTCGGCGAGCGCATTCACCTCCCGCTCAATGCTGCCGGACTGGTCCTCGATTTCGCGCGCAGTGCGCTCGGTGACCTCGGCGAGGGCCCGCACCTCATCCGCAACCACGGCAAAGCCCTTGCCAACGTCTCCGGCGCGGGCCGCCTCGATCGCGGCATTCAGCGCCAAAAGGTTGGTGCGGTCGGAGATATCGGCCACCATCTGGGTGGTGGCGCCAATGTCGACCGCCTGCTTCTCGAGCCGGACAATGACGTCGACCGAGGCAAGCTGGCGCGTGGCTGCGCTCTGAACCGACACGCCCGCGTCGTCCAGCTGCGTGGCGCATTCCAGCAAGGCAACCTGGAGGTCGGCGATCTTACGTCGCACCGCTTCCGCCTGGTTGCGCGCCTGCGAAAAGGTTGCGCTCAAGGTTCCGCTAGCTGCGAGGGATTCCTGTGCTGCGCCGGCGGCCTCCTCCGCGCCCGTCGAAATCGCCTCAAGAGACCTCCGAAGTTCCTCGGCGGCGGCTGCAGCTTCGGTCATTCCGCTCGCGAGCTGTTCGGTGGCTGCACCGATGCGTTCGGCGGCTTTTTGCTGGCGCACGCGCGAGCGCTCCTGCGAGCGGCGATTTGCGACGGTCTTATTTGTCGAACCCCGCGTCTCGGGGTCTTCCGTTACCGGGGCAGCACGCCGCCTAGCGAGGTCCGTCGTCTTTACGAGGGCCATTCGTATCCCCGTTCACAAGCCAGCTGATGCTCGCAGATGGGCCTAACTTGATGCCGCGCCACGCAAAGCGCAAGTCGGCCTCACGTACTGCCGATATTGCTGGCGGTTAAGGTCGGGGCTGGGTGCTCGGTAATGCCATTCGATTGCATGTCATAGGTCGCCGTGCATTTTGGCGACCTGCACTCCCGCCGGACCCCGTCCAACCTGCGGGCTGGGGGAAGCGATGCTCACAGTTGCCGGCCGCTGGCCGGCTATCGAAGACGAAGCCAGGCAGAGATGCAGGCAATTGCCGAGGTCCTCGTTTACGCGCCGGACCTCCGCGGCACCGCTGTAGGTCCGCACCACTCTTCCATTCGGCCATCTCCATTCGACCGTCGCAAATCGAAGATTGCTTGAAAACCTCATTTCCCTTTTCGCGAGAACACCGCGACCGACCCGCTCGAAAGGAGTCGCAAAATGTATTGAACCGCGCCGAGTTTTCTAGACGCCCTTGGCAATCTTCTCACCTTGCGCTTCGCCGTCGAGAACGTCTTCGACAAAAGCTATTGGGCGGTCGCGAATGCTGGGTAAGGTACCGCCAATAGCTTGTCCCAAAAGCTGTTTGGTTCCTTCATCAGCTTTATCTCAAAGGGACTTTAAGATTTCGATCTGACGCTCAGTCAAGTATCCAGCGCTCATGGTCCAATTCCAGCGCGACTAGCTGCCCAACCGGTCACCACATTGCTTTGGGGGGTGACGCCGGCGGTCGCGCCGAGATCGCAAGAGGGCTGCGATCTGCGACGCGGGACAAATACCCTTCAGACTGACCAGGAGTCCGCGGTCCGCGTCCGCGCTCCCCTCAATACCCGAGGGCACAGCCGTCCTTGCGTGGGTCGGAGCCGCCAAGCAGAGTGCCAGCCTCCCAATCGATCGTGATCGCCTGCGCGCCGCCGATGGGCGATCGCGGCGGGCAGACGCCAAAGCCGCGCCGCTCGAATTCGGCACCCACCGTCGCACGCAGCCGCGCTTCCATCTCGACCGTTCCCGTGCCCATCTGGGGGAAAAGCCGGGGCAGGTCGATGGCGCTTTGCAGGTCCAATTCGTGCCAGAGCACCTTCGTCAGAAACGCGGCGTGGCCCGCGGCCTGATAATGGCCTCCCATGACGCCGAACGACATCGAAACCCGGCCGCCCTCGGCCACCATCCCCGGGATGATGGTGTGCATGGGGCGCTTGTTCGGGCCGATGGCATTGGGATGGCCGTCCTGCAGCGAAAAGCTCTGGCCGCGATTGTGGAACAGGACACCCGACTTGGGCGCCATCAGCACCGCCCCATAGGGGTGGAAGATGGAATTGATGAAAGAGACGACGTTGCGCTCGCCATCGACCACCGAGATATAGACCGTGTCCTTGTGCTCCACCGTGTCGAACACCGGCATCTCCGGCATGGCGGATGCCGTATCGATGCGCGCGGCGAGCGCGTCGGCGAGCGTGTCGGAGAGGAGATAGTCCACTGGCACGTGGGCGGTGCGCTGGTCGGCGATATAGGCATTGCGTGCCGCATAGGCGAGCCGGGTGGCTTCCACTTCGGCCACCAGATTGTCGATGTCGAGGGGGTCGGGCTTGCGTTCGAGACGCTGCAGGATGTTCAGAATCAAAAGCGCGATCACGCCCTGGCCGTTGGGCGGGCACTCATAGATGGTGCGGCCGCGGAAGGTGGTGGTGACCGGTGTCACATATTCCCCTGCGGTGTTCGCAAAATCCTCTTTGGTGTGGAGGCCGCCGACGGAGCGCAGGAACGTCACCATGTCCTCGGCGATGGCACCGCGATAGAAGGCATCCGGTCCCTCCCGCCCGATGGCCTCCAGCGTGTCGGCAAGCTCCGGCTGCCGCTGGACGCTGCCCACCGCCGGCGCGACGTCGCGGTCGAGGAAGATCCGGCGCGTTGTCGGATCGCGGCGCAGCAGATCGAGCTGGAAGCCGATGTCGAAGGCGACCCGTGGGGTGATGCCATAGCCGTCCCGTGCCATCCCGATGGCGGGGGCGAGCACCTCTGCAAGGCTCATGCGGCCGTGGTCGGCGAGAAGGCGGGCCCAGGCTTCCACAGCGCCCGGCACGGTCACCGCATGGGGCGACTGGCGCTCGATCGCTGTCATTGCGTTCTGCCGATACCAGTCGAACGTCGCGGCGGATGGCGTGCGGCCGGAACCATTATAGCCGATGACGTTGGTCGAGCCCTTTTGCGAATAGAGCACGAAGCAGTCGCCGCCGATGCCGGTCGATCCGGCTTCGACGACGCTTTGCACGGCACAGGCGGCGATCGCCGCATCCATGGCGTTGCCGCCGGCCTTGAGGATCTCCACCGCCGTCAAGGTGGCATCGGGATGGGATGTCGCCGCCATCCCCTTGCGCCCGACGGCGAGGGAGCGGCCACCAGCTTCGAAGTCTCTCATGGGATGCCGTTTTGTCGTGAGTGTCGATGAAAGGGGCGGATCGGGCACCGCGGCGCCCGGCGGACATTCGGCCGGCCGAAGCCGGCGCTTAGCCTTGGGTCTTCACCCAATCCCAGGTGTCGTCGAGCGCGCGCTTGATGCGCGCCATCAGGTCTTCGATCTCGCTCTCGGTGATGATGAGCGGCGGGCACAAGTTCACGGTGTCCCCGAGGGCCCGGATAATGACGCCGTGGGCCTGTGCGCGCCGCCCCACATGAGCGGCGACGCCAAGCGCAGGATCGAACGTCTCCCTGGTCTGCTTGTCCTTGACGATCTCCAGCGCGCCGATGAGCCCGACGCCGCGCGCCTCGCCCACCAGGGGGTGGCTTGCAAAGGCGCGCAGGCGCTGCTGGAACACCGGCATGACCTCTTGCACATGGCCGACGATGTCGCGCTCCTCGTAGATCTTCAGCGTCTCCAGGGCCACGGCCGCGGGGACCGGGTGGCCGCCATAGGTGAAGCCATGGCCGAAGGTGCCGATCTTTTCGCTCTCCGACACCACGGCACGGTAGATTTTCTCGTTCACCATGAGCGCGGAGATGGGCATGTAGGCGGCCGACAACTGCTTGGCCATCGAGATCATATCGGGCTTGAGTCCGAAGGTCTCCGAGCCGAACATGGCGCCCAGGCGCCCAAAGCCGCAGATGACCTCGTCGGCGATGAGCAGGACATCGTATTTCTGCAGGACCGCCTGGATCTTCTCATAATAGGTGGCGGGAGGAACGATGCTGCCGCCGGATGCCATCAGAGGCTCGGCGAAGAAGGCGGCGATCGTCTCCGGCCCCTCGTCCAGGATGAGCTGTTCGAGGGAGACCGCTCAGCGCGTCGCGAACGCCTCCTCCGTTTCGCCGGGCAGGCCGTAGCGATAGAAGCTCGGGCAATCGGTGTGGAGGATGCCGGCAATGGGCAGATCGAAATCCCGGTGATTGTTCGGCAAGCCGGTGAGGCTGGCGGTGGCGACGGTGACGCCGTGATAGGCGCGCACCCGCGAAATGATCTTCTTCTTCTCGGGCTTACCGATGGCGTTGTGATAATACCAGATGAGCTTGATGGCCGTATCGTTGGCTTCCGAGCCGGAATTGGCGAAGAATACCTTCGACATCGGCACGGGCGCCAGCTTGATGAGCCGCTCGGCGAGCTCGATCCCCGCCTCGTGCGATTTGCCGCCGAACGTGTGGTAGAAGGGAAGCGCGCGCATCTGACGGATCGCCGCGTCCACCAGGCGCTGCTCGCTGAAGCCGAGAGAGGCGCAGAACAATCCGCCCAGCCCCTCGATGTAGCGGTTGCCGTCGTCGTCGATGACGCAGATTCCATCGCCGCGCGCGATCACCAATGGCCCGTCCTTCGCGTGGGTCGCCGCATTGGTATAGGGATGCAGGATGTTGGCGATATCGCGCGCCTGCAGAGAGTTCACGTTCACATTCATTCGATGGCTCCCGCCAGGAAGGCTGCACGGCGGCATTGATTGTCGACTATCTTGTATACGATTTTGGATTCATGTCCACATCTCGCCGTGTCGTCGAAGCGCCGGAATGCCCTGCGCGCGCAGCGGGGCGGGGGTGGCGGCGCCCGTGTTGCAGGATCGCATACATCATTGCATACTCGGCTCAGCGCTGATTTTCGTTTCGCCGCCAACGGCAGATCGGATAGCGTCCCGCCGTTCCCGGCACACATGCACCATGACTGAAGGGGTCGAATGGCCAAGGCGGTCGCTCCGAAGAAAGGCGCGCCATATTCGCTGCGCCAGAAGGCTTATGACGATCTCAAAACCCTCATCCTGACCGGTCAGGTCCGCCCGTCCGAGCGGCTCTCCGAAAGTCGGCTGGCGGAGCGGCTTGGCGTCAGCCGCACGCCGCTGCGCGAAGCCCTCATGAAGCTGGAGGAAGAGGGGCTGGTGGTCGGCCAGCGCAATATTGGGTACGTGGTGACCGATCTCGACGTCACCGCCGTATGCGATTTGCTCATCGTCCGGCAGGCCCTTGATGTGTGCGCGGCGGAACTTGCCTGCGTGCGCGCCACCGATGAGGATTTCGAGCGCATCCGCGACATCATCAAGCAAATGGAAGCGTTGCGGGATCGCGGACCAGACAAGTCGGCGAGCCCTTCGCAAGATCTCGATCTCGGCCTCCAAATCCACAAGGTCATCGCCGCTGCAACCCGCAACGACGCGCTCATCCGGGCGACCGACCAAATCTACCAGCAGCTGCAAATGGCGCTCTGGCTCGAAGTCCTGCTGGTGGACTTCGAGGATTCCGACCTTGCCGAACACAAGGCGATCGCAGACGCCATTCTCGCCCGCAACGCCCCGGCCGCCGCGGAGGCAGCGCGCGATCACGTGCAGGGCTCCCTGCGAAACATGACGAAAGTCCAGGAGATGCTGCGGCGCAGGCAGATGGTCCCGCGGCTCGTCATTCCAAGGTGAGGGACGGGGAGCGATATCTTGCTCCCCGTCGCGTCTACGGGGTTTCGATCGCCTTGCGGTCGAACGCGTTGATATCGTCGATCAGCGCGTTGGTGGTGATCGAGGCAGCATCGACCTTGCCGGGCAACAGACCCCACTGCTGGAGCCAGTCCATGTAGGTTTGGAAGGCGGGGACATCGACGCTCCCCCATTTGTCGGTGGCGGGATTGTCCAGGTGCCAGGTATCAATGCGATCCTGCAGGATCGGCATGTCGTAGGTGACCGCATCCTCCAGGTCCATGTTGGACGGCTTGGTCTGCGGGTAGACCTCATAGACCATCTTGATGGCCTCGCGGGGATGGGCAATGGCGTAGGCGGTCCCCATGGCGTAGGCCTTGCTGAAGTTCACGATGTCGGCCCGGCGCTTCTGCAGGACATCGTCCATCGCAACCCAGGAATTGCTGGGAAACCGCGCGATTGCAGGGTCGTCAAGGCGCCGCAGCTTCACCCCGGCCCGCTCCACCAGCGTGTAATAGGTATCGAACTGGCTCAGCGCCTTCACTTCGCCGCGCCGCATAAGGGTGGCCGTCTGAGCCGGCTCGCCGGTCACGACGATGCGCATGTCGGTGTTCGGATTGAGCCCCGCAGCCGCGGCCACCGAGCGCGCGATGACGACGCCGACCGACCCCATGGACAGGACGCCCACGGTTTGCCCCTTCAAGTCATTGTACGATTTGATATCGCTGTCCGCCGCCACGGCGAGGCCAAAGATGTTGCGGCGATAGGCTTCAAAGAAAACCTTCGCCTTCACCCCTTGCAGCGAGACGATGCCGAGCGGTTCCGGCGAAAGCATCGCGATGGTGAGGTCCCCGGTGGCCAGGGTGCGCATGCAGTCTGTGGAGCCGGCGAAAGTGAACATGTCGAAATCGACATTGCCCGCCTTGAACCACCCCTTCTTCGTCGCCACCGCGATGGGCGCCAGGGAGACATTGTAGGTCTTGGAACACCAGCCCACGCGAAGCTTTTCCTGCGCATTGGCAGAGGTGGACATTCCGACCGCGAGCAAGCCCGCCGCCAGGACCGCCGAGAGGACGCGAGCAATCATGAAAACACCTCCGGTTGGGTATTGTTGAGCTCTTATTTCGAGCTTTGGACCATCAATGGGTTTCGGGTGGATCCGACCCGCGCACGCCGGCGGGCTGCTCCCAGTAGATGAGGCGATGGCGGGCAAAGATGATGATCCTGTTCAGCACCAGGCCGAGCGCGGCGAGAACCACGAGGATCGAGAATGACCCCGCCACATCCATCGAGAAGTTCATGCTCTGCATGAGCATGCCAAGGCCGCGCTCCGCCCCGAGGAATTCGGCGACGATGACGCCGATCATCGCGAAGGTCAGGGCGATCTCCAGGCCGGCCATGATGAACGGCATGGCCGACGGCAGGCGCAGCATCCAAAAGACCTGGAAATCGCTGCCGCCGAGCGAGCGGATGAGATCGACGCGATCCTGCTCGACCGCGCGCAGGCCGGCGATGGTGTTCACCATCACCGCGAAGAAGCAGATCAGCGCCCCCGCCACGATCTTCGATGTGATGCCGAGGCCGAACCACAGCACGATCAGGGGCGCGATCGCCACCTTCGGGAGCGATTGAAAGACCACCACATACGGATAGAGAAAATAGGCCAGATAGCGGTTGGTCGCGATGCCCACGCCCAGCAGGAGGCCGAGGCTGGAGCCGATGGCGAAGCCCGCCAGGATCTCGATCAGCGTCACGCCGACATGCTCGACATAAAGCCCGCTCGCAATGCCCTGGTACAGGGCCCTGAACATGGATGAGGGCGCCGGCACGACGAACGCGGGCACCTGCAGATAGCGAACCGCAAGCTCCCAAAGACCGATGAGCAGCACGAAGAGAAGGACGCTGATGGAGAGCGTCTTCAGGTTTGTATGGATTGGAGGCTTATCGCTCATCAGTCGATCACTCCAACGGAACCGAAATGAGATCGAATGCGGGCCACATAGGCGCCGAACTCAGGGGAGTTCATGAGCGCGAGCGGGCGTTTGGCCGGCAGGTCGATGTCCAGGATTTCCGCAACGCGTCCAGGTCGAGGGGTCATCACGACGACGCGGCTCGCAAGGAACACCGCCTCCGGGATGGAGTGGGTGATGAACAGGATGCTCGTGTTGTGTATCCGCCAGAGCCTCTGGAGCTCCACGTTCATGCGCTCCCGCGTCATGGCGTCGAGCGCGCCGAACGGCTCGTCCATCAGGAGGATGGCGGGCTGATGCAGCAAGGCCCGCGCGATCGCCACGCGCTGCTGCATGCCGCCGGAAAGCTCCTTGGGATAGCGGTCCTTGAAGTCGGTAAGGCCGACGAGGTCCAGCAGTTCCTTTGCCCGGGTCAGGTGGGTCGCCCGGTTCAGCTTCTGCACATCCGCAGGAAGCATGACGTTTTCCAGCACCGTCCGCCAGGGGAACAGGAGCGGGGACTGAAACACCACGCCGATATCCCGGCGCGGGCCCGTGGTTACGGTTCCCCCGATCCGCGTGTCACCGGCGCTCGGCGCGAACAGCCCGGTGAGAATTTTCAGCAGCGTGGACTTGCCACACCCTGACGGTCCGACGATGGCGACGAATTCGCCCCGGCGGACATCCAGCGAGACCTCCTCGAGAGCCGTGATCGCATCATTGCCAACCCGGAACCGCTTGGTGACCGCATTCACGGCGATGGCCGGATGACTGTTCCCTTGGCCGGTCCCTCGGCCGGACGGCGCCAAATCAACCGCGTTCGCAATTGGCATAGACCCCTCTTTCCCACCCGGTCGCGGTTGGCCCGCAGTTCATCCGAATGTCGCCGGGCCTGCCGACGTTGATTGGATGCGAGATTGTATACGACAACGTCGACCGTATCGCGCGGGTCGTCAAGTCGAATGAAGGAGCATTTCGAGCGGCAAAGTGCCGAAAGACGAGGCACACCGGCAATGCGGGGCGCCGCGGCCCGCCAAGTAAGCCTGCGCGGGCTATTTCACCAGAGCGTTGCGGCCACGCACCACCGTGCGAATAGCAAACGAAGACTGAATGCGTGCCACCCCGGGCATTCTGGAAAGGATGTCCTTGTGGAAACTTTCGTAATCAGCCGTGCTGCGCACTTCGATCTTCAGGACATAGTCAGCCAAGCCGGTCATCAAGTAGCAGTCGGCGATCTCTTGGCACCGCCGCACCGCCGCTTCGAACCGCGAGAGGAACTCCTCTGTCTGCCGCTCCAGCGTGACTTGAGCGAGCACGACCAGTCCCTCGTCCGGTCCAGGCACATCGATGAGCGCCGTGTAGCCCCGGATCGTTCCGTTGCTTTCGAGCAGCCGCAGGCGTCGCAGGCAGGCCGAGGCCGACAGCCCCACCTCTTGCGCCAGGTCGGCGTTGCTGATCCGCCCATCGGTGCGAAGGATGCGCAGGATATGGGCATCGATTTTATCGAGAACCGCCATGAGGTGATTATTTCCCGGAGCCGTCAAAAATATCAATATGGGATCTAATTTCGCATAAAATTTGATAAAATCATCGGAAATCCGGTGATTATTCGAACTACCGTTTAGACGGTCCGGCGCCGTGCCGGCACACGCATTTCCCTCTCCGACACTGTGATGGCCGTTTCGCTATGAATGCCCCCGCGGGTTTTGCTCTGCCATTTCCACCCGCCGCCGACGAGAGGCGGGCCGGTGGCACGTTGACGGTGGACCTTTCCGCCATCGCCCAGAACTACGCCCTCTTGCGTCGCCGCGCCGCGCCCGCCGCGGTTGCCGGAGTGGTGAAGGCTGACGCGTACGGGCTTGGCGTTGCCGAAGTCGCCCCAGCGTTATTCCGCGCCGGATGCCGGCATTTCTTCGTCGCTCATCTGGAAGAGGCCCTGGTTCTACGCCCGTTACTAAGCGAAGCGGCCACCATCGCGGTGCTCACCGGGCCATTGCCGGGAACCGAAGACGACTTCGCGGCATGCGACCTCGTGCCGGTGATCAATGGTCCCGCCCAGGCGGAAAGCTGGGCGGCCTGCGCGCGGCGGCTCGGACGCAGGCTCGATGCCATTCTGCAGGTCGATTCCGGCATGTCGCGGTTCGGGCTCTCGGCCGAGGAGACCCGCCGGCTCAGCGACGATGCGGCGACGTTGGACGCGCTCAAGCTTCAGTTGGTGATGAGCCATCTGGCCTGCGCCGACGACCCGGGCCACCCGCCGAATGCTGCTCAACGCGATGACTTCAACCGCTTGCGGATGCTGTTTCCCGGCGTGCCTGCGAGCTTGGCCGCATCCTCCGGTATCTTCCTCGGCCGCCAATACGGCTTCGACATGGTGCGTCCTGGCGCTGCGCTCTACGGCATCTCCCCCCAACCCGGTGCGAACCCCATGCTGCCGGTGGTCCGCCTCGAAGGCCGTGTCGTCCAGGTGCGAACGGTGGATGCCGGCGCCGGCATCGGCTATGGCCACACCGCCCACGCCGGCACCACGACGCGGCTTGCAACCGTCGCGGTGGGCTATGCGGACGGATATCTGAGAAGCGCCTCCAATCACGGCGCCGCGTGGTTCGGCGAACATCGCCTGCCCCAGGTGGGGCGGATCTCCATGGATAGCGCCGTCTTCGATGTGAGCGCGCTTGGTCCCGACGAACTCGGCCCGGGCGCACTGGTGGAGCTCATCGGTCCCCACCAGCCCGTGGATGCGGTTGCCGCTGAGGCCGGGACCATCGGCTACGAAATCCTGACCAGCCTCGGTCGCCGTTTTCATCGCCGCTATGTCGGCGGGTGAAGGAACATCTCCATGCGTATTGTGATCCTGGGAGCCGGCGTCGTCGGCGTGACCTCCGCCTATTATCTTGCCCAAGCCGGCCATGAGGTCGAGGTGCTCGACCGCCAGCCGGCCGGGCGGCTCCGGGCATTCCGGTGAAGGCGCTGAAATGGCTTCTCATGCGCTATAGCCCGCTGGTGGTGCGGCCGAGCATCGACCCGCACCTCTATGCCTGGGTCGCGCGCATGCTCGCCAACTGCACCGAGGCGGCCTATGCGCGCAATAAGGGACGCATGGTCCGCCTCGCCGAATATAGCCGCGATAAGCTGAAGGAGCTGCGGGCGCAGACCGGGATCGCCTATGACGCGCGCGCCAAGGGAACCCTCCAGCTGTTCCGCACCCAACAGCAGCTCGATCACGTGCATGACGACACCCGGGTGCTGGATGCGCACGGCGTTCCCTACGACCTGCTCGACCCGGCCGGATGCATCGCTGCCGAGCCCGCCCTCGCGCGGGTCAGGGAGAAGTTCGTGGGCGGCCTGCGCCTGCCGGGCGACGAGACGGGCGATGCCCACCTGTTCACGCAGGCGCTCGCGGCCCTCGCCGAGAAACTGGGGGTGCGTTTTCGCTATGGGGTCGCGATCGAGGCCCTGCGGCATGACGCGAACCGCGTGACCGGCGTCGCCCTGGCTGGCGGAGAAATGGTGACCGCCGACGTTTATGTCGCCGCCATGGGCAGCTATACGCCCGGCCTGCTGCGGCCGCTCGGTCTCATGCTGCCGGTCTATCCGGTGAAGGGCTATTCCATCACGCTGCCCATCGTGGATCCGGCAGGGGCACCGGTCTCTACCGTCATGGACGAAACCTACAAGGTCGCCATCACGCGCCTCGGCGACCGTATCCGCGTCGGCGGCACAGCGGAGCTGGCGGGGTTCGATCTTTCCCTCCGCGAACCGCGCCGCCAAACGCTCATTCATTCCGTTTTCGATCTCTATCCGAACGGAGGCGATCTGGACCGGGCGACGTTCTGGACCGGGCTCAGGCCGATGACGCCCGACGGCACGCCGATCATCGGCGGCACCAGCTACACCAATCTGTTCACCAACACCGGCCACGGCACTCTCGGTTGGACGATGGCTTGCGGGTCGGGAAGCCTGATCGCGGACATCATCTCCGGCAGGCCACCCGCGATCATTCATGCGGACCTGGCTCTTGACCGCTATCAGGCCGCCGCGTGAGGGCGGAGGCTTCGCTGCCGCGCGCCAATCCTGCCTAGGGTTCCCAGGCGAGCGGTCAAACGCGATGCCGGCGCGATCTGGGCGGGCGGCATTGGCGATCGAGTGATTGCCCGTGCCGGGATCAGATTTCTGAATCAACGCTCGCTGGAGCCTCGACTTTGTGTCAGCTGCCTTCACCGAAGGCCGGCCCTTCCGGGAGGAGGCAGGGGATACCCAGCTTTGCTTTTGCGCGCCTCCTGGGCGTGCCCGATGGGCCGGACGATCCGGAGCGTCTCCGGTCGGTTCCGGGCAGCATTTCCGTGCCTTTCGCTTCGGGCTGAAGCATGTACTTGGCCCGGATTATTGGATAAGCACGCCAGCTTGTATGCCATTTGAGACTCGCGCGCCGTGCGGGCGCAAAAAATTGTGCCCCGATAGCAAGCGACCCTGAGGGGTCTGGGGCGCGGCGCCCCTGCGGAAATGGCGACGCTCGGCGCGGCCAAGCGTTGGGGAGTTTGGGACCCGGGAGCAGAGATGCGAGGCATTATGGTGCGTGGGTTTGCGAAGGCCAGTCTCTCCTCTGCCTGGGCGCTCTGCGTCCTCGCCTTGGCATGCCTTTATCTCTATGGATGGCGTAACCTGCCGCTCTTTCCGGATGAAGTGGCGCTGCGTATCCAGTCCGCTCGGTCGCTCGTTGACGGGTTCATAATCTATCCAGTGTTTCCCCAGTGCGGGAATGGCTCGCCGATGGCCTTGCCTTTCTATCCGGTGGCGTACCTGCTTTCAGCTTGGGACATGGCATTTGGCTGGAGCCATATCAGGCTTCTTGCCGGCGGTGTGATCCTGGCGTCCGTGGTGACGGTATTGGTGGCGATCCTGCGATCAGGTCCGCATCTGGCAGCTGGTCTTTTGGCGTATGCATTCATCGGAGTCGCAGGGTCGGGCCTCCTGATGATGCGGATGGAACTATTCATGATCCTGCAGGCAGCGGCCTGTCTGGTGGCGTTTCTTATCCTGCGTTCGCGCCTCGGCGGGTTCGCCCGTGCAGGTGGGATCCTGACCGTCGTCTTCGCCAGCATTTTGGCAGCGCATGTACATCCACAAGCATTGATCCTGTTTCCGGCTGCGTTGGCATTGGTGGGGGGGATCGGCCTCCTCTCCGCGTCCCGAGTGGTTTCGGGGGTTGCCGCGCTCGGGGCTATTTGGTTGCTGTGGGCTGCGGGGGCCGCAGGTTCGCGCATAAAATTCACGTGCGGTGACACGACGGCCGTCTTCGACTGGATAAGAAATAAGACAATCCTGGGCGAAACTGGCATGCAGACCCTTTTTTCGGGGGAATTATTGCCCTGGACACGTAAGATTGACGCCTATGCGCAGCAGTTTCTGTTTCAGAAGGCGTATCCCATAGATCGCCTTCCGGGAATCTCCGAAAAAGATCTTCAGAGTTTAATGCTATGGAATGACTTGATTTATTGGTCAGTTATTTTATTTTTATTATTTTTTATAATATTATTTATATCAAACATTATTATTATAGTTCGAGAAATATTGAATATTTATAATAGAAAAAATTCCAATTTCCATGATGTATTTAGATCTGGCGCTTTTTATATCGTAGTATTTTCCTTGCCGCATATTTTGTATTTTTTCTACGATACGGAAGGGGCGTTTTATCGAGCGTATTACTTCAATTTTGTATTTGTGTCGATAAGTGCGCTTTCGCTTTCACGGATGCGCGGGTGGGCGCAGATTATCCTGGTCCCACCGATTGTTTTGGGTGTCGCACTCAGCTTCGTCTCGATCAACGAAACCGTGGCGAGCTTTGATCAAAAATTCATCGACGGATGGGCCGGACCCTCTCTTTCGCTTCAGCAGGATGGGACGGAGGCTGTCAAGCCGGTGCAAGAACTGGCGCGGGCGTGCGGCATCGCGTCGGACGAGGCCGGTTTGGTCGTGGATGATTTCACTTACTTGCCACTGAAGTCTCATCGTGGGATCGTTCCCTGGACTTATGCAGGCTTGGGGCGCTTCGTCATCCAGGGTAGCGTCACGACAACTGGCCTAATGGCAGATCTCAAGCACATGTCATCCGCCGTGCTGCTGCGTTGCGAGAACATGGCCGGCGTGCCAGTTCCGGGAATGATCCGCCAAGGCGACCTATGCTGCATCAAATTCCATCCGGGTCCCTCCCAGTGAGCCGGAGATTTGGCTTAACGACACGTGGGAAATTTACAGGGGCCTTCATTCACCGTACCGTTTCGTCTTATGGGTCGGCTGTTTCGTCTTATGGGTCGGCTGTGAACCGGAGGGGCAAACGTAAATCTCATTGCTTGAATGATCGCTTTCGTGGTCCTTCCCTATGCGTCCAAGCCAGGTGGATGGACATCCAGAGATATAAAACATGTCGGCAGCGATGAGTGATCTGATCCCATTCAACTGGCCTCATATGACGGGCAAGGAGCTCTATTATATCGCCGAAGCGCATTTTAACGGCCGGCTCGCAGGGGATGGCCCTTTCTCAATGCGCTGTCATCGATGGATGGAAGAAAAATTTGGCTGTAGAAAAGTACTTTTGACCCATTCATGCACTGCGGCACTAGAAATGACCGCGTTATTACTCGACATTCAAGCGGGTGATGAAATAATTATGCCGTCATATACATTTGTATCGACGGCAAATGCATTTGTGCTGCGTGGCGGTGTCCCGGTATTTGTTGACATCCGTGAGGACACGCTTAATCTAAACGAGCAGCTGATCGAGGCTGCGATCACGCCGCGCACGCGGGCTATCGTGCCGGTGCATTATGCCGGTGTCGCCTGTGAGATGGACGTCATCATGGCCGTGGCCAAGCGTCACGACCTTAAGGTAGTCGAGGATGCTGCTCAAGGTGTGATGGCGAGCTATAAGGGCCGCCCTCTGGGCGCCATCGGTGATCTGGGCGCCTACAGCTTTCATGAGACCAAGAACGTCATCTCAGGTGAGGGCGGCGCCCTCCTAGTCAACGATCCCGCCCTTGCGCAGAGAGCGGAAATTATCCGAGAAAAGGGTACTGACCGCAGTTCCTTCTTTCGTGGGGAGGTCGACAAATATTCGTGGCAGGAAGTCGGGTCTTCGTTTTTGCCGGGCGAGTTGGTCGCTGCGTTCCTGTGGGCTCAGCTCGAGGAGGTGGATAGGATCACTCAAACCCGCCTAACTGCTTGGCAGCGCTATCACAATTTGCTGGAACCGCTGGAAGCCCGCGGCCTGCTTCGCCGCCCGATCGTGCCCAGTTCCTGCCAGCACAACGCCCATATGTATTATGTTCTACTGTCTCACGACATAGACAGGAATCACGCTCTGGCCGAGCTCAGGCGAAACGGGATCTCGTCCGTGTCGCATTATGTGCCGCTTCATTCATCTCCAGCAGGCCGGCGTTATGGTCGGATGCATGGCGACCTCAGCGTGACCGATCGTCAAGCCGCGCGGCTGATCCGCCTGCCAATGTGGGTGGGATTGATGGAAGAGCAGCAGAAACGGGTGGCGGACGCTCTGTCTCAAGTCCAATCAAGCACCGCCACGCGACCTGTTCCCTTTCTTGCGTCGTGAGTCTCTTGTGGCGCGAGTGCGCGACAGGTCTCCTCGGGCGAAAGCCAAGCCGGCGCCGCGCTTGCCGGGAAAACCGGGCCGGTGTATGGAGATGCCGGTCAGCTCGGCGGCAATCAACGTTGCGAGCGCCCCCGAAGCAAGGGCGCAGCCGGTCCGAAAGGCGCAGATCGGGAGGTATTTTAAATGCCGGCGAAGATCTCCCGTTTTGAAGGCATTTTGTTCGCAGTCAGCCTTGATGGCTAAGGCGGAAAAGAGTCGAGCGTGAAAAAAATCGCCATTTCGCAATCTAATTATATCCCTTGGAAGGGATATTTCGATTTGATCGCAGCCGTGGATGAATTCGTTCTTTATGACGATATGCAGTTTACAAAAAACGATTGGCGTAATCGAAATAAAATCAAGGCTCCCGATGGCTTGAAATGGCTTACTGTACCTGTTGGTCAGGATATTAATCGAAGAATTCGGGATGTTACAATAGCAGATCCTAGATGGCAGAATAAGCATTGGAAAGCGTTGACTGCAAATTATGGTAATGCGCGTTATTTTAATATAATATCGCCACGGCTTAGTAGGCTGTATTTAGAATATAATCATATAAATCTGTCTGACGCAAACAGATTATTCATAGAGGAAATTTGTGAATACTTATCTATCGGCACTATTATTTCGAGTAGTTGGGATTATCAGCTTCCGATCGGAAAGACGGAGCGTCTTGTCTCAATCTGCCAGCAAGCGGGAGCTGCTGAATATATTTCGGGCCCCGCTGCTCGCAGTTATCTCGATGAAGACCTGTTTGCCCGCAATGGAATTAAAGTGACGTGGTTTGATTATTCTGGTTATATTGAGTACCCGCAGCTGTGGGGTGCATTTGAACATGGTGTATCTATTTTAGATTTACTGTTTAATTGCGGGCAAGATTCCCGAAAGTTCATGAAGGGATGATGCGGTGAAGTTGTCGATTGTCAGTACAATGTATCGATCCGCTCCGTATCTAAAGGATTTTGTGAGTCGTATAAGCGCGGTTGCAGCGTCTGTTACGCCAGATTTCGAGCTGGTCTTGGTTAACGATGGCTGTCCGGATAACTCATTAGATGTGGCATTGGATCTGCAAAAGGACCGCCCTTATATTCGCATTTTGGAGCTGTCCCGTAATTTTGGTCATCACTCGGCCATTGTCGCTGGACTGGAGAGGGCCGAGGGGGATTTTATTTTTTTGATCGACTCCGATCTGGAAGAGCAGCCTGAGTGGCTTCCGCGATTTTTTGATGAACTAATCTCAGACCGCCAAGATGTCGTCTTTGGCTTTCAAGAGCGCCGCATTGCAGGCGTTGCCTCTAACCTGTTAGGCGCAGCTTTCTGGATTTCGATCAATTTCATGTCGAGTGTCCGCATTCCTCCGAACCCCATGACGTGCCGTCTTATGACCAGGGAGTACGTGGATGCACTGCTGACCGTCGAAGACCGCGTGCTTTACCTTGCGGGGGTCTTCGCTTGGGCGGGGTTTCGCCAGAAGGGTATCGGGCTGGTTAAATCGTCCCGGACCCAAGGCCAAGAGTCGACCTATAGTATCCGTCGGCGAGTCGTTCAAGTCACGGACTCTTTCTCTTCATTTAGCGTAGCGCCGCTTTACGCTGTATTCGTGATTGGCGTTCTGACCTGGGTTGCGTCGATGGCATTCGGAATTTATTTGTTCGCCGCGAAGCTCATATGGCCCGATACCATTTTAAGTGGGTTCACTTCTATAATTCTATCACTTTGGTTTTTTAGCGGTCTTATCATTCTATCCATGGGTATTATTGGTCTTTATATGGCTAAAATATTTCAAGAAGTTAAGCGTCGCCCCTTGTATATCATTAAGAAGATACATGAAGGTAGATTAAATGATGGCCTTAGATGATCATCTTCCCGCCTATAAGCGGGATTTTGCATATCAGTTTGATAACGAAATCATGCTGAATTGGTATGCGAAGCGAATTGTAGAATTAACAAGCCCAAACAGTTCCGCGTTGGAGCTTGGGGTTGGTCATGGTTATTCATGCGATCTTTTTTCAAAATATTATAATAAATATACTGTGATTGATGGATCTTCCGCGGTAATTGAGAATTTCCAGCAGACCTTTCCCTCGTCCGTCATCGAAATAGTGCAGTCTTATTTCGAGAACTACGACCGTCTGGAAAAATTTGATATTATTATAATGGGATTTGTGCTGGAGCATGTCGAATCTCCTGCTGCAATTTTGGCGAAGTACCGAACATTGCTTAAACCGGGGGGTGTATGTTTTGTCGCTGTGCCCAATGCGGAATCTCTTCATCGACGTTTCGCGCATGCGGCGGGCCTGATGGATGATATGGCCAGTTTGAGTGAATCAGACCGCCTTCTCGGCCATAAACGTTATTATACAGCTCGCTTTCTTGCCGAGACGATGGAGGAGGCCGGATATAGAGTCGTGCGAAAGGAGGGAATATTCCTGAAGTCCTTGACGACCCGACAGTTGACCTCGCTCAATCTTTCGCCCGAGATCGTCCAAGGTATGTGCAAGGTTGCGATTGACTACCCAGAGTTGTCTGCGGGACTTCTATTCGAGGGAGGAGTTTCCGAATGAGACTCCTCATAACAGGCGGTTCGTCCCTGGTGGCGCGGCGTGTGGGCCAGCTACTCGCTGCGACGCATGAAATTCTGTATGCCGGTCGTCGTGACGCCGACTTTCCTTTGGAGCTTGGCCAAGCGCAGATATCCTTTCCCTCTCACGCGCGATTTGATGCAGTTATCCATTGTGCTGCAGATTTCGGTGGCGATAAAGAGGAAGACGTTCTCCGGGCGGAGATGGTGAACGCGGTTGGAGCCTTTCATGTTGCTCGCATTGCACAAGGTGCTCAAGCTCGCCATATCATTTTGATATCGACTTCTTTCGCTGCGAATGGTCCTGAAGATGATTATTATAATGCCTATTCTTTATCAAAAAGGCACGGCGAGGAGCTTTCCGCGTTTTTCTGTCGCCATGTCGGTTTGCCACTGACCATTCTGCGGCCGGTCCAAGTCTATGGTGACCAAATGGAATTTGCGAAGCACCAGCCTCTTTTCTATCACATGATCAGACAGGCGGCGCGTGGCGAAGATATCCTACTTTTTGGAAACCGAGATCCGGAACGGGCCTTTCTGCATGTGGACGATTTGGCGGCTGTGATCCGCGAGGTATTGAATAAAAAAATACTTGGACTTCACACCGTAGCCGAAGGCCAATCCTACCGGTTGACCGAAATCGCCGCGCTTGCCTATGAGGCTTTTGGAACGAAGGGGAGAGTGAGCTTCGACCCGGCGCGACCGGATATCGCTCAGGTAAAGCCGGGAACCCATTCTCCAACCCTTGCGGCGGCTGGGATTCTTCCGCTGATTCATCTGTCGGAAGGCTTGCGGCGGCTCAGGAAGTTGGAGGTCTGCCGGTGACGACGCTGCTCGTGACGGGAGTCGGCGCGATCATCGGCTACGGGATTTTGAAATCGCTGCGCAAGGCGGAGCGGAACATCAATCTTGTGGGCACGGATATCTATCATGATGCCGTAGGCCAAAGATGGTGTGATCGCTTCCATACGGTCCCGTTGACGAGTGATCCAAAATATTTAGATGCCATTCGAAGTATTATTGTCTCTGAACGGGTCGATTTTATTATTCCGGGAATCGAGCAGGATTGTCATTTCCTTTCGGACAATCGCTCGCATTTTTCCCAGTGGGCGGTGTGTTTGAATGACCGTCGATTGGTTGATGTTTCAAAAGACAAATGGATTTTCTATCAGGAGTTGCAATCCGCATTTCCGGATCTCGTCATTCCCAGCCTGGATCGGGGCAGCTTTGAGGAACTTTCCGACACCTTGGGATTGCCCTTTGTTGTGAAGCCTCGACGTAGCTATGCATCGAAAGGGCTCGTGGTTGTGAGAAATGCCGAAGCCTTTGCACCCTTGGCGTCGGGAATCGGCGACCGGTTAATTGCTCAGCCGTTTGTCGGGGTCGACGAAGAGGAATACACAATTGGCGCCTTTGGTGACGGTGAGGGGCGTTGCGTGGCGAGCATCGTGCTCCAGCGCAGGCTCGCCGCAGACGGATCAACTGCGAAGGCGGTGGTCAGAAAAGATCTAGACGTGGGGTCGATTCTTAGTCGGATCTTTGCTCATTTCAAGCCGGTGGGACCCACCAATCTCCAGTTCCGCCGAGATGAGCAGGGATTGAAATTGCTTGAAATCAACCCGAGAATCTCAAGCTCGACAACAATTCGGACCGCCTTCGGGTATAATGAGGCGGCGATGGCACTGGATTTCTTTTTCCGCAAAAAAACGATCGGCCAGCCC
Organism: Rhizobiales bacterium 32-66-11; assembly: GCA_002304505.1. Classification (GTDB taxonomy): domain Bacteria; phylum Pseudomonadota; class Alphaproteobacteria; order Rhizobiales; family Xanthobacteraceae; genus NCEH01. The sequence goes on along the minus strand of NCEH01000030.1, from coordinate 22,828 downwards.
GAAATTCGTTCGGGCAGTGCCGTGCGATATATCGAGGACAGCATCATTTATGATCGGGATCATCTCTGACATCCACGGAAATTACGCTGCTCTCTCCGCCGTTATTGCGGAACTGGATCGAATGAAGGCGGATGCCATTGTCTGTTTGGGCGACGTCGCGGGGTATTATGCGCAGATCAATGAATGTTGCGACCTCGTTAAAGAACGTGTGGCTCTGGTTGTGCAGGGCAATCACGATTGGTATCTGACCAGCGGTGAAGCGTGCCCGCGCTCGGACAGCGCCAACCGCTGTTTGGCTTATCAGCGAAAAGTCATTACAGGATCCAATCTGGCGTGGCTTGCCTCGCTTGTGCCAAGTGGCGTCTACCAGCAGCTCAACCTGGTGCATGGCGGATGGAGAGACCCCTTGGATGAATATCTGGAACTGCACCCGGACTATTTCAGCAACCTCTCCGGGGCGTTTTTCGCTTCAGGCCATACGCATTTTCCGGTGCTGTGGGATAAAGAAGGAAAGTATTACTGCAATCCTGGTTCCGTAGGGCAGCCGAGGGATGGTGATCCGCGTGCAGCTTTCGCTACTTTTGACGGTCATCGTTTCGCGCTCCACCGGGTTTCCTATGATATCGGACAGACGCAGAAAATGATGCAGGAGGCGGGCTTTTCAGATTATTTCTATAATAATCTTGATAAAGGCGTGGGTATTGGTGGATTGAAGAATGGTCGTTAGAAGCCTCATCTCGGCTCGAAAAATATCTGGAGTGTAATGGGTGCGACGAGGGTATGGTCAGTTTAGACGGTATGCCACAGCCGGAATTCTGATGAATTCGGCCGGCTACCTGCTTTTTGCGGGCGTCACGACACTCGGTTTGTCGCCGAAGCTCGCGATGACATCCATTTACGCGTGCGGCGTACTGCTTAATTTCTGGCTTAGCAAAAAATGGGTGTTTCGTCATGACGGTATGTGGAGTCGGACTTTCTTGGCTTATGTATTGGTTTATTTGGGTGGGTATATCGTAAATTACGCTTTGATTGTGCTGTTCGTAGACAATATTGGATGGAATTATCTCGTCGTCCAGGCCATCTGCATTGGAATTGTCGCTGGATTCATTTTTATAGGCCTGAAATTCTTAGTTTTTCGAAGTGCCTTGAGAGACAGTCATGTTACTCTGTCCTAAATGTAAATTGTCTATGGGTCCCAGCGTGCGGCAATGTCCGGGATGCGGTTGGTCCGTCGATGAAGTCGATGGATTTCTCGCTTACGCTCCCGAATATGCGCTTTGCGGCGGGGGCTTCGACGCGTCTTACTTTGGCGATTTGGCGGAGTTGGAAGCCGCAAATTTCTGGTTTCAGGCGCGAAATAAGCTCATCTTGTGGGCTCTCAGCCGCTACCATCCTGATTTCAACTCTTTCTTCGAAATCGGATGCGGCACCGGTTTCGTCCTCGCCGGCATCGCCGGTCGATTTCCGCATGCCCAGCTTACCGCCAGCTCATGCAGATGGATGCGCGGGTTATTCCGTTTGCCGATGAGTTTGATATCGTCGGTGCCTTCGACGTGTTGGAGCATATTGAGGAGGATGAGGCGGTCCTCCAGCAGATGAGACAGGCGATGAAGCCAAGCGGAACTCTCCTCGTCAGCGTTCCCCAGCATCCCTGGCTGTGGAGTCCCCTTGATGAGTTTGCCCATCATTGCCGACGATACACCGCGGAGGAGCTAAGCACTAAGGTGCATAATGCGGGTTTCGAAATATTGCGTCAAACGTCTTTCGTTTCGCTTCTCCTACCCGCTATGCTTGTCTCTCGTATTTTCAGCCGCAGAAAATCGTTGGCGGACGTAAGCGTGCGCGGCGAACTTGACCTGCCGGCTCCCGTGAATTGGACCTTTGGAAAAGTTCTGACACTGGAACGTATGTTTATCCGAGCGGCAATGAATTTTCCAGCCGGCGGTTCGCGGTTCATTGTTGCGCGAAAACGATAGGGTGTACGGCAGATCCAGTCGCGGGCCCGGAGGCGATTGAATTTCCAGCCGAGAGCGGACTAGAAGGCGTTCTGAATCTGCCAGAACGGATTTCAAACTGGATTACGTCTGAGGGGCAATGTCACTCCGTACAGAATACGGTGCCCCTATGAATCAGCATTCTTTTGCCTTGGGAATCCTGAATGTCGAGCCGACGTGGCCGGCCGATCAGCGTCGGCCGCAAGCCGGCAGCGGGTTCGGTATAGGCGAGCGCAACAGCCTCACGTGCCGCAGAAGGTGCGCAGGACTTCTTCGTGGGGAGCAGGCGGGGCTGCGTGAAGCTCGTTTCCGGGCTGGTCCGAATAGGGCGCGGCGAGGGTCGCGACAAGGTCGTGGAAGGGCGCATAGTCGCCATCGGTCACGGCGGCGCGGATGACGGCTTCGATCCGATGATTGCGCGGGATGAAGCGCGGATTGACCCCCCTCATGGCCTGCGCCCTGTCCTGCGCAGAGAGCGGCTCTTGCCGGAGGCGACCCCTGTATCGCTCGTACCAAGCCTTGAGTGGCACCGGATCGGCGAACAGGCCGGCAAGATCGGCGGGAACGCCGTCCTCGATCGCGGGCTGCGACAGGGCGCGGAAGGTGAGGGTAAAGTCGGCGCGTCCGGCGTGCATGGTCGCCAGCAGGTCCGCGATGAGGCCGGCATCCTCCGGCACGGCGGTGGCGAGCCCGAGCTTTGCCCGCGTGCGTTCAAGATGGGCCTCTTCGAACCTCGGTGCGAAACCCCTCAGCACTTCCTCGGCGCAGGCAATCGCGCGGTCGGCGTCCGCGTCGATGAGGGGCAGCAGGGTTTCGGCGAGCCGCGCCAGATTCCACACCGCGATGCGGGGCTGGTTGCCGAAGGCGTATCGGCCGAATTCGTCGATCGAACTGAACACCTTGGCGGGGTCATAGACGTCCAGGAAGGCGCACGGGCCGTAATCGATGGTCTCGCCCGAGACCGCCATATTGTCGGTGTTCATCACGCCGTGGATGAAGCCGAGCGACATCCAGTGCGCGATCAGGCTGGCCTGGGCGCGGACGATATGATCGAGCAGGGCAAGGTGGCGATTGTGCGCCGCGGCGGCGTCGGGATAGTGCCGCGCGATGACATAGTCCGCGAGGCTTTTCAGGCCCTCAAGGTCGCCCAGTCCCGCCGCATATTGGAACGTTCCCACCCGGATGTGGCTGGCGGCGACGCGGGTGAGAACCGCGCCGGGAAGCCCCGTCTCGCGCTGGACCCGGTCGCCGGTGGCAACGGCGGCCAAAGCGCGCGTCGTCGGCACGCCGAGGGCGGCCATCGCCTCGCTGACGATATATTCGCGCAGCACCGGCCCCAGGGCGGCGCGCCCATCGCCGCGACGGGAATAGGGCGTGCGCCCGGCGCCCTTCAGCTGAATGTCGCGCCGGTTGCCGTTTCGGTCCACGACCTCGCCCAGAAGGATGGCGCGGCCATCCCCGAGGCGGGGCACGAAATTGCCGAACTGATGTCCGGCATAGGCCAGCGCAATCGGCGTGGAAGTGTCCGGAACCCCATTGCCGGAAAGGGCCGCGAGCCCTTCGGCGCCGCGCAGCCATTGCGTGTCCAGGCCGAGTTCGTCCGCGAGCGTGTCGTTCAGTCGGATCAAGGCGGGCTGCGGGACCGGGCTTGGGTCCACGGGTGAGAACAGGCTTTCTGGAAGCGAACGATACGTGCTCTCGAATGCAATCGCCATGACCGGACCTGCTGGGTGTCGTCTTTCGATGGTGCAGGATAGATGGGCACGCACAAGGACCCGGACAACCGGCGCCGGGCGTCTGCGCCGCGTGCGGCGGTTTGTGCGGCGATCAGGCGCGCGAAGCCATGGTCAACGGCACCGCCCTCGCTTATGGTGCCGCCGTTTTTTTCAGCCAGATCCTCCTGCCGTGACACCCGCCGCCCGTCTGCAAGCCACCCTCGATCTGATGCACGAGGTCGATGGCATCGCGCGCCCCGCCGATGCTGTCGTCTCGGCATGGTTTCGCATCCGGCGCCATATCGGCGAAACGGATCGCGGCTTTATGTGTGACCTGCTCTACGCGCTGCTGCGGCATCACGCCCGGCTGGGCTGGTGGCTGGCGAAGCATGGGCGCGAAAATCTGCCGCGCAACCGGCTGCTGGCCTGGCTGGTGCTCGACGGCGGAAAGACGCGCGATCAGGTGCAGGGCCTGTTCACCGGAGGCAAATGCGCGCCGGCGGTCCTGAGCGACAACGAACGGGGGCTGCTGGTGAAATTGCAGGGCTGCACCATCGACCATCCGGCCATGCCGGACGAGGTGCGCCTTGAATGCCCGTCCTGGGCGGCGGAGCCGTTGCGGCGGCGGTTCCAGGCCGCTTTCGGGTCCGAGATGGCCGCGCTTCTGGCGCCGGCGCCGCTCGATCTGCGGGTCAATCCGCTGAAGGCCACGCGCGCGCAAATGCTGGGCGCGCTGCGGGATCTGGGCCTGCAGGCCGAGGCCGCGCCGCTCGCGCCGTTCGGGATCCGCGTGAAGGAGCGGCCCGCCTTGGCGCGCCTGCCGATGCTGAAGACCGGCGAGGTCGAGATTCAGGATGAGGGCTCGCAGCTGGTGGCGCAGCTGGTGGACGCGCGCGCGGGCGAACGCGTGGTGGATTTCTGCGCCGGGGCCGGTGGCAAGACGCTGGCGATCGCCACGCAGATGGCGAACAAGGGCCACGTCATGGCCTGCGACGTCTCGGCCGCGCGCCTGAAGCGCAGCGCCGAGCGGTTTCGGCGCGCCGGCTTGCACAATATCGAGACCCGCCTTCTGGCCAGCGAGCGGGATCGCTGGGTGAAGCGCCACAAGGGCGCGTTCGATCGCGTGCTGGTGGATGCGCCGTGCAGCGGCACGGGGACATGGCGGCGCAATCCCGATGCACGCTGGCGCGCGCTCGGGCCCGGGCTGGACAACCTCCTGCCGCTGCAGGCCGAGATCCTCGCCAGCGCGGCGCGGCTGGTGAAGCCGGGCGGGCGGCTGGTCTACGCCACATGCTCTCTGCTGGCGGAGGAAAACGAAGAGCAGGTGGCCGCCTTCCTCGCGGCGCATCCGGCGTTTCACGTGGTGCCCGTGCGCGCGGCGGCGCCGCAGCTGGGCGTTTCGGCGCATCCCGACCATCTGGCGCTGACGCCCGCGCGCCACGAGACCGACGGCTTTTTCGCCGCCGTCCTGCAGCGTGCGGACACGCTCGCCGCTGACTGAGCGCAGGCGCCGCCGGCCCGCGCGGACGTTCACTTTCTTATGGGAACGCCCTTGGTGGTGAAGCGCTGCGCGCCGATGGGGCGGCTCGTGGGGCGCTTGGTGCCGGCGGCCTTGCCGGTTCCCGGCGGCTGGAAGGTCGGCACCAGCTGGTCCGGGCGCGAGCCGATGAGATCGGAGCGGCCCATCTCCTTCAGCGCCTCGCGCAGAAGCGGCCAATTGTCGGGATCGTGGTAGCGCAGGAACGCCTTGTGCAGCCGCCGCTGCCGTCCGCCCTTGATGGTCTCCACCTGGTCGCTGGCCCCGCGCCGCACGCCGCGCAGCGTGTTGATGCCGGTGTGATACATGGCGGTGGCCGTGGCCATCGGGGAGGGCAGGAACGTCTGCACCTGGTCGGCGCGATAGCGGTTCTTCTTGAGCCAGAGCGCGAGGTTCATCATGTCCTCGTCGGTCGTGCCCGGATGCGCGGCGATGAAATACGGGATCAGATAGTATTTCTTGCCGGCCTGCTTCGCCGCTTCTTCGAACATCTCCTTGAAGCGGTCATAGGTGCCGATGCCCGGCTTCATCATCTTGTCGAGCGGGCCGCGCTCGGTGTGTTCAGGCGCGATCTTCAGATAGCCGCCGACGTGATGGGTCACCAGCTCCTTGATATATTCGGGGCTCTTGACCGCAAGGTCGTAGCGCACGCCGGACGCAACCATCACCTTCTTGACCCCCTCCACCTCGCGCACCTTGCGATAGAGGCGGATCAGATCGTCATGGGAGGTGTTGAGGTTCGGGCAGATGTCGGGGAAGACGCAGGACGGCAGCCGGCAGGCCGCCTCGATCTTCGGGTCCTTGCAGGCCATGCGGTACATGTTGGCGGTCGGCCCGCCGATATCCGAGATCACCCCCGTAAATCCCGGCGTCTTGTCCCGGATCAGCTCGATTTCGCGCAGGATCGAGCCTTCCGAGCGGTTCTGGATGATGCGGCCCTCATGCTCGGTGATGGAGCAGAAGGTGCAGCCGCCGAAGCAGCCGCGCATGACCGTCACGGAGAATTTGATCATGTCCCAGGCGGGGATCTTCGCATCGCCATAGGAGGGATGCGGCGCGCGGGCATAGGGCAGGTCGTAGACCGCGTCCATCTCGTCGGAGGTCAGCGGGATCGGCGGCGGGTTCAGCCACAGGTCGCGGTCGCCATGGCGCTGGACCAGGGGACGCGCATTGCCGGGATTGGCCTCCCGGTGCAGCACGCGCGAGGCGCGGGCATAGGCTTCCTTGTCCTGCTCCACCTGCTCGTAGGACGGCAGGCGGATCACGGTGTCGCCCGAATGGCGGGCGGCGGCCTCGTCGGCGGAATCGAGATCGTCCGCGTGCAGTTCGGTATAATGGGCCGGCACCTTGCGGAACAGCGCCACGCCGCGGATCGACTCCAGCTCGCGCGGCGCTTCTCCGGCGGCGAGGCGGTTCGCCACCTCGACCACCGCGCGCTCGGCATTGCCATAGATCAGCAGGTCCGCCTTGGCGTCCGCCAGGATCGAGCGGCGCACCTTGTCGGACCAGTAGTCGTAATGGGCGATGCGGCGCAGCGAGGCTTCGATGCCGCCGAGCACGATCGGCACATCCTTGAACGCCTCGCGGCAGCGCTGGGTATAGACGATGGTGCAGCGATCCGGCCGCTTGCCGCCTTCGCCGCCCGCCGTATAGGCATCGTCATGGCGCAGCCGGCGGTCCGAGGTGTAGCGGTTCACCATCGAGTCGAGGTTGCCGCCGGTGACGCCGAAGAACAGGGTCGGCTTGCCCAGCGCCTTGAACGGCTCCGCCGACTGCCAATCGGGCTGGGCGATGATGCCGATGCGGAACCCCTGGGCCTCCAGCAGCCGGCCGATGATCGCCATGCCGAAGCTTGGATGATCGACATAAGCGTCGCCCGTGATCAGCACGATGTCGCAGGCGTCCCAGCCGAGCGCCGCCATCTCGGCGCGGCTCATGGGCAGGAACGGCGCCGCCTTGCCGGAACGCATGCGCAGGGCCGGGAGGGCGATCGAGGTTTTTTCGGCGTGGGCCAGGGTATCCATGGTGCCACGCATAAGGCGCGGCCACTGTGAATTCAACCAAAGCCGTTCCCGTCGCGGAAGGCGCGCGCGGTTCGGTACCTCGCTTCCGCCGGGCGCTGATCGGCGCTGGCGGCGAAGGCTTTGTCGTCCGCCTGGGCGCATCATCCGCGCTTCGGCGGGCCCCTGGGGCGCAAAGGGGGCCGCAAGGCGGGTGGGCAACCTTCCTGACCGCCTGCCGCGCACGCAGGCCGCTGCTGGCCGCGCGGCGGCGGCGCGGGTGTGCGCATCACGAATTTTTGATCTGGATCAAATTCAGATCTTGGGCGGGGGTCTCGCTGCGGCTGAGCAGGGCGTCGAGCCGGCCGCCCTGTTCGGTCAAGCTGTATTCCACATGCAGGGGCAGGGCGCCGATATCCCGGCGGACGACAAATCCGTTTGTTTCCAGCTCCTTGAGTCGGGCGGAGAGGACGCGGGCGGAGATCGGCCCGGGCAAGGCGCGACGCAGTGCGCCGAACCGCATCGTAGTGTTGCGCCCCAACGCCCACACAATATGGCTCATCCATTCCTGCGCGAGGAATTTCAACAAATGATCGAGCTGGCAACCCGGTGGGCTATCAAGTGTTTCGCTCTTGCCAGGTAGGGTTTCGTCCATAGTATCTTCCCGGTTACTACTTTTTTTCCAAACCGATTTGTGGCGCATAGGGGGCGGAATTTGGATCACCAAGTTCCGATGCAACCAAAAGGTGGCCGCATGCTTCAAGCATCCCCCGTTCCGGGCAAGGGACTGCTTTCGCCCGATGACCACACCCTGATCCTGATCGACCATCAATCCCAGATGGCGTTCGCCACCAAGTCCATCGATGCGGTGCTGCTGCGCAACAATGCCGCCATGGTGGCAGCCGCCGCGGCGGGTTTCAATGTCTCCACCATCCTGACCACGGTGGCGGAGAAGACCTTCTCCGGCCCCATGTTCGACGAGATCAAAGCGGCGTTCCCGGGCCTCGCCGCGATCGACCGCACCAGCATGAACAGCTGGGAAGACAAGAACATCACCGCCGCCGTGAACGCCGCGGGCAAGGGGCGGATCGTGCTCGGCGGCCTGTGGACTTCGGTGTGCATCGTCGGGCCGGCGCTGTCGGCCATCGACCAGGGGTTCGAGGTCTATGTGATCGCGGATGCCTGCGGCGACGTTTCGGACGAGGCGCACGAGCGCGCCATGCAGCGCATGATCCAAGCCGGCGCGCGCCCCATGACGGCACTGCAATATCTGCTGGAGCTACAGCGCGACTGGGCGCGCGGGGAGACCTATGAGCTCACCACCGGGATCGCGAAGGTGCATGGCGGCGGCTACGGCCTCGGCATCATCTATGCCAAGAGCATGTTCGGTGCCTCCGAGGCGCATTGAAATGGGCCTCTCCCAGGGACGCGCGGTCCGCGCGTGGCGACATGGGGCCGTCACAGGATGACCACACACTCACAGTGCGAACCCGACAATCCCGGCCGCCGGGATCTTCTATTGTTCGGTGCCGGCGCCGCCGTTCTCTCGGTGCTGCCGGCCTCGCGCGCCGCCGCGCAATCGCCGGCTGCACCCCGTTCCCAGTCCACAGCTGAAAGGACCGATACCATGGGCTTCGTCACCACCAAGGACGGCGTTGAGATCTTCTTCAAGGACTGGGGTGCGAAGGACGCCCAGCCGATCGTGTTCCACCACGGCTGGCCCCTGTCGTCCGACGATTGGGACGCGCAGATGCTGTTCTTCGTCAACCAGGGCTTCCGCGTGGTCGCCCACGACCGGCGCGGCCACGGCCGCTCGGCCCAGGTGAGCGATGGCCACGACATGGACCATTACGCCGCCGACGCCTTCGCCGTCGTCGAGCATCTCGACCTGAAGAACGCGGTCCATATCGGCCATTCCACCGGCGGCGGCGAAGTCGCCCGCTATGTCGCCAAGCACGGCGAGCCGGCCGGCCGCGTCGCCAAGGCGGTGCTGGTGAGCGCGGTGCCGCCGCTCATGCTGAAGACCGCCGGCAATCCCGGCGGCCTGCCGATCGAGGTGTTCGACGGCTTCCGCGCGGCACTGGCCGCCAACCGGGCGCAATTCTTCGTGGATGTGCCCGCCGGCCCGTTCTACGGCTTCAACCGCGAGGGCGCGAAGATCGACCAGGGCGTGATCAACAATTGGTGGCGCCAGGGCATGATCGGCAGCGCCAAGGCCCATTACGACGGCATCAAGGCGTTCTCCGAGACCGACCAGACCGAGGACCTGAAGGCGATCAGCGTCCCGACCCTCGTGCTGCACGGCACCGACGACCAGATCGTCCCGATCGACGATTCCGCGCTCCTGTCCGTGAAGCTGCTGAAGAACGGCACGCTCAAGACCTATGAGGGCTATCCCCACGGCATGCTCACCACCCATGCCGAGGTGATCAACCCCGATCTGCTCGCCTTCATCAAGGCTTGATCGGGCCGGCGTGATAGCGGTGGCCGGCGGGGTGTTCCCGCCGGCCACGTGCCGGCTTGAAACCCACCGGAGAGGGCGATGAAGCTCTATGTGATCTCGCTGGCCGTCGGCGTGCTCGTCGGCGTCATCTATGCATTGCTGGAGGTGAAATCCCCCGCGCCCCCGGTGGTCGCCTTGATGGGTCTGCTGGGCATATTGATCGGCGAACAGGCGGTTCCGGTGGCGAAGCGGGCGCTCAGCGGCGAGCCGGTCACGCTGTCCTGGTTCATGAGTGCATGCGCCCCGCCCATTCTCGGGGTGCCCAGCAAGGCGCCCACATCCGTTCCACCGTCCGAAACAGGCGAGCCCTCATGAGCCTCTCCCGACGCACCCTCACCACCGGCGCCGCAGCCATGGGCGCGGCCTCCCTCCTCGGCGGCCCCACGGCCGCCCAGACTTCAGATCCGAAGGCTGCTCCAATGACCGCCGGACCGACGCCCGCCGAAAAGACCCATGCCGACCTTCTCCTGGTCAACGGCCGCTTCACCACGCTGGACCGCGCCAATCCCGCGCCCGAGGCGGTGGCCATCGCGGGCGGGGTGTTCATCGGCGCCGGCACCGAGGCCGAGATGCGCGCGCTCGCCGGCCCGGAGACGCAGCTGATCGACCTTGGCGGACGCCGGGCCGTGCCCGGCCTCATCGACAGCCACATGCACATCATCCGGGGCGGGCTGAATTATAACCTGGAACTGCGCTGGGACGGCGTGCGCTCGCTCGGCCAGGCCATGGAGATGCTGAAACAGCAGGTGGCGAAAACGCCCGCGCCGCAATGGGTGCGGGTGGTCGGCGGCTTCACCGCGCACCAGTTCGCGGAAAAGCGCCTGCCGACGCTGGAGGAGATCAATCTCGCCGCGCCCGACACGCCGGTGTTCATTCTCCATCTGTACGACCGGGCCTTGCTGAACGGCGCGGCCCTGCGCGCGGCGGGCTATACCAAGGACACGCCGAACCCGCCGGGCGGCGAGATCCAGCGCGATGCCAACGGCAATCCCACCGGCCTGCTGCTGGCGCGGCCCAATGCGACGATCCTCTATGCGACCCTCGCCAAGGGTCCAAAGCTGCCGCCCGAATACCAGATCAATTCCACCCGCCATTTCATGCGGGAGATGAACCGGCTCGGCGTCACCACCATCATCGACGCCGGCGGCGGGTTCCAGAACTATCCGGAAGATTATTCGATCATCGAGAAGCTGCACACGGACGGCGAGTTGACGGTGCGCATCGCCTACAATCTCTTCACCCAGAAGCCGAAGCAGGAACTGGCGGATTTCGAGAGCTGGTCGAAGCAGGTGAAGCCGGGGCAGGGCGACGATCTCTATCGCCACAACGGCGCCGGCGAGATGCTGGTCTATTCGGCGGCGGATTTCGAGGATTTCAGCTTCGAGCGGCCGGACATGCCGCCCTCCATGGAAGGCGATCTCGAACCCGTGGTGCGTCTGCTCGCGGAGAACCGCTGGCCCTGGCGGCTGCACGCCACCTATAACGAAACCATCACCCGCGCCCTCGACGTGTTCGAAAAGGTGAACCGCGACGTGCCGCTTAAGGGCCTGAACTGGTTCTTCGACCATTGCGAGACCATTTCCGACCGCAACATCGACCGCATCGCCGCGCTCGGCGGGGGCATCGCGGTCCAGCACCGCATGATGTTCCAGGGCGAGGATTTCGTGGAGCGCTACGGCGCCAAGGCGGCCGAGCGGACCCCGCCCATCAAGCGCATGCTGGAGGCCGGGGTTCCGGTCGGCGCCGGGACGGACGCGACCCGCGTCGCGAGCTACAATCCCTGGGTCTCGCTGTCCTGGCTGGTGACCGGCCAGACGCTGGGCGGCCTCAAGCTCTATCCCCAACAGAACCTGCTGAACCGGGAAGACGCGCTGCGCCTTTGGACCGAGGCCAACACCTGGTTCTCCACCGAAGTCGGCAAGAAGGGGCAGATCAAGGCCGGGCAGCTGGCCGATCTGATCGTGCTGGACCGGGATTATTTCGCCGTGCCCGAGGACCAGATCCAGGACATCGAAAGCGTGCTGACCCTGCTCGGCGGCAAGCCGGTGCACGGGGCGGGCGATTATGCCGGCCTTGCCCCGCCGCTGCCGCCTGCGATGCCGGACTGGTCACCGGTGCGCACCTTCGGCGGCTATCAGAAGCGGGCGCAGGCGGAAGACCGCCGCTTTGCCTTCACGGGCTGCGGCTGCGCCAGCGCGTGCGGGGTGCATGGACATGCCCATGCCAAGGCGCTGGCCGCCGCCGCACCGGCCCGCGACGAAGGCGCCTTCTGGGGTGCGCTCGGCTGTTCCTGCTGGGCGTTCTGAAACCGGGCGCGCCCGGTGCGTGAACCGGCGGCAAGATGAGGCGAAGGCCATGGCGACAAGCATCCTCGGCGGCGTTCAGGCGTGCGCCGACGCCATCCTGCGATCCCCCGCGACGGCGCTTCTGGCGCGCATCGCGGTAGCGGCGCCGTTCCTCTTCAGCGGGTTGGCCAAGCTTTCGGATTTCAACGGGGCGATCGGCGAGGTGCGCGGGCTCACCGGGCTGGAGCCGGCGGCGCTGTTCGCGGCTCTGGTGATCGTCACCCAGCTCGGGGGCTCGGCCCTGCTGATCGCGGGCGCGCGGCTGACCTGGATCGGCGCCGCGCTGCTCGCCGCCTTCACGGCGGTCGCGACCTTGAGCGCCCATGCCTTCTGGCTCAAGCCGGTGGCGGAGCAGGTGCTTAACCGCAACATCTTCATCGAGCATATCTCGATCATCGGCGGGCTCGCGGCGCTGGCGATCCTCGCCGCGCGGCCGCTGTCCCGGCGGTCCTGAGCCAGAGCCGGAGACGCGCGGCAGCGCAGGGGCGAGGGATCAGCGGTCGCCCTTGAGGGCGAAGCTCGGCAGGCGCAGCAGCCATTCGCCGGCCGGATTTATTCCTTCACGGCGCCGGCGAGCGAGGAGACATAATGGTTCACGAAGAAGGAATAGAGAATGCAGATCGGCAGCGAGCCCACCAGCGCCCCGGACATGAGCGCGCCCCAGCGGTAATTGTCGCCGTCGGTGAAAACGGTGACGATGGCGATGGGCACGGTCTTGTTCGCTTCCGACTGGATGAACACCAGGGCATAGATGAATTCGTTCCAGCACAAGGTGAAGCAGAAGATGCCGGCCGAAATCAGCCCCGGCACCGCCAGCGGCAGGATGATCTTCAGCAGGATCTGCAAGCGCGACGCCCCATCCATCAGGGCGCACTCTTCCAGCTCGTAGGGAATGGTCTTGAAATAGCCGATCAGCAGCCAGGTTGAGAACGGAATCAGGATGGTCGGATAGGTCAGGATCAGCGCCAGCGGGCTGTCGAACAGGCCATAGGTGGAGACCACCACCGCGAGCGGGATGAACAGCACCGAAGGCGGCACGAGATAGGCGAAGAAGATCATCACGCCGACGAAGCGCGCTCCCCGGAACCGGATCCGCGTGATGGCATAGGCCGCGAGCACGCTTGCCGCCAGCGAAAGGGCGGTCGCCGTCACCGAGACCATCATGGTGTTGAGCAGCCAGCGCGGATAATGCGAGCCGAACAGCAGGTCCTTCAGGTGCTGCAAGGTGGGCTGCCACACCCAGAACGGGTTGAAGGTGTTGAAATCCGTGAGTTCCGCCGTCGATTTGAACGAGGTCAGCGTCATCCAGTAGAAGGGGAATAGCAGCACGAACAGGATGATGGTGAGCGGAACGTAGAGATAGACCACCCGCTTCGGCAGGGTTTCGAGATAATCCATGCCCTCGCCTTCGGGGGTGGACTTGATCTTGCGCCCGAGCCGGGCCGCCGACGTATCCGTCATGGTCGCCTCCGTGGGATTGCTCATTGGTCGTTCCCCTGCTGCCATTTCTGCCGCTGCAGGCCGAACCAGGAAATCATGATGGCGCCCAGCAGGAACGGGATCATCGCCACCGCGATGGCCGATCCTTCGCCGAGCTGGCCGCCGAGAATCGCGCGCTGGTAGGAGAGCGTCGCCATCAGGTCGGTGGCATTGGCCGGCCCGCCGCGCGTCAGCACCCAGATCAGTTGGAATTCGGTGAAGGTGAACAGCACCGAGAAGGTCATCACCACGGCGATGATGGGGGTGAGCATGGGATAGGTGATGCGGCGGAACATCTGCCAGCTCGACGCGCCGTCGATGGTCGCGGCCTCATAGAGCGAGACCGGCACGGTTTGCAGTCCGGCCAGCAGGGTGATGGCGATGAACGGGATGCCGCGCCACACATTGGCGAAAATCACGGAGGCACGCGCAAGATCGCGGTCGCCGAGGAAGTTGATGTTGTGGTCGATCAGCCCGATGGACTTCAGCGACCAGGAGATGACCGAGAACTGGCTGTCCAGGATCCACCAGAAGGCGATGGCCGAGAGCGCGGTGGGCACGATCCAGGGCAGCAGCACCACGGCGCGGATCAGCGCCTTGAACGGGAGCCGCTTGTTCAGCAGGATCGCGAGGTAAAAGCCGATGACGAATTTGAAGATGCTCGCCCCGGCCGTGAAAATCAAAGTATTCATCACCGCGATGATGAAAACCGGGTCGTCCATCAGCCAGATATAATTGCCGAGGCCGATGAATTCCCCCGGACTTCCCATGCGCGTGTCGGTGAAGCTCAGCCACACGCCATAGGCCAGGGGGTAGGCCAGGAACAGGATCAAGAACGCCACCGCCGGCAGCATGAACCAGATCGCCTGCCAGTTTCGGTTTCCGCTCAGCGCCATCCACCGCGAACGGCGGACCGGCGTTTCCGGCTTGGTTGCCACTTGGGCGTTCATGATGAGGCTCATCCCGAATCTCTGCGCTGTTCAGCGGGCATCGTGGCCGCCCGGCGCGAGAGGCACCGGGCGGCCGTGCGAAGGTCGGCCAGGCTCAGCGATAGATGCGCTGGGCCGAGCGGGCGGCGTTCGCCATGGCTTCCTTCTCGTTCGAGCGCCCGGTGCAGACCGACGCGAACATGTCGACGAGGATGAAGTCGGCGAGCGCCGCCGCCGCGCGCCGATCGAGCGCGCCGCGGAAGCCGGGCCAGAGGCTGCGGGCCGTCGCCTCCCGGAAGATCTTGATCTTCGGGTCGGAGGTCCACACCGGGTTGGAATCGTAGGCGTTGAGTGTCTGGGTCAGGTAGCCGCGCGAGCTTTCCAGCCAGGGGTTCATCTGGTTGGCTTCCATCAGGAACGCCATGAACGCCTTACAGGCCTGCGGATACTTGGTGTATTTGAACGCCACCAGCGGGAAGGCGAGCTGCAGTTCGGTCGGCTTGCCGGCAACCCCGATGGGATAGACCGCATGGTCCATGTCGGCGGCGAGCGCCGCCATCTTGGCGGCCTGATCCTTGGCCGCCGCGTCCGCGCCTTCCGGCACCTTCGATTGCGCCAGCGCGTTCTGGTAGATCGAGCAGCCGTTGTTGGTGAGATAGCATTCCCCCGCCGCGAACGCCGCATTGTTGGTGGGGTCGAGCCAGGACGCGGTGCCCGGCAGGAAGGTCTCGTAGAGCGCCTTCACATAGCGCAGCGCATCGGCGGTTTCCGGCGCGTCGATGATGACCTTACCCTTCTCGTCCACCAGCGAGGCGTTATGGCTCCACAGCGCCCAATGCAGCCAGGCATTGGCGTCGGCTGTGGCACGGCCGAGCGGCATGCCGGCGGGGGTGTTGTTCGCCTTCAGCGCCTTGCACAGTTCGAGGAAGGCGGCGTTCGTGGTCGGAAATTCCGAGAACCCGGCCTTCTTCATCGCCGAGATGCGGTAGTTGATGTAATTGCCGTTCACCGCGACCGGAATGCAGATCCACTTGTCGCCGCTGCGGCCGAAGGTCGGCGAGGCGCCGATCCAGCCACCGTATTTGCCGCCGAGGTAATTCGCGACATCGGTGACGTCCACGGCATGGTCCGGGAACAGATGGGGCAATGAGAACAGGCCCCAGAACATGTCCGGGCCGCTGCCCACGTTCACCGCGACCGAGGCCTTGGGCTGGATGTCGTCCCAGTTTTCGGAAACCACGGTGATCTTGGTGCCGGTGGCCTTGGTGAAGGCCTCCGTGATCGCCATGAAGGCCTTGTCCTCGGCTTCCAGATAGCGGCGCCAGCGGGTGATCCGCAGCTCGGCTCCGGCCTCGGGCTTCCAGGAATTGGTGGCGGCCCAGGCCTTTGCGAAGGAGAGAAGATCAGTGCTCGCGGCCACGCCGACGGCGGCGGCCCCGGTCAGGAATGTTCGACGGTCCAGTGTCATCAGGCTTTCCTCCCACCAGGATCTTCGGAAGCGAGATCCTTTGTTTTTTGAGCTTTGAATGCGCAGCTAGTTGAGGCGTGCCCCCGTGACGGCGTCGAACAGGTGTTCGATGCCGGCGTCGGGCGCCACCGTCAGCCGGTCGCCCGGCGCGATCGCGAGCCGCTCGCGCAGCACGCAATTGATGTCCTGCCCGGCGATGCGCGCGACGACGTGGGTCTCAGCGCCCGTGGGCTCGACCACGACCACTTCCACCGGCACGCCCTTGGGATCGAGGCGCAGATGCTCGGGGCGCACGCCATACACCGCGGGCCCGGTCTTCGCCGCGCGCGTCTGGAGCGGCAGCACGATGCCCTGGCCGAGCGCGAAGCCGGCGGGGGTGATGGTGCCTTCCAGGAAATTCATGGCCGGCGAGCCGATGAAGCCGGCGACGAACTGGTTCGCCGGGGTGTCGTAGAGGTCGAGCGGGGCGCCGATCTGCTCCACCACGCCCTCACGCATCACTACGATCTTGTCGGCCATGGTCATGGCCTCGATCTGGTCGTGGGTCACATAGATCATGGTCGTGCCGAGCTTCTGGTGCAGTTCCTTGATCTCCGCGCGCATGGTCACGCGCAGCTTGGCGTCGAGATTGGAGAGCGGCTCGTCGAACAGGAACAATTGCGGATCTCGCACGATCGCCCGGCCCATGGCCACGCGCTGGCGCTGGCCGCCGGAAAGCTGGCGCGGAAAGCGATCGAGCAAATGGGACAGGCCGAGGATCTGGGCCGCGCGGTCCACCCGCTCCTCGATCTTGGCCTTGGGTGCGCGCTGCAAATCGAGCGAGAAGCCCATATTGGCGCGCACGGTCATGTGCGGGTAGAGCGCGTAGTTCTGGAACACCATGGCAATGTCGCGCTGCTTGGGCGGCACGTCGTTCACCACCCGCTCGGCGATGCGGATCTCGCCGCCGGAGATGCTCTCAAGCCCGGCGATCATGCGCAGCAGCGTGGATTTCCCGCATCCGGACGGGCCGACCAGCACGACGAATTCCCCGTCGGTGATGTCGATCGACACCCCGTCGATGATCGCGGCGGCGCCGAACCGCTTCTTGACGTCACGAACTTCGACTGAGGCCATCGTCTTCATCTCCCTGTTGGTGCGAACCGCGTTGGCCCGGATGTGTTCTTTGGCCGGCGGCGCGTGCGCCGGCCGGGGCGCGTCAGTGGATGAATTGCCCGCCGTTAACGTCGAGGATGGAGCCGGTGACGAAACGGGCGAGGTCGGACGCCAGGAACAGGCAGACGCAGGCGACATCGTCCGCCGTGCCGAGGCGGCCGAGCGGGATGTCGGCGGCGATCTGCACCTTGCGCTCGGCGCTCATCTTGCCCTGGAAGATGTCGGTATCGATGGTGCCGGGGGAGACGGCATTGACGCGTATGCGGTCTTTGCCCAGCTCGCGCGCCAGGGATTTCGTCAGGCTGTGCACACCGCCCTTGGCGGCGGCGTAATGCGGGCCGCCGAACAGCCCGCCGCCGCGCTGGGCGGCGATGGAGCCGAAGCACACGATGCTGCCGCCGCGCTCGCGCATGTGCGGCACCGCCGCCTGGCTCATGTTGAGCGTACCGCGCAGGCTGACGTCGATCACGAGGTCGAACTTCTCCTGCGTGATCTCCATCAGGCGGTCGCTCTGGCTGACGCCGGCGGCGTTCACCACCACGTCGATCCGCCCGTATTCCGCCAGCACGGCGGCGATCAGCGCATGGCACTGGTCGGGGTCGGCGACATCGCAGGCAAAGCCGCGATGCGCGGGGCCGATGCCGGCGGCGGCGACCTCAGTGGCGATGGCGTCGAGATCGACGATCACCACCCGCGCGCCTTCATCGGCGAAGCGTTTCGCCGTGGCGCGGCCGATCCCGCGTTCGGACGCCGCGCCCGTTATGATCGCGACCTTGCCTTCGAGCAGCATGAAACACACTCCATTTGGGGGGCGGCGCCGTCAGTCGGCGGTCCAGCCGCCGTCGATCACGAGGGACGAACCGGTCATCAGCGAGGAGGCGTCGGAGGCGAGGAACACCACCGCGCCGATCAGGTCTTCCACCTTGCCGATGCGGCCGAGCTTGATTTTCTTCAGCACGTCGTCGCGAAATGCGGGATTGCTGAGGAAGGTGCCGGCGAGCGGCGTCTCGATGAAGGTCGGGCACAAGGTGTTGACGCGGATGCCGTAGGGCGCGAGGTCCACCGCCATGGCCTTGGTCATGCCCTCCATGGCCCATTTGGAGGCGCAATAGACGGTGCGCGTGGCCGCGCCCACATGGCCCATCTGCGAGGACATGTTGATGATCGAGCCGCCCCGGCCCGCGGCCACCATGCCGCGCGCCACCGCCTGCGCCATGAAATAGGCGGCGCGCACGTTGAGCCCCATGATGAGGTCGAAATCCTCCACCGGCACGTCGAGGAACGGCTTGGTGCGGTTGGTGCCGGCGTTGTTCACCAGGATGTCGTAGGGCGCGCGCCCCTCGAGCGCGGCGGGGAGGGTCTCCACCGCGCTCACGTCCAGGGTCAGGGTATCGGCCGAGCCGCCGTCGCGGATGATCTCGTCCGCCGCCGCGCTGATCTCGCCTGCCGAGCGGGCGGCGAGGGTGACATGGGCGCCCATGGCCGCGAGCGTGCGGGCCGAGGCGAGACCGATGCCGCGTCCCGCGCCGGAGATCAGCGCGCGCTTGCCCGTGAGGTCGAAGGCGGGGACATATCCGCCCGCCGTGCTGTCGAGGACGTTCATGTCCGCCCCCTATTCCGCGGCCGTGGCATAGGGGATGTTGCGCCCGCCATAGCGGCGCACGCGGATGTTGGCCTGCTCGGCATGGCCGGCGAAGCCCTCCAGCATGCAGAGGCGCGAGCAATATTCCCCGATCATCGCCGAGGCGGCGTCGGTGGTGACGCGCTGGTAGGTGACGGTCTTGATGAACTTGCCGACCCACAGGCCGCCGGTGTAGCGGGCCGCGCCCAGCGTCGGCAGGGTGTGGTTGGTGCCGATCACCTTGTCGCCGAACGCCACATTGGTGCGCGGGCCGAGGAACAGGGCGCCGTAATTGCGCATGTTGTTCAGGAAATAATCCGGGTCGCGGGTCATCACCTGCACGTGCTCGGAGGCGATGCGGTCGGCCTCGCGGACCATTTCCTCATAATCGTCGCACACGATCACCGCGCCATAATCGGCCCAGGACTTGGCGGCGATCTCGGCCGTCGGCAGGATGGTCAGCAGGCGCTCCACCTCGGCCATGGTCTCGCGCGCCAGCTTCTCAGAATTGGTGAGGAGGATGGCGGGGGAGTTGGGTCCGTGCTCGGCCTGGCCCAGCAAATCGGTGGCGCACATCTCCGCGTCCACGCTCTCGTCGGCGATGACGAGCGTTTCCGTGGGGCCGGCAAACAGATCGATGCCCACGCGGCCGAACAGCTGGCGCTTGGCCTCCGCCACGAAGGCGTTGCCGGGGCCCACCAGCATGTCCACCGGGGAAATGGTCTGCGTGCCGATGGCCATGGCGCCGACCGCCTGCACGCCGCCGAAGCAATAGATCACGTCCGCGCCGGCGAGATGCTGGGCCGCGACGATGGCCGGGGCCGCCTTGCCGTGGAACGGCGGGGCGCAGGTGACGATATTGGGCACGCCCGCCACCTTCGCCGTGACAACGGACATATGGGCGGAGGCCAGCAGCGGATATTTGCCGCCCGGCACGTAGCAGCCGACCGAATTCACCGGGATGTTCTTATGGCCGAGCACCACGCCCGGCAGCGTTTCCACTTCGATGTCGCGGAGCGCGTCCCGCTGGTGCTGGGCGAAATTGCGCACCTGCTCCTGGGCGAACTTGATGTCCTCGATATCGCGCGCCGAGAGTTCGCTCAGGCAATCGCGGATCTCGCGGTCCGTGAGGCGATAATCGGCGCGGTCCCAGCCGTCGAACTTCACCGAAAGCGCACGCACCGCATCGTCGCCGCGCGCTTCGATATCGGCGAGAATGCCTTCCACCACGGCGCGCACCTTGGCCTGGTCGGCGGCCTTGTCGGCGCTCTGGCGCCCTTCCTTGAGTATCCGCATGGTCTGCTCCCGCCACCTCGCGTGGCTTTTCGGGTTGTGAAGAAGCCGCGGCTCAGGCCGCGTCGCGCGTCTTGGGGGGCGTCGGCTCGACGCCGGCCCAGTCCTCGATGACCGTGGAGATGCGCGAGCAATCGTCCTTGCCCATGCCCTGGCTCATGAAGAACTGCCACATCTGGCGTACCGATGAACCGAGCCACATGGGCACGCCGGCGCGGTCCGCCTCCTCCAGGCACAGCACCACGTCCTTGTGCATCAGCTCGGTGCGGAAATTCTGGTTGTAGGTGCGCGGCACCACGAAGTTCGGATAGGCGACTTCCGAGACCCAGGAGCGGCCGGAGCCGGCATTGATCACCTGGAACAGCAGCGTGGGATCGATGCCACCCTTCTCCGCGAACGCCATCGCCTCGCCCACCGCGATCATGTTGGTGGCGGTAAGGATGTTGTTCGCGAGCTTCACGGTCTGCGCCTGGCCGACCTCGGAGCTGATCTCCACCACCGCGCGGGCGAAGCTGTCGAAGAACGGCCGGGCCTTTTCCACCGTCGCCTTGGGGCCGGCGGTCATCACCGCCAGCGTGCCGTTGACGACGCCGATGGGACCGCCGCTCACCGGCGCGTCGAGGGTGGCGACGCCGCTCTTGCCGAGCACCTCCGCCACATGGCGGATCATGGTCGGGCCGATGGTGGACAGGTCCACATAGTGCCGCATGGCGCTGCCCTCGCAGAGCCCGTTCTCGCCCAGCGCCACATGCTCCACGATGGCCGGAGTGGGCAGGGACGAGAACACGATCTCGGCGACGTCCGCCACTGCGCGCGGGCTGGTGGCGGCCGTGGCGCCGAGCGCGACGGCGCGGTCCACGGCGGCCTGGTTGAGGTCATAGACATGGACGGCGAGGCCCTTGCCGCGCGCGCGCTCCACCATGGCCGCGCCCATGGCGCCGAGGCCGACGAAACCGTAGGTTTGCGGGACGTTCGAGGTGCTGGAAGACATCGCAAATTCCTTCGCTGGGCCTGGCGTCACGGCTGTGCGTGGCGCGGCTGCGCATCATGGTCGTAGAGTTCGAGAATGGCCGAGGTGTCCCGCTCGCTGCCGCCGAGGGCGACATAACGGTCGTAGAGCCGGAGGGCCTCGTCCATCATGGGGGTCGGCGCGCCGGCGGCATCCGCCAGTTCCTTCACCATGTGCATGTCCTTGACGAGCTGGCGCGTATAGGCGCGCGGGCGGAAATCCCGTTCGGCGAAGCGCGGGAAGATCTGCCGGAGCAATTCCCCGTCCGCGTGGCCGCCGCTGACGCAGGCCGGGATGCTTGCCACATCGATGCCGGCCTGTTCGGCGAGCTTGGCGCCCTCGGCCAGCACCACATAGAGGCACGACACCATCAATTGGCTGACCATCTTGGCGGTCAGCCCGGCACCGGTGGGCCCGACATGGGTGAAGGCCGAGGAAATATCCGCGAACAGCGGCGCGAGACGCTCCATCTCGTCCGCCGGGCCACCCGCCATCACGGCGAGCTTGCCTTCCGCCGAGGCGGGTGGGCCGCCGGAGACCGGCGCGTCGATCCAGGCGCACCCGGCCGCCTGCGCAAGGCGCGCGGCGAAGGCGCGGCAGCGCTCCACCTCGATGGTGGAGAAATCCACCAGCACCTGCGGCGGCCGCATGACCTGCGCGACGCCGTCCGCGCCGAACACCGCCTGCTCGACCGCCACCGGGGTCGGCAGATTGAGCAGCACCGCATCCGCGCCGGCCATAGGCGCGCATGTCGTGCCCGCGCGCCACGAGACGCGCCGCCATGGGACCGCCCATCAGGCCCACGCCGATATAGGCGAGCGTGAGCCTAGTCGATGGCATAGAAGCGGACCGCATTGTCGTGGAACAGCTTGGTGCGCTCCTCCAGCGAGAAGCCGGAGGTGATGGTCTTGTAGCCGCTGAAGATTGTATCGAGATCGCCGCAGACGCTATCGACGGGGAAATTGCTGCCGAACATGCAGCGGTCCACGCCGAAGAAATCGATGATCGAGAGAACGATGTCGCGGTTGTTTTCCACGGTCCAGGGAATGCCCGGCAGCCCGATGCCGGAGATCTTCACCGCCGCGTTCGGACATTTGGCGAAGGCGCGCATGGCGGCCTTCCAGCCGGTGATGCCGTTTTCGCTGCGATCCGCCGGCAGGCCGGAATGCAGCAGGATGATCTGCGTATCGGGAAACGCGCGGGCAAGGTCCGCGGCATCGTCCAGGTGCCACCAATGGGTCTGGAGGTCGAACCGCAGGCCGTTCGGCTTCAACTGCGCGAAGCCCTTGCGCCACACCTTGTCCATCATGGTGCTCTGCACCGAGGTGCCGGGCGTCTTGCTGCCTTGGGGCTTGTGGCGCACGCCGCGCACGAACGGGAAGGCCGCGAGGCGTTCCAGCACTTCGGCGACGTTGGGCTGGTCCATCCAGGCCTGTCCGACGGCGACGTTCGGCCACCCGGTCTGCTTGCGCATCTCGGCGATGAAGGCCATCTCGCCGATGGGATCGGTGGGGTCCCATTCCGCCTCGATATAGACGGTCTTCACCACCTGGTGGTCCTTGGCGTCCTTCTTATAGTCTTCGGGATAATATTTGCGGCAGATGGCGGAATAATCACCATAACGGAACGGAATCAGCGGCTTTTCGCACAGCCAGGGATAATTCTGGGTGGTCGGATCCCAGAAATGGACATGCGCGTCTACCATCGGGAAAGACACCACGACAACAACCTCCCTTATTCTTCGTCGCTCGATGTCCGCTCAGGCGGAGGCGGCGGCGCT
>NCEH01000225.1 GCA_002304505.1 Rhizobiales bacterium 32-66-11 | reverse complement strand
CGCAGCCAACTGGCTGTTCGTGCAGGCCGCCGATTCCGTCACCGTGGACGGCAACAAGATCGTGCTGAAGGGCGTCGCGCCGCAGACCGTGATGTTCACCGACCGCCCGGAGCGGATGACCGGCGACACCACCACGGCCGGTTTCGTGAAACTCTGGAATGACGGCAAGGACAGCTTCCAGAAGGACCCGCCCAACGCCACCCTGTCGGTGACCGCAGACGGCACCACCAAGGCGTTCGTGGTCGAACTCACCGACCCCTCCCTCAGCGGCGATACGCTGACCTACACCTACAAGGTGCTGGGCACCGAGGCCCCCGTCTCTGGGCAGGCCGCGAGCCTGTTCATCGACTGGTGGTATGCCGCCCCCGGACGCTGCGTGCGCGGTCCCTATGGCGGCCTGCACTGCGGCTGGTGAGGTTTAACCGGCCCGACAAGAAAACCCGCTCCAAAATGGAGCGGGTTTTTCCAAAATGGATCGATTTTTCGCGGTTGCAGCATTCACCTTTAGTTGAGATAAAGCTGCCCTGCCATTCTCGGTGGGGACGTTTCACGCCATGCGCATCCGCGGACTTTTCCTGCTCTGCATTTCACTGATCGGTTCCGTAGCGGTTGCGGGCGGCGTCATCTTTGCCGTGGGCGAATGGACCAAATGGACCAACGCCACCGATGCGCGGGCCGTCATGCATGTGTTCGCGGATCTCGCCCGGCTGACGGAAAACCTCTCCCTGGAACGCGGCGACTACAATCAGGCGCTGCTCACGGAGGCTGCGGCCACCACCAAGCCCAGCACCCAGAAGGTCAACGAGACCCTCGCCGCCATGGAGGTGGCCCGCAAGCAGCTTCCCGCAGACACGGCGCAGGTGTTCAACGCGCCCTATGACAAGCTGGTCGCGGCCATCCAAGCCTCCCGCGCCCTTGCGGACCCCGAAATCGCCAAGCCCGGCTCGGCGCGCGACCGCTCCGTGCAGGCCCGCTACGTGTCCAATGCGACCGCACTGCTGGTGGAGACCGCCCGGCTTTCGGACATGCTGGAAATCGAGATCGCCACCGACAACCAGATGATCGGCAAGCTGGCAGGACTGGCCCGCTATTCGCTGATGCTGCGCGACATTGGCGGGCGCCGCTCCACCATGCTCACCAGCTATTTCGGCAATCCGAAGCCGTTCACGCCGGCGCAGGTCGAGCAGTTCTACATCTTCGAGGGCCAGATCCGCACCGTCTGGTCCATGCTGGAACACGCCTCCAGCGAGCTGGAAGAGCTTCCCGGCATCACGGCGGGCACGCAGAAGGCCAAGGCCGAGTTCATCGACCTGCTGGGCAAGCGTACGCAGGAGGTGTTCCAGAACATCCTCCAGAACAAGGACACCGGCTTTGCCATCGACAGCTGGCGCGCCTTCGTCCGTCCGCCCCTCGCCGCCTCCCTCGCGCCCCGCAATGCCGCGTTCGACGCCGCCGAGGCGCTGTCGGTCGCGCAGATTTCCAGCGCCCGCATGGCCTTCACGCTGGCCGTGGGCGTGTGCGGCCTGATCCTTCTTCTGGTGCTCGGCTTCGGCCTCTTCATCACCCGCCGGGTGGTGCAGCCCATCCGCGAGATGGCCATCGGCATCGAGCAGATCGCGCAGGGCGTGCTGGACGTGAGCGTGACCGGCCTCGGGCGCCGCGACGAGATCGGCGAAATCGCCGCGGCCGTGGAAGTGCTGCGCAAGAATTCCATCGAGATGGTCCGCCTCCAGTCCGAGCAGGTGGAACTGCGCGAGCAGATGGAGCAGGACCGGCGCAAGGCGTTCCGCGA
>NCEH01000176.1 GCA_002304505.1 Rhizobiales bacterium 32-66-11 | reverse complement strand
TCCTTGCCCTTCTGATGCTCGCGATAATGGCGGGTCACGGTGCCGTGCGCGGCTTCCGCTTCCACCGTCATCCCGTCGGGGGTCATCAGCACGGAGGTCATGAGGCCGAGCGAGCCGAAGCCCTGGGCCACGATGTCGGACTGCACGTCGCCGTCATAATTCTTGCAGGCCCACACATAGCCGCCGGACCACTTGAGCGCCGAGGCAACCATGTCGTCGATCAGGCGGTGTTCGTAGGTGAGCTTGCGCTTCTCGAACTCTTCCTTGAACTCGGCGTCGTAGATCTCCTGGAAGATGTCCTTGAAGCGACCGTCATAGGCCTTCAGGATCGTGTTCTTGGTGGAGAGGTAGACGGGATAATTGCGGTTCAGCCCGTAGTTCAGCGAGGCGCGGGCGAAATCGCGGATCGATTCGTCCAGATTGTACATGGAGAGCGCAACGCCAGCGCCGGGGTACTTATAGACTTCCTTCTCGATCTTGGTGCCGTCTTCGCCCACGAAGGAGATGGTCAGCGTGCCCTTGCCGGGGACCTTGAAATCGGTGGCGCGGTACTGGTCGCCGAAAGCATGGCGGCCGACGATGATCGGCTGCGTCCAGCCCGGCACGAGGCGGGGCACGTTCTTGCAAATGATCGGCTCGCGGAAGATCACGCCGCCGAGGATGTTGCGGATCGTGCCGTTGGGCGACTTCCACATTTCCTTCAGGTTGAATTCCTTCACGCGCGCTTCGTCGGGCGTGATGGTGGCGCATTTCACGCCGACGCCATGCTTCTTGATCGCCTCAGCAGCGTCGATCGTCACCTGGTCGTTGGTGGCATCGCGATTTTCGACCGAGAGATCATAATATTCCAGGTCGATATCGAGATAGGGATGGATCAGCTTGTCCTTAATGTACTGCCAGATGATCCGAGTCATCTCATCGCCGTCGAGTTCGACGACAGGATTTGCCACCTTGATCTTCGCCATGTGGACGACCTTTCGGGGCGCTCTGAGAGCGTAAAGAGGGTCAATGGGTGATGGCGTATCGGCCCGCGCCCCGCTGGCGCCGACGACACCCCGCCCGGCGAGGCCGCTATAGCATTCACGCAGCAGAAGAAGAAGCGCATGACACCTCGACTTTGGCCGTGCCCGCGGGCTAGAGAGCCGATAAAGGGAAAAAATGATGCCCGGCGCAGGAACTGACAGCACAAAGCCATGGATCGGCGGCGGTCCGGTGGTGATTTTGGTGGAACCGCAGCTCGGCGACAATATCGGCTCGGCGGCGCGCGCCATGGGCAATTTCGGCCTTTCGCGCCTGCGCCTCGTCAATCCGCGCAACGGCTGGCCGGACGACCGGGCGCGAATCTTCGCCGCCGGTGCCGATCGCATCCTGGAAGAGGCGAGCCTTTTTCCCGATTTGCGTGCGGCGCTCGCCGATGTGAATTATGCCATCGCCGCGACGGCGCGCGAACGCGGCATGGCCAAGCCGGTGTTCGGTGCCGACGCGGCGGCGGCGGAGACGGCGGCCCGGCTCGCGCAGGGCGAGGACGTGGCCCTGGTGTTCGGGCGCGAGCGCACCGGCCTCTATACGGAGGAAGTCTCGCTGTGCGACGTCATCCTCACTTTGCCGGTGAACCCGGCCTTCGCCTCGCTGAACCTCGCGACGGCGGTTTCGGTGGTGGCGTATGAATGGTTCAAGTGCGCGAGCGGCGGTGTGCTGCCCTTTGCGTCGGCGGAAAAATCCCCCGTCGCCGAGAAGAAGGATCTCATGGCCTTCTTCGACCACCTGGAAGGCGAGCTGGAGGCGGCCGCCTTCTTTCGCTCGCCCGACAAGCAGCCGTCCACGACGCGGAACATCCGCAACATTTTTCACCGCATCGCGCTCTCCAAACAGGACCTTGCAACCCTGCACGGCATGATCACCTCCCTGGTGGAGGGCCGGATCGGCCGGGAGAAGCGCAAAAGCGAGCGCAACGAGAAAGCCGCCCAGAAACGGGCGCGCGCCCTTGCTGGCCCTCAATCTTCGTCCCCGGAAGAGGAGACGTGAAGCGGCGTCGTCCACAGGCAAATGAAATCCGGACGCTTTTTTTGGAGCGAGGGGTTTCCTTCCCGGGTCGGCGTTGTTACATACACGTCACTGACGCCGGTTCGCCGGCAAATCGTCAGCTCTGACGCGGGGTGGAGCAGCCCGGTAGCTCGTCAGGCTCATAACCTGAAGGTCACAGGTTCAAATCCTGTCCCCGCAACCAACTCGACTTGCAAACGGCTCGCCCCTGTGGCGGGCCGTTTGCTTTTTAGAACATGCGCAAGAGCCGGGCCAGGTCACCTCCCGCATCGACCGCGCACGCCTTCCGCCGGCGTTTCTATGATCGCCGGCGTCCGCGATGGCGGCGTTGCGCTTCAGCGAACGCGCCGGCCCTCGGCATCAATCACCACTTCTCCATCCTCCTTTTTGAACGGTCCTTTCTGCGGCGTGGGCAGGATGTCCAGGACCCGTTCCGATGGCCGGCACAGCCGCACGCCGAGGGGCGTGAACACGAACGGCCGGTTGATGAGGATAGGGTGGGCCATCATGGCATCGAGCAGGGCGTCATCGGTGAGGGTCGGATCGCCGAGGCCGAGCGCGTCATAGGGCGTGCCCTTCTGACGGGTCGCGGCACGCACCTTGAGGCCCGCTGCCGCGATGGCGGCGGCTACGTCTTCGCGTGCGGGCGGCGTCTTGAGATACTCGACGATGTTCGGCTCGATGCCGGCATTCCGGATCATGGCGAGCGTGTTGCGCGATGTGCCGCAGGCCGGATTGTGCCAGATGGTGACGACGGGAGGCTCGGTCATCGGTCAAGCTCCGAAGATCAGATGATGGCGTGGCGGACCTTGGCGGAGACCCATTCGCTCGCGACCACCGTGGCGAGGATGACGAGGAGGATCAGCGTCACTTGCGGCCAGGCCAGGGTGTTGAGCGAGCTTTCCAGGTTGAGCCCGATCCCGCCCGCCCCCACCAGGCCAAGCACGGTGGATTCGCGGATGTTGATGTCCCAGCGGAACACGGTGATGCCGGCGAAGGCGGGCATGATCTGCGGCACGATTCCATATGCGAGGGTCTGGGCGCCCGAGGCGCCGGTGGCGCGGATCGCCTCCACTTGGGCTTCGTCGATCTCCTCGATGGCCTCGTAGAGCAGCTTGCCGATAAAGCCGATGGAGCGCAGCGCGATGGCGACGATGCCGGCCAGTACGCCCGGTCCCAGGATCGCCACCAGCAGCAGCGCCCAGATGATGGAATTGATGGAGCGCGAGGCGACGATCAGGAACAGCGCCGCCGGCCGTACGAAGGCGGCGCTGGGCGTGGTGTTGCGCGCCGCAAGGAAGGCCACCGGCACCGACAGCGCGATGGCGGCCAGCGTGCCGAGGGTGGCGATGTTGAGCGTGTCCCACAGGGGCTTGATCAGAGCTGGAAAATAAGACCAGCGCGGCGGGACCATCCGCGCGCCGATGTCGGCGGCCTGGGTGGGCGCGTCCCACACGAAGGCCCAGATGGTGCCTTGCGTCATCACCCGCCAGCAGAACACGGTGAAGGCCACGGCGATGAGCCAGCCGAACCATATGGCGATCCGCCCGCGCGGGGTGTGCCGTTGCCACGAGCGGCCGCCTTCGGGATGGGGGGTGACGGGCATTATTTCACCCGCCCGCGGATCAGGCCGGACACATATTCGCTCGCCATGACGATGGCGATGATGAGAATGAGGATGGCGGCGGCGCTGTCGAATTCGTAGCGGTCGATGGCGGTGTTCAGCGTCGCGCCGATGCCGCCGGCACCGACGATGCCCACCACGGCGGATTCGCGGAAATTGATGTCCAGCCGGTATAGCGAGAGGCCGAGCAGACGCGGCGCCACCTGCGGCAGCACCGCAAAGGCGATCAGCGAGGGCCAGGGCGCCCCGGTGGCGCGGATCGCCTCCACGGGGGCAGGGTCGATGTCCTCGATGTCCTCCGCCAGCAGCTTGGAGAGGAAGCCGATGGTGGCGAAGGACAGGGTGAGGAAGCCCGCGAACGGCCCGAAGCCCACCATGGCCACCAGCAGGATGGCGACGATGATCTCCTGCAGGGACCGCGACACCGCAATGATGGCCCGGCAGAGAAAATAGACCGGGCGCGGCACCAGGTTGCGGGCGGCGCCGATGCCGATGGGAACCGAGATGGCGATGCCCGCCACGGTGGAGGTCACCGTCATGGTCAGGCTCTCGATCATGCCCTGGACGATGTCGTCCCAGCGCCGGGAGAAATTTGGCTCCAGGAAGCCCGAGACGAAGCGCAGGCCGCGCGCCCAGCCATCCGAGAGGCGGGCCCAATTGACCTCGATGCTGCCCAGGGCCAGCGCCAGATAGAGCGCCGCGCCAGCGAGCAGGGCGTAGCGCAGCCAGGGATTGGCGATAAACGGCAAAGGGCGCCAGCGGCGCGCGGGCGCAGGATTGGCGCTCACAACGCCCTCGCCACGGCGGCGGGCGTCGCCTGCGCCCGCAGGACGCCGACCGCATCGGCCGCGGCGGCTTCGTCTGCCGCATCGTCCTCTGCTTCGCGGATGGTGCGGGACCAGTCCTCCTCGCCATAGATGGCGGTGAGGGCAGCGGTGTCGAGGGCCTCCGGCGGGCCGTCGAACACGATGCGCCCGGCCTTGAGGCCGATGATGCGCTGGACGAACATCTGCGCCAGCGCCACGTCGTGGATATTGACGATGGCCGCCAATTGCCGTTCGGCGCATACCTCGACGATCAGACGCATGATCTGGCGGGAGGTCTTGGGGTCGAGACTGGCGGTCGGCTCGTCCACCAGCAGGATGTCCGGCTCCTGCACGAGCGCGCGGGCGATGCCCACGCGTTGGCGCTGGCCGCCGGAAAGCTGGTCGGCGCGCTTGTCCACGTGATCGAGAAGGCCGACGCGATCCAGCACAGCGAAGGCGCGGTCGATGTCGGCCTGCGGAAACCGGCGCAGGAAGGCGCGCCAGAAGCCCACATAGCCGAGCCGCCCGGAGAGCACGTTCTCCATCACGGTAAGGCGTTCCACCAGGGCATATTCCTGAAAGATCATGCCCATGCGTCGCCGCGCGCGCCGCAGGCCCGCCCCGCCCAGACGGGTGATCTCGGTGTCACCCAGACGGATGGAGCCGGAGGTCGGCTCCACCAGCCGGTTCACGCAGCGGATGAGGGTGGACTTGCCAGCCCCGGAGGGACCAATCAGTCCCACCACTTGGCCGGCGGGGATGCTGAGCGACACATCCTCCAGGGCCTTGTCCCCCTTGGCGTAACGCTTGGACAGGCCGGCGATGGTCAGCATCCCGCAGTCTTTCTCTTGCCGGGGCCCAGCCGCCGGAGCCTATTTGCAGGTGTAGCTGACGCCCATGGCGTCGTCGATCTGCCGCACCACCGCCCAGGTGTCCTTGAAGGTGATGGGGATGAACTTCTCCTGCGGCGGCTCGGCCGACTTGAACTCCTTCTGAAGGGCGGTGCCCTCCCAGTTGAAGGTAAAGAAGGCCTCTTTCACCTTCGCCGCCAGCTCCGGCTTCAAATTATAGACGTAGCCGTAGCCGGTGGTGGGGAAGCTCTGGGACTTGTAGATGGAGACCACCTGATCCGCCTTGATGACGTCGCGCGCGATCATCCGCTTCATCACGGAATTGGCCACCGCCGCCGCCGGGGCCGGAGTTCGAGGTCTCGGAGGTGAAGGCCATCTTCTTGCCCTTGATGTCTTCGACCTTGGTGATGCCGGAGCCGGGATAGGTGATGATCTCCATCTCGTAGCCGTAGGCACCATCCTTCGCCGCCATCATGGCGAAGGGAACGAAGCCGGCACAGGCGACGGCTATGGGGTTGGAGCCGGTGTTGAAGCCGGCCACGTGCAGGCGCCCGGCGCGCATGGCTTCCAACTGCGCGGCGTTGGACTGCACGGGGAAGAATTGCACCTTCTTGCCCGTCACCTTGGCAAGGTGATCGAGGAATTCAGCCCACACCTTGGCGTAGACGGCGGGGTCCTCCACCGGGGTATAGGCGAAGATTAGGGTGTCGGGGTCCAGCTGCTTCGCCGGGTCGGATGGCACATCCGCCACCATGTCGCCGTTGGTGTCGGTGAAGCGCGGGTCGAGCTTGAACTCGGCATGGGCAAGAGTGGGGGCCAGCATGGACGCCGCGAGCATGGCGGCACAGGTCAGGGAGCGCAGGAGCGACATGGCTTCATCTCCGAATGGATTGCAGATTCAATACGACTGTCGTGTGACGCGCCGACTACGATGCGGCGGGGTCAGCCGCCCGCCGGGGCGCGGTGCGGGTTTGTGTCCTCAGCGGCATTGGAATGGGTGGGCAGCAGCAAGGTTGTGAATAAACAAACGGCGAGCATCAGGGCCGATCCACCTAGGCAGGCGAAGATCCCGCCAAACTGGTAGAGCAGGCCGGACAGTAACGTGCCGATGAACCGTCCGGCGGCATTGGCCGCATAATAAAAGCCCACATCCTCCGCGGCCTTCTCCGATCCGGCATAGGCCAGGATCAGATAGGAGTGCAGGGAGGAGTTCACGGCGAAGGCAATGCCGAAAATCGACAGGCCTGCCACCAGAACGATGTCCGCATGGGGTGGGGCGAAGGAAAGCCAGCCCGCCATGGCGACCGGAATCAGGGTGAGGGCCAGCGCCCACCATCGCGCTGCAGGCACCTCCCGGGAGAGGCCGTCCGCACTGCGGGTCACAACGGCGGGCGCGGCCGCTTGGACGAAGCCGTAGCCGATGGTCCACAGGGCCAGGAAGCCGCCCACCATGATGAAGGTCCAGCCGGAGCCGTAGAGGAAGACCGGCACGCCGACCACGAACCAGACGTCGCGCGCGCCAAACAGGGCCACGCGCGCCAGGGCGAGCAGGTTCACGCCCCGGTTCTTGGCAAAGAGCTCCTTCATGCTCTTGCTCGATTTCGTTTTTCCCAGCATCGGCGGCAGCGACAAGACGACCCCGACCAGGACCAGGGCGAGCACTCCCGCCATCAGCCACAGCGCGGGGCGGAAGCCGATGAGTTCCAGGAGCGCGCCGCCGAGCAGGAAGCCGAACCCCTTCATGGCGTTCTTCGATCCGGTGAACCACGCCACCCAGCGGAACAGGCGACTGTTCGCATTGCCGCCCTTGGCATCGGCCTCGGTGACCTTGATGGCGGACTTGGACGCGGTCTTGGTCAAATCCTTGGCGACGCCGCAGATGCCTTGGGCGGCGACCACCCAGGGGACCAGAAGCGCGGTCTCCCAGGACGGGGAGACCGCCGACAGGATCAGGAAGCCGCAGATCTGCGTCGTCAGGCCGACCGTGAGCATGCGCGTGATGCCGAAGCGGCCCGCGAGCCAGCCGCCGATAAAGTTGGCGCCGATACCGGCAGCCTCGTAGAGCACGAACAGGAAGGCGAGCGTGAAGGGCGAATAGCCGAGCTTGAAGAACGTGAAGAGCACGATCATTCGGAGCGCGCCGTCCGTCAGCGTGAAGCCCCAGTAGGCGGCTGTCACGATGGCATAGTTGCGGATGCCGGCGGAGGAGGGGGCTGCCATCACAGCCCCGCCTGTTCGAGATGGCAGGCCAGGTCCACCATGCGGCAGGCATAGCCCATCTCGTTGTCGTACCAGGCATAGACCTTGAGCAGGGTGCCGTCGGTCACGAGTGTGGACGGCCCGTCGACGATGGAAGAGCGGGTGTCGCGCGCGTAATCGGCCGAAACCAAGGGACGCGGCTCGAACCCGAGGATGCCATTGAGCGGGCCGGCGGCGGCCTCGGCAAACAAGGCGTTCACCTCCTGCGCCGTGGTCTCGCGATTGAGCTCGAACACGCAATCGGTAAGCGAGGCGTTGAGCACCGGCGCGCGCACCGCATGGCCGTTCAGCTTGCCCTTCAGCTCGGGGTAGATGAGCGCGATGGCGGTGGCGCTGCCGGTGGTGGTGGGCTGAAGCGAGAGCATGGCCGAGCGGGCGCGGCGCAGGTCCTTATGGGGGGCATCCACCACCACATTGGTGTTGGTGGGATCGTGGATGGTGGTGATCTGGCCGTGGCGGATGCCGATGGCCTCGTGCACCACCTTCACCACC
>NCEH01000029.1 GCA_002304505.1 Rhizobiales bacterium 32-66-11 | reverse complement strand
CTGCTCATCACCACGGAAGCGCTGATCGCCGAAGTGCCCAAGAAGGGCGGGGCCGCCATGCCCCAGATGCCCGGCGGCGGCATGGATTACTGATCGCTTCCCAGCGGTTGGATCACGGAAAGGGCGCGGCGCAAGCTGCGCCCTTTTTCGTTGCGAAGGGTGCTGTTGCGCGCGTGTCTTCAGAAAAGGCTTTAAGTGTGGGGTTCGGGGCGCACGGCCCGGCCGAAAACGGCGCCTCTTCAATGCGTTAGAGGGCGATTCATTGTTTCTATGGAGTCGTTACCGGCTCGACAGCAAATGGATCGCGCTCTACGCTTCGCGCACGGCCTTGAGGAATTGCGGGCCATAGCGCTCCAGCTTGGCCTCGCCGACGCCGGACACATCGCCCAGCCCGGCCAGCGAGCGCGGGCGGGCGCGGGCGATCTCCATCAGCGTCGTGTCGTGGAAGATCACATAAGGCGGCACGCCCTGCGCACGCGCCAGCTCCAGCCGCAGCGCGCGCAATTTCTGATACAGCGCCTCGTCGTGCGGATCGGAGAGCGCGGCCTTGGGCGCCCGCGCCCCGCCGGTGACCCGCGCCGCGCGGGTGCGCGCCTCCACCTTCAGCTCGATGCGCCGTTCCCCGCGCAGCACCGGCCGGCAGGCCGCGGACAAAGACAGGCC
Source organism: Rhizobiales bacterium 32-66-11 (assembly GCA_002304505.1). GTDB lineage: Bacteria > Pseudomonadota > Alphaproteobacteria > Rhizobiales > Xanthobacteraceae > NCEH01. The sequence goes on along the minus strand of NCEH01000029.1, from coordinate 28,336 downwards.
GCCATGGCCCTCCACATCCACCTGCAACAGGCCGAGCGCCACCACCTGGCGGACGATGGCGCGCCATTCATCGCGCGAGGTCTCCTTGCCGATGCCGAACGTGCTCAGCGCCTCGTGGCGGAATTTGGTGATTTTCTCCGTGGTCGCGCCCACGAGCACGTCGATCACATGGCCGGCGCCGAAGCGCTCGCCGGTGCGATAGACGCAGGAGAGCAGCTTCTGCACCGCCTGGGTGCCGTCATAGGTGCGCACCGGCTCCAGGCAGGTATCGCAATTGCCGCACGGTTCGTCGCGCTGCTCCTCGAAATAGGACAGCAGCACCTGGCGCCGGCAATTGGCGGTCTCGCACAGGCCAAGCAGGGCATCGAGCTTCTGCCGCTCCACGCGCTTGCGGGCTTCGGGCGCGTCGGAAGCCTCCACAAACTGGATCAGCTTCGCCACATCCTCGACGCCATAGAGCAGCAGCGCTTCGGAGGGCAGGCCGTCGCGGCCGGCGCGGCCGGTCTCCTGATAATAGGCCTCGATGCTCTTCGGCAGGTCGAGATGCACCACGAACCGCACGTCGGGCTTGTCGATGCCCATGCCGAAGGCGACGGTGGCCACCATCACGATGCCGTCTTCCTTCAGGAAGCGGTCCTGGTGGCGGGCGCGGGTCTCGGCATCGAGGCCGGCATGATAGGGCAGCGCCATGCGCCCGTCGTCCATCAGCGCCTGGGCGGTGGCCTCCACCTTCGCGCGGCTCATGCAATAGATGATGCCGGCTTCGCCCGCGTGCTCGTCCAGCAGCGCGCGCAGTTGGGCCTTGGGATTGGCTTTGGCGGCGATGCGATAGCGGATGTTCGGCCGGTCGAAGCTGGAGAGGAAGACGCGCCCCTCCTCCAGCCCCAGCCGCTCGACGATCTCGCGCCGGGTCGGCCCATCGGCGGTGGCGGTCAGGGCGACGCGCGGTATGCCCGGGAAGCGCTCGTGCAGGAGCGTGAGCTGGCGATATTCCGGGCGGAAATCGTGCCCCCATTGGGAGACGCAGTGCGCCTCGTCAATGGCGAAGAGCGCGATCCGCGCGCCCTGGAGCAGAGTGAGGAAACTGTCGGTCAACAGGCGCTCGGGCGCCACATAGAGCAAATCGAGTTCGCCCAAAGCGAGCGCCCGTTCCACCTGCCGGGCCTCGCCGGGCGGCAGCGAGGAATTCAGCGCCGCCGCGCGCACGCCCAATTGGCGCAACGCCTGCACCTGGTCGTGCATCAAGGCGATGAGCGGGGAAATGACGATGCCCGTGCCGGGCCGCACCAGGGCCGGCACTTGGTAGCACAGCGACTTGCCGCCGCCGGTCGGCATGAGGACGAGCGCATCGCCCCCCGCGCACACATGCGCGACGATCTCCGCCTGCGGCCCGCGAAATGCCTCATATCCGAAGACATGACGCAGGATCTCTCGCGGGTCCTTGGACGAAGCCGGAACCTTCAGCGACTCAAGCGGCAGGGCGGCGAACATGGCCCTTTATAGCGCGGGCGGGCGAACCGGCAACGCGGCGCCTTCGTCCTCGCCCCGCCGCGCGTCAACAGCGGGGGATCACAGCTCGAAGCTGCCGCCGCTGGCCGGAACGATCACCTTGGTGGAATGCCCCTCCAGTGCCGCAACGAAACGCCGGGCATCCTTCACCAGCATGGGGAACGAGGCGTAGTGGCAGGGCACCACGTTTTCCACATTCAGGAAGCGCTTCACCGCCAGCGCGGCCGTATCCGGGCCCATGGTGAACCGGTCGCCGATGGGCACGAAGGCGACCTTCGGCTTGTGGATCTCGCTCAGCAACGCCATGTCGGAAAAAATATCGGTATCGCCGAGGTGCCACACGGTCGGCTCGCCATGGGCCTTGACGATCAGCCCGGTGGGATTGCCGAGATAGGTCGGATGCGCGCCGCCGCCGCCCGAGGAATGATCCGCACGCACCATGGAAACGGTGAAGCCGCCAAGATCAATGGTGCCGCCGGTGTTCATCATCTCGAACTTGGTCAGGCCCTGGCCGCCGAGGAAGGCGGAAATCTCCGGATTGCAGACCACCGGAATGGCGCGATGGGCCGCTTCGGCTTCCTTCACGATTTCCACCGTATCGCCGATGTGATCGCCATGCCCATGGGTCAGCAGAATGTGGGTGACACCGTGCACCGCATTGCGCCGTCCGGCGGAAAACGACGGGTTGCCGGTGAAGAAGGGGTCGATGAGCACGGCCTTGCCCGCGAAGTCCAGGCGGAAGGCGGCATGTCCGAACCATGTGATCTTCATGAAATGGCCTTCGAAAGTCGATCCGCAGGCGGCTGGGCGCGACGCCCGCCGCCGTGGGGAAACGAGGGTCCGGCCCCGGGCTTTCGCGCTGGACGCATCATGTGCGCCGGCAACCGCCCTGGGGCTGCCGCAGGAGTATCGCGAAAGCCGTTCCCCGGCGCAACGCGCAAGGCATGCGGCGCGCGCATGTGTGGCGAGGGGGCGCCCCCCATGCTAGCGAGGGACATGACCAAGGATCCGCCCGCCGTCCCCGCCCCAATTGCCGCCCGCGTGCTGCCCCTTGTCGATCTGGCCGGGCTCCTGCCGCCGCGCGGCGCGCTGATCGGGCTCGACCTTGGCACCAAGACCATCGGCGTCGCCAGTTGTGATCCCGACCGGCGCCTCGCGACCGTCGTGGAAACCGTGTGGCGCACCAAATTCACCGCCGACGCCGCGCGCCTGCTCATCCTTGCCAAGGAGCGCAACGCGGTCGCCTTCATCCTCGGCCTGCCGCTCAACATGGACGGCAGCGAAGGCCCGCGCGCCCAGGCGAGCCGCACCTTCGCGCGCAATTTCGCGCGCATCAGCGGACGGCCCATCGGCCTGTGGGACGAGCGCCTCTCCACCGCCGCCGTCGAGCGGGCGCTGATCGCGGCGGACGCGAGCCGCGCCAAGCGCGCCCAGGTGATCGACCAGCACGCCGCCGCCTTCATCCTCCAGGGCGCGCTGGATTTCCTCGGCCGCATCGCGGATGAAAACGCGCCCGACGAAGACTTGCCGGATTAGCTCGGAGGAACGCAGGCGGAACACGCGGGCGCGGGCGATTCGGTCCCGGTTCGGTCCCGCCGCGTTCTTCCCGCCTCACCGCCCCTGTCCCGCATTGGGACAGCCTCAGCGCGGGCGCGGCGGGCGGCGATGGCGCGGGGTCGCTCCCAGCAGGATGCCGCGATCCACGGCCCCGGCCCCGAACCTCGCGCGCAATTGCTCCATGGCGTCTTCCGCCGCCTTGAGGCGCGGGGTCTTCGTGTCCACGAGGTCGGCGGGGTCCGCCTCGGCGCCGGGCACCAGCTCGGACAGGCCCACGCCCACGAGGCGGAAGGGCGTGCCGTCCACTTCCTTCACCAGCAGGTCATGGGCGGCCTCATAGAGCCGGGCGGCGAGCTGCGTCGGCGTTTCGAGGGCGCGCGAGCGGGTCCGGGCCCGGAAATCGGCGCCCTTCAGCTTCAGCGTCACCGTGCGCCCGGCGATCTCGCCCCGCCGCAGGCGGCCGCACACCTCCTCGCACAGGCCGTAGAGAATCTGCTCCAGCGGGCGCAACTCGCGGATGTCGGTGTCGAACGTGGTTTCGGCGGACACGCTTTTTGCCGCGCGGTGCGGCTCCACCTTGCGGGTGTCGATGCCGAGCGACAGCCGCCACAACCTTTGCCCCTCCGCCCCATAGCGGCGCAGCATGTCGATCTCGCCGAGGCGCTGGATGTCGCCGATGCGGTTCAGCCCGTCGCGCGCGAGCTTCGCGCCGAAGGCGGGCCCCACGCCCCAGATGAAAGTGATCGGCCGAGGCGCGAGAAACTCCGGCGCCTCCTCCTGCCCCAGCACCGAATAGCCGCGCGGCTTGTCCAGCTCGGACGCGGTCTTGGCCAGGAATTTGTTGCTCGCGAGCCCGATGGACACGGTGATCCCCACTTCCGTTTCCACCTGCTGGGCAAAGCGCGCCAGCGCCCGGCCCGGCGAGAGGCGGTGCAGGCGCTCGGTGCCGGCAAGATCAAGGAAGGCCTCGTCGATGGAGAGCGGCTCCACCAAAGGGGTCAGCGCCTGCATGAGCGCGCGCACCTGCCGCCCGGCGATGCGGTATTTCTCCATGTTCGGCTTCAGCACCACCGCCTGCGGGCACAGGGCCTTGGCCTTGAACATGGGCATGGCGGAGCGCACCCCATGGATGCGGGCGATATAGCAGGCGGTGGAGACCACCCCGCGCGTGCCGCCGCCGATAATCAGCGGCACGTCCGCAAGGCTTGGATCATCCCGCTTCTCGACCGCCGCGAAGAAGGCGTCGCAATCCACATGGGCGACGGTGAGCGAATCGATCTGCCCATGGCGCACCAGGCGCGGGCTGCCGCAGACGACGCACCTCGGCCCGCTTCCCGCATCGGCGCGGCAATCGCGGCAGAAGCCCGGCAGCGGCGCGGCCATGGATTTTCAGCGCTCGCGGCGCGCCGGCGCGTCGGGATCGAACGGCGGATTGAGCACGTCGTGGGCGCGCGCCACATCCTGCGGCTTCAGGCCGGCATGGCTGGCGAATTCAAGCAGCAGCGGCTCGTCGGCCAGCAAAAAGGCGAGCAATCCGGCATTGAAATGGGGCTCGCGGGCCGCCGCGCGCAGCTCCGCCGGGCCAAGCCCGGTCTCGGCCAGGAAGCGGCCGATGCGGTCCGGCTCCTGCGCCAGGAAGCCGAGCGCAGACACCGCGACGGCCTCGGCGGCCTGCTGCACCCGGGCCGGCGTGTTCGAATGATCTTTGATGGGCATTTGCGCTTCCGCAACGAATGGTCTCTAGCTTGAGCCATCATGTCCGATCCTGGCGCGAAAAGCGAAGCGGTCGGCATGCAGCACGATGTTCGGAGCCGCGCCACCGGCGCGGAGGCGGGCCTCATGGGCGGGGACAGAGGTATGCCGAAAACGGTGATGATCGTGGAGGACAACGAGCTGAACATGAAGCTCTTCCACGATCTGCTGGAAGCCAACGGATATCAGACCGTGCAGACCCGCACCGGCGTGGAGGCGGTGCCGCTCGCGCGCAAGCACAAGCCGGACCTGATCCTCATGGACATCCAGCTGCCCGAGGTCTCGGGCCTGGAAGTGACCGGCTGGCTGAAGGCCGACCCCGAGCTGCGCGCGATTCCCGTGGTCGCCGTGACCGCGTTCGCCATGAAGGGCGATGAGGAGCGCATTCGCGCGGGCGGGTGCGAGGCCTATCTTTCCAAGCCCATATCGGTCGCCAAATTCCTGGAGACGGTCCGCATTTATAGCGGGGGATGACCGCGCCGGGCGCGAATCGGGTGCTTTGACATCGCGCGCGCTTCCGCTAACTTCCCCATGTCGGGACGTGAAGAACGGCGGCTGCGCAAAGCGCGGCGCTGCTTCGGAAATACCCTACGGAGTGCTCAGGTCCGCCGCATCTCCTGGGTCCGTGGGGTTCGGCCGGCGGCCGGGCTGTGTGGGTGGCCTCCCCGCGCGCCCGCCGTCGGCCACCCGCCCGCCGTCGCCGGAAACAGCCCCACGCCACCGGCCGGTCGGCCGCGAACGCGCGGTTTTAGATGTTGCGGTGCGGTATAGCCGCCTGTAACAAGGGCTATTCATCAGGACCCGGTGCAAGCCCGGGTGGCTCTTCCGGCCGCCGATCCGCCGGACAACGCATACGACGCAGCCTCCAACCGCACTTTCTGCGGCGTGGCGCTCTATTGCGGACTTTCACCCATGACCAAGCACACCACCTATTTCCGGGAGTGGTTTTCAAATCCGCGCGGCGACATTCTGGCGGGCATCGTGGTTGCGCTCGCGCTCATTCCAGAAGCCATCGGTTTTTCCGTCATCGCCGGGGTGGACCCGAAGGTGGGGCTGTATGCCTCCTTCGCGATTGCCTGCGTCTCCGCTTTCCTCGGCGGACGGCCGGGAATGATCTCCGCCGCCACGGCGGCAACAGCGGTGGTCATGGTCAGCCTGGTGCGGGACCATGGCCTGCAATATCTGTTCGCCGCCACCATTCTCATGGGGCTGTTGCAGATCCTCGCCGGCTTTCTGAAGCTCGGCCGGATCATGCGCTTCGTCTCGCGCTCGGTCATCACCGGCTTCGTCAATGCGCTGGCGATCCTGATCTTCATGGCGCAACTGCCGGAGCTGATCGGCATGCCGGTTCAGACCTATGTGATGGTCGCGGCGGGCCTCGCCATCATCTATCTGTTTCCGTATCTGACCAAGGTCGTCCCCTCGCCATTGGTGTCCATCGCGGTTCTCACGGCCTTCGCCTGGTGGTCGGGCCTGGATCTGCGCACGGTCGGCGACCTTGGCGAACTGCCCTCCAGCTTTCCGGCCTTCCTGCTGCCGGACGTGCCGCTGACCTTCGAGACGCTGAAGATCATCTTCCCCTATTCGGTCACGCTCGCCGCCGTGGGCCTGCTGGAATCCCTGCTCACGGCCCAGATTGTCGACGATATGACCGACACCCTGAGCAACAAGAGCCAGGAATGCCTTGGCCAGGGGGCGAGCAACATCGCCTCGGCGCTGATCGGCGGCATGGGGGGATGCGCCATGATCGGCCAGTCGGTGATCAACGTCACGTCCGGCGGGCGGGGCCGGCTCTCCACCTTCGTGGCGGGCGCGTTCCTGCTGTTCCTGATCCTGGTGCTGGACGACCTCGTGCGCATCATTCCCATGGCGGCGCTGGTGGCGGTGATGATCATGGTCTCCATCGGCACCTTCTCGTGGCGCTCGATCCTGGACTTGCGCCGCAATCCCATGCCGTCCTCGGTGGTCATGCTGGCGACGGTGATCACCGTGGTCGGCACGCACGACCTCGTCAAGGGCGTGCTGGTGGGCGTGCTCCTGTCCGGCGTGTTCTTCGCCGGGAAAGTGGCCCGGATGGTGTCCGTCACCCGCAGGGAAGCCGACGGGCGGGTCATCTATACCGTGCTGGGGCAGATCTTCTTCGCCTCGTCGGAAGTGTTCCTGCGCGGCTTCGACTTTGAGGAGAAGCCAGCCGAGGTGGTGATCGACCTGACGCACGCGCACTTCTGGGACATCACCTCCATCGGCGCCCTCGACAAGGCGGTGTTGAAGTTCCGGCAGTCGGGCGCACAGGTGAGCGTGCTCGGCCTCAACGCGGCGAGCGCGACCCTGGTGGATCGCTTCGCGCTGCACGACAAAGACGAGGCCCGGCCCATAGCGCTTCATTGAACGCATCGGCGGCGTGCCTTCGATGGCGTGCCGCCGGCGAGGCAGGGATGCGGCTTCGCTCGTTCCGCAGCCTCGTCACATCATCTCCCGTAGGCCGCGCATCGGGCCAAGCGCTGCGAGGGGGGGAATAGTCGGCCCAGAGCCCCACCGGACACCGCCGGACAGGTGTTGCGACAGAATGCCCGTTGCCTATATATTCAAATATCTTAATTTTAATATCATGAATGTCTAAACTTCGATTTCACCATCGGGTGCAACGAAAAATGAGGCCATGACCCGCCCGACCCTGGTCCGGGGCCAGCCTCAGTGGGAGCGAACCATGAGAGCATGCACACTTCGTGATCGAGCCTGGTCGCCTTATGTGGCGGGCATCCTGATCGGCCTTCTCCAGGTGCCGGCCTTCCTCTTGATCGACACCGCGCTCGGGGCCTCGTCCTCCTATGTGACCGTCGGCGGCTCGCTTGCCGCGCTGATCGATCCGGCGGTGACGCAGATCGCCTATGTGGCCAAGCACATCACGCCCACCGCGAAGAATTGGTGGCAGGTCGCCCTGGTGGTCGGCATCGCGCTCGGGGCGATGATTTCCATGTCGCTGTCCGGCGCAAGGCGTAAGGCGATCTCGCCGATCTGGGCGCGGGCGCTCGGAACCTCCAGCCCGACGGTGCGCTACCTCGTCGCCTTCGGGGCCGGTTTCCTGATGCTGTTCGGCGCGCGCCTCGCCGATGGCTGCACCTCGGGACACGGCATCTCGGGCATGGCCCAGCTTGCGGTTTCCTCCACCATTGCGGTGGCCTTCATGTTCGTCGGCGGCATCGCCACCGCTTTCCTCCTCCTGCGCCGCATCTGACGCGCCACGGATAGGATCAGCCATGTCCCTCCTTCAAGCCATTCTCATCGGCCTTGCCATGGGCATCGTGTTCGGCATCGCGCTGGAGAAGTCCCGCGTGTTCGAGCCGGGAATGATCGTCGGCCAGATGCAAATGCGTAATTTCATCATGCTGAAGGTCTTCCTCACTGCGGTCGCCACAGGCGCCGTGGTCCTGGCGGCGCTGCACGGCTTCGGCCTCATCAAGCTCGCGCCGAAGGCCACCTTCTTCGCCGCCGACGTGCTGGGCGGGATCGTCCTCGGCGCCGGCATCGCCCTGGCCGGCGCCTGCCCGGGCACGGTTCTCGCCCAGGTGGGCGTCGGCTATCGCGACGCGATCTTCACCCTCATAGGCGGCCTGTTCGGGGCGATGGCCTTCAGCTATGCGGAGCCGACCCTGGCGCCGCTGCTGCTGTCGGGTGGACCCGGCAAGCTCACCTTGATGAGCTTCATCGACCTTCCTTATTGGATGCTCGCGCTCGGGTTCGCCGCGCTCCTGGTGGTGGCTTTGGTCGGCTTGGAAAAATGGCGCCCGTGGCGGGCCGATCTCGGCGCCGACGTGGACGGCGATTTTGCCCCCGCACGGCGCGCGGCGGAGACGTCGGCTTCCCGCTTCAAGCCGGCGGAATGAACCCGATGCCATCGATCCAACCTGCCTGCATCTCCATCCTCGGGTCCGGCTTCGCCGCCCTCACCGCCGTTCGCGAATTGCGGCGCCAGGGCGTTACCGCGCCCATAACGCTGATATCCCCAGACGATGCGCTCACCTATCTGCCGAGCCTGATCTGGATTCCCGCCGGCTTGCGGGCCGGGGCAGACCTGCGGGTACCGCTCGGCGGCTTCTTCGCCAAGCACGGCGTGGTGCATCATCGCGCGCGGGTGGAAGGCGTGAGCGATGGCGGGCGCACCGTGCGCACCAGCGCCGGGCCGGTTGCCAACGACCTGCTGCTGATCGCCAGTGGCGGGCGTTATATCCGCAAGCTGCCGGGCATCGATCATGCCGCCATCCCTTGCGAGGGCGTGGCGGCGGCGGAGGCTATCCGCGACCGGCTCGCGGCCTTGAAGGGCGGCACCATCGCCGTGGGCTTCGCCGCCAATCCGCAGGAGCCCTCGGCAGTGCGCGGCGGCCCGATGTTCGAATTCCTGTTCGGGATCGATACGCTGCTGCGCCGGCAGGGACGGCGCGCGGCTTTCGATCTCGTCTTCTTCAATCCCTCGCTGGCCCCCGGACAGCGCCTCGGCACGCGGGCGGTAAGCGGTCTGCTCAAGGAGATGGAAAAGCGCTCCATCCGCACCCATCTCGGGCACAAGATGGTGCGTTTCGAGGCTGATCGGGTGGTCACCGAGGGCGGGGAGATTCCCGCCGATCTCATCCTCTTCATGCCCGGACTGACGGGGCCCGCGTGGCTCGAAGCCAGCGACCTGCCCCGTTCGCCCGGCGGCTTCATATCCGCCAGCGCGACCTGTGCCGTCCCGGGGCGGGCGCGGGTCTATGTGGCGGGCGACGCGGGCAGTTTCCCCGGCCCGGACTGGATGCCGAAGCAAGCCCATCAGGCGGATCTGCAGGCTGTCGCCGCCGCCCGCAACATGGCGGCCGACTTGAAGGGGCAGCCGGCCACCTTCTCCTTCAAGCCGGAACTGGTGTGCATCGTCGATACGCTCGATGCCGGCATGCTGGTGTTCCGCGATGCGCGATTCACGCTCGCTTTGCCCCGCCTCGGCCTGTTCCATACGGCGAAGCGGATGTTCGAGCGGCATTATCTGAACGCGTTCCGCGCCGCCTGAGGCTAGTCGGCTAGAGGTGCCGGTCGGCCCGGTGCCCAAGGGCCGCGCTCACGGCGCTGCGGGCGAAATCGGTGAGCGAACCTTCCATCAGCAAGGCGATGCCGAGCCGCGCTCCCGCCGCCATGCCCAGCACCGCCAGCGGCCAGGACAGAGCCATGAGCGAGCCGGCGGTGATGCCCTGGCCGATGGTGCATCCCCCGCAGATGATTCCGCCCATCCCCATGAGCGCGGCGCCAAGCAGATGGCGCTTCATTTCCCGCGGATCGTCGAACGCTTCCCACCGGAATTCGTCGCCGGTCCGCGCCGCCGCCGCCGCCCCCAGCACGACCCCGGCGACGCTGGCGGCTCCGAATTCCGCAAGGCTCGCCTGATCGAACAGAAGGCCGAACAGGGCGCGCGCGACCGGGGAGACGAAGGTGAGGCTCTGGGGTGCGCCGGGACGGGCGAATTCGTCCATCAATTGGGTGGTGGCGAGCCATCCCGCCACCACGCCGAGGCCGAGCAGCACGCCGGCCGTCATCAGGCGGCGCGCGCGGCGCAGCCTTGCATCGAGAAAGGCGAAGCTGGAGAGCAGGACTGCGCCGGCCAGCGCCAGCCCTCCCCGCGTGTCGAACCCCATCAGGCGATTGAACAGGGTGGGCAGATCGCCCTGCCCGCCGCCCGGCATCGGCACGATCAGCCGCTCGATCACATCCACGCGCACGGTGGCGAGGATGCCGCGCAAGGTCGCGTAGGCCACAGCGCCGAACACCAGCAGCACCACGAGGCTGCGCAGGTCTCCGGCGCCCAGGCGCACCAGCGAGCCGAAGGCGCAGGTGCCCACCAGGGCCATTCCAAGGCCGAACAGAAGCCCGCCGAACGCGACGCCGAACCAGGGCAGTGCCGCCGGCAGATAATTGGTCCGCTCGGGCGACAACAGCCCGGTCAGGATCAGCACTTGCGTGCCGGCAAGCGCCACGCCGAGGGCGAGGCCGAACACCTTCAGGCGACGCATGTCGCCGCCCACCATGGCGTCCTCCAGGGCGCCGAAGGTGCACAACCGGGCGCGCCGCACGGCGAAGCCCACGACCGCGCCGATCAACAGGCCTGCGAGCGCGCTCCACCACGGGCTTTCGATGTCCATGCGCCGATCCTCCCTGAAACGGCCGGCGCGGGGCTTATGGATGCCCCGTCGCCGGCCCGGCGCTGCGCGTCTTAAGTCTTCGGCGGGTCTACGGGCTCGCAGAAGATGTCGTAAATCACTGAAATCACGCGGCGCACGTCATCGCTGGCGAGGCTGTAGCAGATGGTCTTACCGTCGCGCCGCGTGGTGACGAGGCCATCCAGGCGCAGGCGCGCCAATTGCTGGGACACGGTGGGCTGGCGCAAGGACAGGATGTTTTCCAGCTCGGTCACCGAGCGCTCGCGCTCCGCCAGCAGGCACAGCAGCAGCAGCCGGTTTTCATGGGAGAGGGCCTTCAGAAAGTCGCTCGCCTTGCGCGCATTGCGCATCAACTGGTCCAGCTCGGCCGAAATCTCAGGGCCGTCGCGCAGTTCGTCCTCGATCCGCGATGAGACGATGGCCGACATAATTCCCGTATCCTCTTTCTGGCGGCATCGCACGACGCCGCGCGCGGCGGGCCTATTGGCTTTGCGCCGGCTTGTGAATCAGGCTCCCGAGCATCCCCCAGAACGCGTCATCCGACATATAGCCGGTTATGCGGCCGACTTCGCGTCCTTCCTCCACCAACACGAAGGTGGGCGCGAACCGCACCGGCGCCGCCAGCGCCAGATCGCCCGGCACGCCGGCCCGCATGTCGACCCGCCGCAGCGGCGCCTGCCGCCCCTCGTCGGTCCGATCGTAGATCGGCGATATTTCGGCATCGAAGCGCTGGCACCAAGGGCAGCCGCTGCGTTCGAACATGACCAGTTCGCCCGCGCGGGACGGGCCGCTCAGCAGCAGAACGCAGAGCGCGGCGCATGTGCCAAAAGCGACGGCACGGCGCGCGCGAGAGGACAATGATGCCATGCCGAACCCTGGTGGTGACAATGTTCCTTGGCACATATCATCGCATTCGAATATAAATGTAGCAAGAATGAAACCCGTGGCTTCGGCATGCGGGAAACGGGAGGGATCAATGTCCCTGGATATCAGCCTGCCCGGCGCCTTCCTGGCTGGCCTCCTCTCTTTTGCATCGCCCTGCGTGCTGCCGCTCGTGCCGGCCTATCTCGGCTTTCTCACCGGCGCGGCGGTGGAGGCGGCGCCCGCAGGGAGCACGACACCAGAGGCCGCGCGCCCGGGAACTGCGCACCAAGGGGCCGCGCACCATGGGGCCGGGCGCTTGGGACGCGGGCGGGTGATCGCCATCGCCGGCGCGTTCGTGCTCGGCTTTTCCACCATCTTCATCCTGCTCGGCGCCACTGCCTCCGGCATCGGCCAATGGCTGACCCGCTATGCCGATATCCTCGGCATCGTCTCGGGCGCAGTCCTCATCCTATTCGGCCTGCATCTGCTCGGCTTTGTGAAGTTCTCCTGGCTCTACCGACAGGCCAAGCTGGAAGTGTCGCGCAAGCCCGCCGGCCTGCTCGGGGCCTATCTGGTGGGCCTTGCCTTCGGCTTTGGCTGGTCGCCCTGCGTCGGTCCGGTGCTGGCCGCGATCCTGATCGTCGCCGGCGCCGAAAGCTCGCTCTGGCGCGGTGCGCTGCTGCTGGCTTTCTATGCCGCCGGCATCGGCATTCCCTTTCTTGCCGCCGCCGCCTTCGCCGGTCCGTTCCTCGTCTGGGCGCGGGCCGTGAAGACGCGGCTCGGCCTGATCGAGAAGGTTTCCGGTGCCCTGCTGGTGGCCACCGGCCTGGTGTTCGTCACGGGCCTCATGCCCGAGGTTTCGCAACTTCTGCTGGATGCAGTTCCCGCGCTCGGCACCATCGGCTGAGGCGCGCCAACCCTGAGGAGGACGGGCCATGGGACATGTCCGAATGAGCCGGCGCGTGATGCTCGCGGCGCTCCTTGCCGCCCCTGCCGGCCTGCCGCGGCCCGCGACGGCGGCGGCGCGCATCGGCGACGACGGCCTCTATACCGAGGACTGGTATGTGGAGAGCTTCCTCGATCTTGCGGAAGATCTTGCCGCCGCCACCCAGAAGAACCGCCACTTCGCCCTGCAATGGAGCCAGCGCGGCTGTCCGCTGTGCAAGCGGCTGCATACGGTCTATTTCGCCGATCCGGCCATCGAGGCGCCCATCAAGGCGCAATTCGACATCGTCCACCTGGATCTGTTCGGCGCCCGCGAGGTCGTAGCCTTCGACGGCACCCGCCTGACCGAGAAGGCGTTCGGCGCCCGCGAGAGCATCCGCGCGACGCCCACGTTCCAATTCTTCGCCATCGAGACCGGCGCGGCGCGGGAAGTCGCGCGTATGCCCGGCCTGCTGGGGCCGGAAGAGTTTTCCGCCATGTTCCGCTATGTCGCCGCCGGCGGCTATGCCGAGGGGCCGTTCGCGGACTGGCTCGCGCGCCAGAAGCCGCAGAAAAGCTGACGGCCGAGCGGGTTTCGCTCAAACGCCGCGCGGGCTTGGACCAACGGCCCCGGTCCTTCGGACCGCAGCCGAGCGGGTACGCTCAAGCGCCGCGCGGGCTTGGACCCGCGGCCGATGATCGAGCGCCATCGGCCGCGGGCCTCGGGGCTTATTTCGCCGGCTTGTTCACCGGCGATTCGGGATCGAACAGATAAGCGATCACATCCTTCATCTGCTGCTCGCTCAGCACATTGTGCACGCCGAAGCGCGGCATGCTGGAGCAGGCGAAGACCGCCTGGGGATCGAACACCTTGGCATAGGCCGCCTTCGCGTCCGCCGGGTCGAACTTGCGGTCCCGCCCATAATTCGTGAGGCTTGGCCCGAGCGTGCCATAGCTCACTTCCTTCGGGTCCATCTGGTGGCAGGCATAGCAATTGCCGCCGCTCACGGTGCCCGGCGGGTCGGAAAACTGGCCGCCGCGGCCGTTCTGCGCGATCTTGGCGCCCTCCTTCCAATTCCCCATCACGCCATCGGCCGGGAATTTCACCAGCGCCGCTTCCCGCGCGACGATCGCTTCCGCCTGGGCGGGCGAGGGGGCGTTGCGGGTCTGCGAGCAGATCCGCATGGTTTCATCCTGGATCAGGCGCTCGGCCCAGCCTTCGGGAAGCTTGGTGAAGCTCTCCTTCACCACCGCGTCGACGCGTGCCGTATCAACGACCGGGGCCTGCTGGGCAGCGGCGAGCTGGGGGAGCAGCAGCGCTGCGGCGACGGCAATCAGATATCGCTTCATGGACCTCTCCCCCTCAACGCTTGATGGAGGGGACATTGAGTTCGCCCCCCTTGGCCTGGGTGTTGAGATAGACGGTCAGAGCGGTGATCGCCTCCGAGCCGTAGTCGGGCGCGGGCATGCGCATCTGGCGATAGCAGTCCCACAGGCGGTGCTGCATGGTGCGCAAGGCACTCTGCGAGACCCGGTAGGTGGGCCAGGACGCCATGGTCGCCTGGGCATCCTTGCCCGGAGTATCGAGCTGCGGCAGCCCCTGCAGGCGAATGCGCTTGCCGGCCTCGCCATGGCAGGTGGAGCAGGAGAAATCCATGATCGAGGAGCGGCGGAAGAACAGCGCCTCGCCGATGGCATAGGCCTCCTTTTCCTTGGCATGGGCGAGTGGCACCGCAATCGGCATGCCGTTCGACTTATTGGCGATGAAGCCCACGAGATCCTCCATGTCGGAGGAGCGTCCCGGCCCCGAGAAGGGCTTGGCGATGATGCCCTTGGTGTCGAACCCCTGGATCTTCTCCATGCACCACAGGAGGCGCTGTTCCAGGTCCATCACCTTGTCCGCGTCGGCGAAATAGCGCGGCAGGCTCGCATAGGCCCCTTCCAGCTTGCCGGGTCCTTCGCCGAGGTCGCAGGTCTCCAGCGACACGTTCTTGGTGCCGCGCTTTTCGCTCCACAGCACCTCGCCCCGGTCGACGTTGAGGTAGCCGGGATTGGCCATGGGATCTTCGATCATCTTGCGGTAGCGCTCGATCTCCTTCTCGCTGGCATCGTCCTGGGCCGCGGCGAAGCTGCTCGCGAGCCCCATCAGTGCGAGCGCGCAGAGGCCCGCGAGGATTGTCGCTTTCGGTGGCATGTGTCCTCCCCGATCTTGTTTCGCAGCGATCCCCGGCCGTCTTGAGAGGCCTTACCGGAACCGCCGCGGCCAATGCTTCCAGCGCTGCATTGCAGCGATGATCACCAGCTTGGAGCCACTTTACATTCAAAAAATTCGATATCACAATATGTGAAATTGATCGGCCGGGAAAAACCCGGTTCGAAACAAGAAAACAAATGACGCCAAGGTCCCGCCGCTCCTCGCGGGACTTTCAGGAGGAAACGGATGACGCCCAAGGGAAATGCCCCCGCATGGGGATTTGCCCCCACCCGACGCCAGGCCCTGCAGGTCGCGGCGCTTTCGGCCTTTGCCGCCGTGCTCGCGCCGCGCCTGTCGTTCGCGACCGAGGCGCAGGTGGCCGACGAGCTGAAAAAGCTGTTCGGAAGCAAGCCGATGGGCGAGGGCAAGGTCAAGCTGGACCTGCCCGAGATCGCCGAGAACGGCCTCGTTGTGCCGATCAATCTCGACGTGGACAGCCCGATGACAGACGCCGATTACGTCAAGAGCGTCCATGTATTCGCCGACGGCAATCCGCTGCCGCAAGTGGTGTCCTATCACTTCACGCCGGCCAGCGGCCGCGCCGCCGCCTCCGCCCGCATGCGCCTCGCCCAGACCCAGAACGTAATCGCCGTGGCGGAGATGTCCAACGGCACGCTCTACACGACGAAGGCGCAGGTGAAGGTGACCATCGGCGGCTGCGGCGGCTGATCCCTTCAGGCAATACGGCGGCGACGACAAGGGAAGGACACATCATGGCGATCAAATCCGCACCTCGCGTGCGCGTTCCGGCGCAGGCGAAAGCCGGCGACATCATCGAGATCAAGACCCTCATCTCCCACGAGATGGAAAGCGGGCAGCGCAAGGATTCCGCCGGGAAACCCGTGCCGCGCGATATCATCAATACGTTCACGGCAGCGTTCAACGGCAAGCAATTCTTTCAGGCGGACTGGTTTCCCGCTGTCTCGGCCAATCCCTACCAATCGTTCTTCTTCAAGGCGAGCGAGAGCGGGGAATTCACCTTCACCTGGAAGGATGACGCCGGCGCCGAGCAGAAGGCCACCGCCAAGCTGACCGTGGGCTGACGGCGCCCGTTCCCGCTCCGGGACGCGCACGCGTCCCGCCCTTGTCCGACGCGGCCCCGCATCCCTGAACCGGGAGGCGGAACGCCGCGCCATGTTCCGCAGGACGGTTGACGCTCATGATTTCGAGGCGCGATTTCCTCACCGCCGGCGTGGCTACGGCGGCCCTGCTTGCAGCCCACGGCCCCGCCGCTTTGGCGCAGGCGGTGCGGGGGCAGAAGCTGACGCAGGACGACCTGCTTCGGTTCGGCGCCCCCGGCACCGTGACCTTGCTCCATATGACTGATCTGCATGCCCAATTGATGCCGATCTATTTCCGCGAACCTTCGGTCAATCTCGGCATCGGCGAGGCGAAGGGGCTTCCGCCCCATCTGACAGAGGCGGCATTCCTCAAATATTTCAACATCCCCTCTGGAAGCGCCGACGCCTATGCGATGACCAGCGAGGACTTCGCCGCGCTTGCCAAGACCTATGGGCGCATGGGCGGCATGGACCGCATGGCGACCCTCATCAAGGCGATCCGCGGCGCGCGGGGCGACGACAAGGTGCTGCTGCTGGACGGCGGCGATGCCTTGCAGGGAAGCTGGACCTCGCTGCAGACCAAGGGCGAGGACATGGTCAAAGTCCTCTCCGCCCTCAAGCTCGACGCCCTGGTCGGCCACTTCGAATTCACCTACGGCACCGACCGGGTGCTGGAGATCAAGGAGAAGGCGCCGTTCGCCTTTCTCGCCCAGAACATCCGCAGCGTCGAATGGCAGGAGCCGGTGTTCGAGGCGCGCAAGATGTTCGAGAAGGGCGGCGCGAAGATCGCGGTGATCGGCCAGGCCTTTCCGCGCACCCCCATTTCCAACCCGCGCTGGATGATCCCCGACTGGGAATTCGGCATCCGCGAGGAGGACATGCAGAAGCAGGTGGACGCCGCCCGCGCCGAGGGCGCGGACGTGGTGGTCCTGCTCTCCCACAACGGCTTCGACGTGGACCGCAAGATGGCGTCCCGCGTTTCCGGCATCGACGTCATCTTCACCGCCCATACCCATGATGCCATGCCCACATCGGTGATCGTCGGCAAGACCGTGCTGATCGCCACCGGCTCGCACGGCAAGTTCCTCTCGCGCCTCGACCTCGACGTGGCCGACAAGAAGGTGACGGGCTATCGCTTCCAGCTCATCCCGGTGTTCTCGGACGCCATCGCGCCCGACCCGGAGATGGCGAAGCTGGTGGCCGATATCCGCGCGCCGTTCGAAAAGGACCTGTCACGCGAGATCGGCCGGGCCGAGAGCGTTCTCTACCGCCGGGGCAATTTCAACGGCACGCTCGACGACATGATCTGCGACGCCATGCTTCAGGAGCGCGATGTGGAAATCGCCCTCTCCCCCGGCTTCCGCTGGGGCGGGACGCTGCTGCCGGGCGATCCCATCACCTTCGATGCCATCGCCAACGCCACCGCCATCACCTATCCCGCTTGCTACCGCATGAACATGAGCGGCCAGCAGATCAAGGATGTGCTGGAAGATGTGGCGGACAATATCTTCCACCCCGATCCCTATTTCCAGGGCGGCGGCGACATGGTCCGCGTCGGCGGCATGGGCTATTCCATCGATGTGTCGAAAGGCGCGGGGCAGCGCATTTCCGGCCTGACGCACCTGAAGACCGGGGCGCCGATCGAGGCTGGAAAATCCTATTCCGTCGCCGGCTGGGCGAGCGTGAACCAGGGGGTCGAGGGCCCACCGGTGTGGGAAATCGTGGAACGCTACGTGGCGCGCACCAAGGCCGTGCGTGTCGCGCCCAACACCTCCGTGAAGGTCACCGGCGCCTGAGAGGGATGCAGCGCCGGGCGCCGGGAAGCCTCAATCATATTCAAATCTGCGAATTAAAGAATATATCGGAGGACATGATGTCCGATCACAACGCCAAAGCCCCACCCGCCGCGCTCAACCGGCGCCGCTTCCTTTCGGCAGCGGGTCTTGGGGCAGCGGGTCTTGGGGCCGGTGCCATGGCGCTGAGCGCCAGCGCCGCCGGTGCCGGTGCCCTCGCTGCCAATGCCGCCGCCGGCACGCCCGATCCCAATATCGTGCCGGTGCCGGACTGGACCAAGACGCTGGGCCAGGGCGTCAATGTAAATCCCTATGGCAAGCCCTCCGCGTTCGAGAAGGACGTGGTGCGCCGCGAGGTGGAATGGCTCACCGCCAGCCGCGAAAGCTCGGTGAGCTTTACCCCGCTCTATGCGCTGGACGGGATCATCACGCCCAACGGCCTGTGCTTCGTGCGCCATCACGGCGGCGAAGCGGAGATCGACCCGGACAAGTACCGCTTCATGGTCCACGGCATGGTGGACAAGCCGCTGGTCTTCACGCTGGACGACATCAAGCGCATGCCGGGGCGGGTGAACCGCACCTATTTTCTGGAATGCGCCGCCAATTCCGGCATGGAATGGCGCGGGGCCCAGCTCAATGGCTGCCAGTTCACCCACGGCATGATCCACAATGTGATCTATACCGGCGTGCCGCTCAAAGCCTTCCTGGATGCGGCGGGCGTGAAGCCCAAGGGCACATGGCTGCTCGCCGAGGGCGCGGATTCCGCCGCCATGACCCGCTCCATTCCCCTGGAAAAGGCGATGAAGGATTGCCTGGTGGCCTTCGCCATGAACGGCGAGGCGCTGCGCCCCGAGCAGGGCTATCCGGTGCGCCTCGTGGTGCCGGGCTGGGAAGGCAATATGTGGATCAAATGGCTGCGTCGGATCGAGGTGGGCGACGAGCCCTGGGAGCAGCGCGAGGAGACCTCGAAATATACCGACCTGCTGGCCGACGGCCGCTCGCGCCGCTTCACCTTCGTGATGGACGCGAAATCCGTCGTCACCAGCCCCAGCCCGCAAGCGCCGCTCCGCCACAAGGGCGCCAATGTGATTTCCGGCATCGCCTGGTCGGGGCGCGGCACCATCAAGCGCGTGGACGTCTCGCTCGACGGGGGGCGCAATTGGACCACGGCGCGCCTGGAGGGCGCCGCTTTGCCCATGTCCATGGCGCGCTTCTATCTGGATTTCGACTGGACCGGGCAGGAACTCATGGTCCAGTCGCGGGCCATGGACGAGACCGGCTATGTGCAGCCCACCAAGACCGCCCTGCGGGCGATCCGCGGCGAGAATTCCATCTATCATAACAATGGCATCCAGACGTGGCTGGTGCGGCCGACCGGGGAGACGGAAAATGTCGAAGTCGGCTGAAGCGCTCCTGCTGGCCATCGCGCTCGCCGCCCTCCCCGCGATTCCCGCGCTTCCCGCGTTCGCAGGCCCTCCCGTCGCAGCACCCGCCGTGGCAGCTCCCGTCTTGGCGCGTCCCGCCGGGCTCGGCCGGCCCGCGCTGCCGGAGGAGATTGCCGCCTGGGACATCGACGTGCGCCCCGACGGCAAAGGCCTGCCGCCCGGCAAGGGCTCGGTGAAGGAAGGCGAGGAGATCTTTTTGCAGAATTGCGCCGTGTGCCACGGCGAGTTCGGCGAGGGCGCCGGCCGCTGGCCCGTTCTGGCGGGTGGACAGGGCTCGCTCAAATCCGAGCGGCCGGAAAAAACCATCGGCTCCTTCTGGCCTTATGCCTCCACCGCCTATGATTACATCCATCGGGCCATGCCGTTCGGCAATGCCCAATCCCTGGAGCCGAACCAAGTCTATGCCATCGTCGCCTATCTCTTGAACCTGAACGACGTGGTCAAAGATGATTTCGTCTTGAGCCGGGAGAATTTTCCAAAGGTGACGCTGCCCAACGTGGGCGCCTTCTATGATGACGACCGCGAAACGGCCGAGAAAGCCTTCTGGAACGCCAATCCCTGCATGAAGGACTGCTCCGGCGAGGTGAAGGTGACCGGACACGCCCGCATTCTCAACGTGACGCCGAAGGAAGGCGAGGAACCGAAAGGCAATCTTGAGTGAACCGACGCCCGGCCCAGGCAAGGCGGGAGCAAGAACGCACCCGCCAAGCGCGCACCCGACATGCATGGCGCGCGGGCTGGGTGATCGCGATCCTCTGCGCCGGGGGCTGGCCAGCGCGGGCCGAGGGAGATCGGGAATACGGCGCCTATCTCGCCTCCCAATGCGTCACCTGCCATCAGGCGACGGGCCAGAGTGCCGGCGGCGTGCCGGCGATCATCGGCTGGGCGCCGGATCAGTTCGCCGCGGTGATGATGGCGTACCGCCACAAGGAGCGCGACAACGAGGTGATGCGCACCGTGGCGGCGGCCTTGTCGGATGAGGAGATTGCCGCGCTCGCCGCCTATTTCGGGGATTTGAAGGCCGCTGGCGGGCCCTAAACACCGTCGCAAGATTCAACGAGGCGCCGGAACAGGCGCCCATCATCAGGGGAGAAGCCCATGACCATTTTCGATCGCCGCGCCTTTCTTGGAAGCCTGGCGCTTGCCGGGGCGGCGCCGATGGCGGCCTCCGCCGCGCAAAGCCTGCAATTGAAGGACATCGCCAAGGAAGCGGACAGTGCCTGCCTCTATCATTGCGACTTCGGAGATCCGCCCCGCTTCGTGCAGACGCTGACCAATATCTCTAACCATTATTCGGCGTACGGCGCGGACCCGTTCGCCATCCAGATCGCGCTGGTCGCGCACGGACCGGGGGTGAAATTCTTTCTCGAATCCCTCGACGACACCAGCTGGCGCGATGAAGTCATGGTGCCGCAGATCTTCGAGAAGGTGGAGGGCGTCGCGAAGAACGGGCTCAAGGTCTATCTGTGTTCGATCACCTTCGAACGGCTTAAGCTTAATCGCGACAAGGTGCGCAAGGCCGATTTCATCGCCTTTGTGCCCTCGGGCGTCGCAACCGTCGCCGCGCTCCAGAACAAGGGCTTCGCTTATATCAAGATCGGCTGATCGCAACAGGCCGGCGCGGGAGGGATAAACCATGCCCATCAATCGCAGAGACTTCATGATCGGCTCGGGTGCGGCGGCGCTCGCCGTTCCGCTCGGCGCCCCCGCCGTGCTCGGCCAGGCCAAGCCCCGCCTCGTGGTGGTGGGGGGCGGCGCGGGTGGGGCGACGGCCGCGCGCTATGTGGCGAAGGACAGTGCCGGGGCGATCGAGGTGATCCTGGTTGAGCCGAACCGAAACTATGTCACCTGCTTCCACTCGAACCTGTATCTCGGCGGCTACCGCACTTTCGATTCCCTCGTGCAGAGCTACGACAAGCTGGCGGCGCAGGGCGTGACGCTGAACCATCAGGCCGCGACCGGTATCGACCGCGAGAAGAAGCAGGTGCGGCTCGCCGATGGTTCGAGCCTCTCCTATGATCGCCTCATCCTCTCCCCCGGCATCGATCTGAACTATCAATCCGTGCCCGGCTGGAGCGAAGCTGCGGCCGAACTCATGCCCCATGCCTGGAAGGCCGGCCCGCAGACCAGATTGCTCAAGCAGAAGCTGGATGCGGTGCCCGACGGGGGCCTGATCGTCATCATCGCCCCGCCCAATCCCTATCGCTGCCCGCCGGGGCCCTATGAGCGCGCCTCCATGATGGCCCATGTGCTGAAGACCACGGGACGCGGCAAGGCCAAGATCATCATCGTCGATCCCAAGGAGAAATTCTCCAAGATGGGCCTGTTCGAGGCCGGCTGGGAAAGCCACTTTCCCGGCATGGTCGAATGGATTGCCCCCACCATCAATGACGGGCTGAAGTCCGTGGACCCCGCCACCGGCACGGTCGTCACGGGCTTTGAAACCTATAAGAACGCGGCCCTGGTGAATGTCATTCCCGCCCAGATGGCCGGACGCATCGCCCGCGACGCCGGGCTGGCCAATGCCACCGGCTATTGCCCCATCGATCCGCAAACCATGGCCTCGGCGATGGACGCCGCCATCTTCATCGTGGGGGATGCCGCCATTCCCGGCGACATGCCGAAATCCGCCTTCGCCGCCAACAGTCAGGCAAAGGTGGCGGCCATGGCGGTGCGCGCCCAATTGACCGGCGCCCGCGCCTTTCCCGCGCGCTATGCCAATACGTGCTGGAGCCTCATCGACACCGACGACGCGGTGAAAGTGGGCGGGCGCTATGCCCCCGCCGACGGCCGCATCAAGGAAATCGAGGGCTTCGTCTCCAAGACCGACGAAAGCGCCGACCTGCGCAAGCAGACCGAGGCCGAGAACATCGGCTGGTACGCCGCAATCACCGCCGACATCTTCGGATGATCGCCGCGGCTGCCTTTCGGGCGAAGCAACCGCTCTTCGCAGCCGCTCTCCCCTTGCCGCGTCACACGCGGACGCCACCATGATCGAGGTCTTAAAGATGCGCTTCGCCCCTTGCGTTCTTCTGCTCTCCCTCGCCACGCTGAGCACGACGCCCGCCGTGGCGCAGGACATTTCCGCGGGCGAGCGGGTCTGGAACAAATGCCGCGCCTGCCATCAGGTGGGAGAGACCGCGAAGAACGGAGTCGGCCCGACGCTGAACGGTGTGTTCGGGCGCCAGGCGGGTACGGCGCCCGGCTATAATTATTCCGAAGCCAACAAAAATTCCGGAATCACCTGGGACGAGACCGTGTTCGCCGAATACATCAAGGACCCGCGCGGAAAGATTCCCGGCACCAAGATGGCCTTCCAGGGCCTCAAGAACGAGCAGGAAATCAAGGATCTCACCGCGTTCCTTGCGCAGTTCGGCGCCGACGGCAAGAAACGCTAAGGTTTAAACGCTGGAGCGCACGCCGCCGCCCGGATGGTGGCGGCCGGATCGGTGGTCACCGCCTCCACCTGGTCTCGTCATTTATTTTGACGCGTTTTCCCAACGCAAAACCGGAATCGACTTTTGCTGAAAACGCTCTAGCGGCCACCAGCGGTCGCAAGCGCCCCTCACACCGGCTCCGAACCCCGCACCTGCGTCCCCTCCCCTGCCCGTCCAGACGCGCGCCTGTCGCCCCGCAGCACCACATAGATCGCCGGGATCACCAGCACGGTCAGCGCCGTGGACGAGGCAAGGCCGAACAGGAGCGAAATGGCGAGCCCCTGGAATATCGGGTCCGTCAGGATCACCGCCGCCCCGATCATGGCGGCGAGCGCCGTGAGGAGGATCGGCTTGAAGCGGATGGCACCGGCCTCCAGCAGAACGTCGACCAGCGGCCGATCCGGCGTGCGTGCATGGCGGATGAAATCCACCAGCAGGATCGAATTGCGCACGATGATGCCGGCGAGCGCGATGAAGCCGATCATCGAGGTCGCCGAGAACGGTGCCCCGAACATCCAATGGCCGAGCATGATGCCGATGAAGGTCAGCGGGATCGGCGTCAGGATGACAAGGGGAACCTTGAAGGAGCCGAACTGGGCCACCACGAGGATATAGATGCCGAGGATCGCCACGCCGAACGCCGCGCCCATGTCGCGGAAGGTGACCCAGGTCACCTCCCACTCGCCGTCCCACAGCAAGGTGGGATGGCTCTCGTCCTCGGGCTGGCCGTGGAGCGCGATCACCGGCTTGGGCACATCGCCCCAGTCCGCTTTTTCGATGGCGTCCGCCACCGCCATCATGCCGTAGACCGGCGCCTCGAACTGGCCGGCGAGTTCGCCCGTGACCATCTCGGCGGCGCGCCCGTTGTGACGGAAGATCGGGAAGGACGCCGGCTCGCGCGTCACGGTGACCACATCGCCGAGTTCCACGACCCCGCGGGCCCCCGGCAGCGCATTGGCCGGCACAGGGGTCGTCAGCGTGCGCTGGTTCACCACATCGGCGCTCTTGGGCAAGGCGACGCGGATCGGAATCGGCTGGCGCCCCCCGCCCCGGTGCGAATAGCCCACCGTCGAGCCGGCATAGAAGGCGCGGATGGCGTCATACACATCCCCTTGCTCGACTTTGTAATATTCAAGGTTGTCCTGGTCGATGGCGATGCGCACGCGCTCGGGCTGGATGCCGTAGCTGTCGTCCACATCGACGATGAAGGGCACGCTCTCGAAGGTCTCCCGCACCTTGGCCGCCACCGCCCGCCGCGTCGCCGGGTCGGGGCCGTAGATCTCGGCGAGCAGCGTCCCGAGCACCGGCGGCCCCGGCGGCGGCTCGACCACCTTCACCGCCGTGCCCGCCGGCAGATCGAGCCCCCGCAGGCGCTCGCGGATGTCGAGGGCAATGGCATGGCTCGGCCGGTCACGATCCCCCTTCGGCAGAAGGTTGACCGTCACGTCGCCCTGCTGCGGCTGGGAGCGCAGATAATAGTGCCGCACCAAGCCGTTGAAATTGAACGGCGCGGACGTTCCCGCATAGGTCTGGAACGAGATCGTCTCCGGGATCGGGGCGAGGCGGTCGACGATCGCCTGAAGGGCCCGGTTGGTGTCCTCCACCGACGAGCCTTTCGGCAGGTCGACCACCACCTGGAGCTCGGTCTTGTTGTCGAACGGCAGCAGCTTCACCGTGACGTGCTTGGTATAGATCAGCCCCAGCGAGGCCAGCGTGGCGAAACCGACCAGCAGAAGGAAGGTCCAGGACCGCGCCTTGGTCTTGAGGATCGGCGCCGCCACCGCGACATAGGCCCGCCCCAGCCAGCCGCCATGGGCGGCATCGTGCGCATGGGCCGCCGCGTCGCCCTTGCGGCCCAGCTTCATCATGAGCCACGGCGTCAGCACCACGGCGACGAAGAAGGAGAACAGCATCGCCGCCGAGGCATTGGCGGGGATGGGGCTCATATAGGGCCCCATCATGCCGGAGACGAACAGCATGGGCAGCAGGGCCGCCACCACGGTCAGCGTCGCGACGATGGTGGGATTGCCGACCTCCGCCACCGCCTCGATCGCCGCCTGGTCGCGCGCCCGGCCGTCCCGCATGGCCCAATGTCGGGCGATATTCTCGATCACCACGATGGCGTCGTCGACCAGGATGCCGATTGAGAAAATAAGCGCGAACAGGCTGACGCGGTTGAGCGTGTAGCCCATCACCCGCGAGGCAAAAAGCGTGAGCAGGATGGTGGTGGGAATCACCACCGCCACCACCAGCGCCTCCCGACGGCCGATGGCGAAAGCAACCAGCACCACGATCGAGACCGTGGCGAGGCCCAGATGGAACAGGAGTTCGTTCGCCTTTTCGTTGGCGCTCTCGCCGTAATTGCGGGTGACCGTCAGTTCGACATCCTGCGGCAGGATTTCCCCGCGCACCTGTTCCAGGCGGCGGGCGACCGCGTCCGAGATGACGACCGCATTGGTCCCCGGCCGCTTGGCGATGGCGAGCGACACCGCGGGCACGCGCTCAAGGCCCGCCGAGGTCCTGCGCACATCGGTGACGCGCGCTTCGTTGGGCTCGGTGGCGAGCACGATGTTGGCGACATCGCGCACATAGACCGGCCGGCCATCGCGAGCGGTGAGAAACAGATTGCCGATCTCAGGCGCCGTCTGCAGCGTCTGGCCGGCGACCAGCGTGCGCTGCTCGCCCTGTTCGCGCACCTTGCCGAGCTGGAACGAGCGGTTCGCACCCTCGATCTTCGCCGTAAGCTGCTGAAGGGTGATGCCGTAGAGCGAGAGCTTTTCCGGGTCCGGCTCGACCCTGATCTCCTCCGGCTGCTCGCCGACGATATAGGTCAGGCCGATATCCGGCAGCTTGGCCACTTCCACCTGAAGCTCGCGGGCAAGGCGGGTCAGCCCGTTCGCGGTCCAGCGCGCGGCGGCGGCCGGCGCGGGGGCCAGCGTCACGACCACGATGGCCACGTCGTCGATGCCGCGCCCCACGATCAGGGGCTCGGGAATGCCGACCGGGATGCGGTCCAGATTCGCCCGCACCTTGTCGTGCACCCGCAGGATCGCGGCATCGGAACTGGTGCCGACGAGGAAGCGCGCGGTGACGACCACGCCGTCGTCCTCGGTCTGGGAATAGACGTGCTCGACGCCGTCGATGCTCTTGACGATGGTTTCCAGCGGCTCGGTGACCAGCTTGACCGCATCCTCCGCCTTGAGGCCATTGGCCTCGACGCGGATGTCGACCATCGGCACCGAGATTTGCGGCTCCTCCTCGCGCGGCAGCGTGACGAGGGCGACGATGCCCAAGGCGAAGGCCGCAAGCAGGAACAGGGGCGTGAGCGGCGAGCCGATGAAGGCGCGGGTGAGGTTTCCGGCGATCCCGAGCTTCATTTCGCGCGTCCCGGCAGGACGACCCGGTCGCCGTCCTTGAGCCCCGTCAGGATTTCCACGCGCGTCCCGCCATTGTCCGGAAACGTCTCGCCGAGGATCACCGCCACGTCGAGCGGGCCATCGGGCGACGCGATGCGGACATAGTCGATGCCGTGGCGTGTCGTAACCGCCTCAGGGGGAACCGCGATGACCATGCGCTTGCCGACCGGGATCCACACCAGGGTGCGCTCATTCACGAAATAATCGCCCAGCCCCGCGACATCCACGTCGGCGATGACGCGGCCGTCCGATATCTCCGGATAGATCTTGACGATGCGGCCCGGCCGCGCGGTCGCCATGTCGCCGCTCTTGGCGGGCGAGAGGCCGCGCTGTCCAATGAGGACGGTGTCGCCCTCCTTGATTTCCGCGGCGTGGCGTTCCGGCAGGGACAGACGCAAATAATACTGCCCGCTTGCAATGCGGGCGACTTCCTCGCCCGCCAGGATGACCGACCCAAGCGTTACCGGCACCGTCAGAACGCGTCCGCTCGCCGGCGCGAGAATCGCCCCCTCGGTGGCTCTTTGCGCAATCACCGCCTTGTCGGCCTCCGCGGCGGCGACCTGATTGGCGGCCACGTCGAATTGGGTCTGCATCTGGTCAAGCCGGCTCTGGCTGACAGCACCGCGCGCCAGGAGCTGCTGGTTCCGATCCAGTTCGCTGCGGGCGTTGGTCAGCTGGGACCGCAGTTCCTTGATCTTCGCTTCGGCGGCGTTGAGCTCGAGGGCGAGCTTGTCGTCCACCACCAGCGCGATGGCTTGCCCCTCCTTGACCTCGCTGCCTTCGGTGACGCCGATCTGGCGGATCGTGCCGCCGATGCGCGCGCGCGCCGGCACGACGGTACGGCTTTCCACCTGCCCGAACACCGCCTTCAGTTCCGGTACGGAGGCCGCCTTGACGGTCAGCTCCGCGTCGGTGGATGCGGCGCAAGCTTTCCCGCCTGCCCCGCTTGTGGCGAGAAGCAAGAACAGGGCGAAGGCGGGAACGAAGACTTTGGTTCGTGACATGGAACGCTCGGTGAACGAGGGACAAGATGGAAATTGCGGCACCGACGGCGCGCTGCGGCCGCCGGCCGAAGGAGGGCAGCGTTGGGGGCCTGGCTCGTCTATTCGAAAGCAACGCCAGGCTTGCAGCCCAATTTCTTGAAGATGAGAGCGGCCGGACAAAAGCCGGTCACCGACGCCTGCATCAGGTTCAGCCCGACGAAGGCCGTCAGAAAATACCAGTAGGGCGAGACGTAGAAACCGAGCGCCAGGGAGACAAGGACCATAAGCCCGGCAAACATGAGAACGGCGCGATCGACAGTCATTTTGGCATACTCCTCTAATTTTAGGTGATATCTATTGGGCGGTATCGAATTGCATGTCCTTCAACTTCTTTATGCCAAGCAAGTCGAGAGCCATATTCTCGTAAAACGTCTCCGACTTCCCGGTCCGCACCTTGTGAAGAAAATACCGTTCGAAGCCGACTTTGGCCGCGTGCACCCACTTGCCCTGGGCCGACCAATTGACGTTGCGTGGCGGGATTTGAGGCTGGGCGACAAAGGCGATGCCGCCCCCTTCCGGCCTGAGACTGATGCCGCGCGCCGCAAAGATGTCGGTCAGATCGACCGTGATATCCCGCCGCTCGCGCCAACCGACCGCGACCCGGGGATTGGACGGCACGAAGGAATGGGTCGCCCCAAGATTGACGACGGTGATCTTGTCACTTGGACCCATCTGGTCCTTCAAATCCAGTTACCAAGGGCTTCTGCATCAACCGCGTTTGCATCATCTTCTCCGCTCGTGTGGCCTCTCACGTCCGAAGCCGTCAGCGTTCTTGCTTGCAGATAACATTAAAGGATATTAAATTCAAGATCATGAATGTCATCGAAATGATCCCTGCCGCTGAAAGGGCCGCCGACCTGATGCGCAGCCTGTCGCATCCGCAACGCCTTCTCGTGCTTTGCGCTTTGGGGAAGGAAGAGAAGTCGGTCGCCCAGCTTCGTCAGGAACTGGGGATTGAACAGGTTCCCATGTCGCAGCAATTGATGCGGCTCAGAGCGGACGAACTGGTCGAGGCGCGCCGGGAAGGCACGACCCACTATTACCGCATCAGCCGGCCGGAGGTTCTCGTGGTGGTGGAGGCGCTGCACGCTGCCTTCTGCGC
>NCEH01000028.1 GCA_002304505.1 Rhizobiales bacterium 32-66-11 | reverse complement strand
CCGCCGCTGTCGTCGTGGCGCTCCCGTGGTGAATCTGGCCCATAGCGCATCCCTCGATTCATGCGTCGAGATTGCACCATCAAAGCCCGGGATCAAACAGCTACGGCGGCGACCCTATCAGCTGAGGAGCGTTCGGCGCATGCGATTTTCGGATCGCCCGATGACATGAAATTCCGCTCCTCGATGACCCTCTTCAGCGCGGCTGCCGAAGGGGAGGGCGGTTCTCTGTTTCGCTCGGCCCTCGATCGATACTTCGCTGGAGAGCCAGACGAGCGGACGCTCGCCCTTCTTAAAGGGTGAGCTTTCGAGGGGCCGGCAGGAGCCCGCTGCCACTGCTCCGCCCACGGCGGGAACATGCGTTCCCGCCGGACATTTGTTCGTTGGGGGGTGGCGACATGTTCACGGTCCGAGGGTTCCGATGGCGAAAGACAAGCTCACCACCTACAAGGCGAAGCGCGACTTCGAGCGGACGCAGGAGCCGAGCGGTGAGACGAAGGTCGCCGGGTCGACCCGCCGTCGCTTCGTCATCCAAAAACACGATGCCACCCGTCTGCACTATGACCTGCGCCTCGAGCTCGACGGCGTCTTCAAATCCTGGGCCGTCACGAAAGGCCCGTCACTTGATCCCCACGACAAACGCCTGGCCGTCGAGGTGGAGGACCACCCGCTGGACTATGGTGATTTCGAAGGGACGATCCCCAAGGGGCAGTACGGCGGCGGCACGGTCATGCTCTGGGACCGCGGCTATTGGGAGCCGGAGGGTACGAAAACCCCGGAGCAAGCGCTGGCAAAGGGTGATTTCAAATTTACCCTCCATGGGGAACGGCTGCATGGCAGCTTCGTCCTGGTTCGGATGGCCCACGACCGGGAGCGCGGCAAGCGGACCAATTGGCTACTGATCAAGCACCGGGATGAGTTCGCGGTCGAAGAGAGCGGCGCCGCGGTCCTTGAGAAGAATGCCACTTCGGTCGCGTCCGGCCGGACCATGGATGCGATCGCCGCCGGCAAGGGCCGCACACCAAAACCGTTCATGATGCAGGGCGGAAAAGTCGAAGCCGACGCGGTGTGGGACAGTCGCACTGGTCTTGCCGCCGAGGAGCGCAAAGCACCGGCGCGCGCGAAGAAGCTCAGCGCTCCGACAGCTGTCGATTTACCCGAGTTCATCGCCCCGCAGCTATGCGAGGTGCTCGATCGGCCACCCTCCGGACAAGGATGGATCCACGAGATCAAATTCGATGGCTATCGCATCCAGATGCGGGTGCTCGGCGGCAAAGTGACCCTGAAGACCCGCAAGGGCCTGGACTGGACGGCCAAATACTCGGCCATTGCCCGGGCTGCCGGAAAGCTGCCGGATGTGATCATCGACGGCGAGATCTGCGCGCTCGACGAGAACGGTGCTCCGGATTTCGCTGCTCTGCAGGCAGTCCTCTCAGAAGGTAAGACCGATGCCTTGGTTTATTTCGCCTTCGACCTTCTCTTCGAGGGCGGAGAGGATCTCCGAGCGCAGCCATTGGCCGATCGCAAGGCTCGCCTGCAGCGGCTTCTGTCCGATGCCGGTGAAGATGCGCGCCTGCGTTTCGTCGAGCATTTCGACACGGGTGGTGAAGCGGTCCTGCGTTCAGCCTGTCGGCTGTCGCTTGAGGGCATCGTGTCGAAGCAGGCCGATTCCCCTTATGTCTCCGGCCGCACGGATACGTGGGCAAAGTCGAAGTGCCGCGCAGGCCATGAGGTGGTGATCGGCGCTTATGCCACGACGGCCGGCAAGTTTCGATCGCTTTTGGTCGGGGTCTATCGCGGGGACAGCTTCGTCTATGTCGGGCGCGTCGGAACGGGCTATGGCGCGGAAAAGGTCAGGTCCCTGCTGCCGAAGCTGAAGGCGCTCGCGACCTCAAAGTCGCCCTTTACCGGCATCGGCGCTCCGAAGAAGGAGGCAGGCGTCGTCTGGCTCAAACCCGAGCTCGTGGCCGAGATCGAGTTCGCCGGTTGGACGTCGGATGGACTGGTGCGGCAGGCGGCTTTCAAAGGCTTGCGCGAGGACAAGCCTGCGGCCGAGGTGGAGGCCGAGAAGCCCGCGCCGCCAACAAAGACAGACCTGTCTCAACCCGCGGTCCCGGCGTCATCAACGCAGTCCCGCCGGCGTGGCAAGGTTGATATCATGGGCGTGCTGATCTCAAACCCGGACAAACCGCTCTGGCCGGACGCGAATGACGGCAAGCCAGTGACGAAGGAAGATCTTGCCCGCTACTTCGAAGCGGTGGGACCGTGGCTCATCGATCATATTCGCGGGCGGCCGTGCTCGATCATTCGGGCACCGGACGGAATCGGCGGTGAGGAGTTCTTCCAGCGCCATGCCATGCCGGGCTCTTCCAACCTCCTGGAGTTGGTGACGGTCTTCGGCGACAAGAAGCCGTATCTCCAGATCGACCGCGTCGAGGGCCTCGCCGCCGTCGCGCAGGTCGCCGCTCTCGAACTGCACCCCTGGAACTGCGAGCCGCATCACCCCGACCTGCCAGGCCGCCTTGTCTTCGATCTCGATCCAGGCCCGGATGTCCCATTTTCGAATGTGATCGAAGCGGCACGGGAGATGCGCGACCGCCTCGAGGCTCTCGGCCTCGTCAGCTTCTGCAAAACCACTGGCGGGAAAGGCCTGCATGTCGTCACCCCGCTGGCGGTCGCCAAGCGCAGCAAGCTCACCTGGCCGGAGGCCAAAGACTTTGCGCGTGATGTCTGCCTGCAGATGGCGCGCGACAACCCGGAGCTCTATCTGATCAAGATGACCAAGAGCCTTCGGGGCGGCCGCATCTTCCTCGACTATCTGCGCAATGATCGCATGGCGACGGCCGTTGCTCCGCTTTCGCCACGTGCGCGGCCGGGCGCGACCGTGTCGATGCCGCTCACCTGGGCGCAGGTCAAAGCTGATCTGGATCCAAAACGCTTCACCCTTCGCACCGTGCCAGCGCTTTTGAAGAAGAGCGTTAGTCGTGGTGCCCGCTGGGGGATGCGCCATTTGCTCTACCCTCCGGCTCTGCCGGGCGCTAGCGCTTCCTCGGCCGGTTCTCGGCTTCGACGGATTTGCGCAGCGCATCCATGATGTTGATCACGTTATTGGGCGTGGCCTTGGGTTCGGAGGCCTTCGTTTTCGGAGACCGTTTGGTCTTCGTCCGCTTTGCCTCGATGATTTCCAGCAGCCTGTCCTGGACCGGATCGGCCACCAGCTTGCTGTCCCAATGGTGGGTCTGTTTCTTGATCAGCTGTTGGATCAAAGGCATCACCTTCGAATCCGAAGGAGCATCGTCGATGGCGCCGAAATACGGCTCCTCGTCACGGACCTCGTCGCCATAGCGCAGGGTCCAGAGGACGATGCCCTTCCCGCGGGCCTCCAGCATGACTGCGCGCTCCCGGCGCGAGATCACGAGGCGGGAGATCCCCACCATGTTCTCCGCCGCCATGGCGTCGCGGATCACCGAAAAGGCCTCCTGGCCGACGGGGTCGTTGGGCGACAGGTAGTAAGGGGTGTCGAGCCAGATCCATTCGACGGAATCGTGCGGCGCGAAAACGTCAATGTCGATCGTCTTCGTGCTGTCGAGGGCAACGTTTTCCAGCTCCGCGTCTTCGAGGATGATGTAGTCGTTCTCGCCGCGCTGATACCCCTTCACCTCGTCCTCTTCCTTAACCTCCTTGCCCGTGACAGCATCCACATAGTGGCTGACAACGCGGTTATGGGTCTCGCGATTGAGGGTGTGAAACCGAACCTTTTCGCTCTCGGAGGTCGCCGGCATCATCTGCACGGGGCACGTGACGAGGGAAAGCTTCAGATAGCCTTTCCAGTACGGTCGTAGCGCCATGGAGCCCTCCCGTCACGCCGCTCGCTTTGAGCGACTGCTTCGCTTCGGCTTCCCCGGCGCCACGGCGGCCTCCGGCTTTGAGGACGCCCGCTTCGTCCCTCCAGACGCCTTCCCCGCGCTCTCGCGCAGGGCTTGGAGCAGGTCGCTCGGCTTCGACGGGGCCGGCGCCTTCTTCTTCGGCAAGGTCCGTCCTTCGAGCTTCGCCTTGACCAATTCGGCGACGGCCGCTTCATAGCGGTCGTCGAAGGCCTTGGCGTCGAACGATCCAGCCTTCGTCTTGATGATGTGCTTCGCGAGATCCAGCATCTCGCCCTGGATCTTGGTGTCCGGCATGTCATCGAAAGCCTGATTGGACGAGCGAACCTCGTAGTCGAAGTTCAGCGTCGTACCGATGAGGCCCTGGCCGTGGGGCCGGATGAGGACCGTGCGCACGCGGCGAAACAGGACAGTCTGTGCCAGAGCTGCCACCTTCGCCTGCCGCATGCCATCGCGCAGCAGCTTGAAGGCGTCGGTGCCCATTTTGTCGGGCGCGAGATAGTAGGGCTTGTCGAAATAGACGTCGTCTATCTCGCTGCAGGGGATGAACGCCTCAATTTTCAGAGTCTTATCGCTGTCGGGAATGGCGGCCGCGACTTCGTCGGGCTCGAGCACGACATAGTCGCCGTTCTCGACCTCATAACCCTTAACCTGGTCTTCCCGCTCGACAGGATCGCCCGTCTCGCTATCAACGAACTCCCGCCGGACACGATTGCCCGTGGACCGATTGAGCGTGTTGAAGGCGATGCGCTCCGACGACGATGCGGCCGTGTAGAGTGCGACGGCGAACGAAAGTTCGCCCACCTTGATGAAGCCCTTCCAATTGGCTCTAGCTGTTGCCATCACCCGAACTCCGCCGCAACCAGCGCGAGTCAACAAGCGGCTTTGCCAGCCTTTGTTCCGACTCGAAATTGAATCTCATATCAAGGAGTTA
This sequence comes from Rhizobiales bacterium 32-66-11, assembly GCA_002304505.1. GTDB lineage: Bacteria > Pseudomonadota > Alphaproteobacteria > Rhizobiales > Xanthobacteraceae > NCEH01. The sequence continues at coordinate 38,929 of NCEH01000028.1, read as the reverse complement.
GGCGAGGGTGCAGACAAGAACCCTGGGCGTCGGACGGGCCGCTCTCGCTTGTGACTGAAGCTCGCATCGTTGAGCGCGAGGCCCGTCGTGGGGCCGATAGCCATTTCTCTGACGCCGGGCCCTGCCGTGAGGTGCGACATCCGCCATGTGGCTGATCGTCAGCGTGGTAATGGCCTGTGAACGGCCCGGCTGCTAAGGATAAGCCGAGGCGAAAGTCACTGAACTTGAGACGTGGGAGTTAAAAGTGGACGATCAGGACAAGAGCACGGCCGACGTGGATTTCCTCGGATTGTCCGCGGATATCGTTTCCGCGTTCGTCACAAACAACTCAGTAGCGGCAGCGGAGCTCCCGGCTCTCATTGGCAGTGTTCATTCCGCACTTGTGGCTATTTCCAACGGTCAGAGCGAGCGGGAAACTTTGCGAGAGCCGCCTCAGCCGGCGATCTCGATCAAGAAATCGGTCACGCCCGATTACATCGTATGTCTTGAGGACGGCAAAAAGTTCAAGTCGCTCAAGCGGCATCTTCGGACCACCTATAACATGACGCCGGAGCAATATCGCGCAAAGTGGAGCCTCGCTTCCGATTATCCCATGGTGGCGCCGAGCTATGCCGCGGCGCGCTCGGAATTGGCCAAGAAGATGGGCTTGGGCCAGCAGCGGTTAAAGGCTGTGGTTGCCGCGGCGCCGGCGAAGAAGCCGGCCACCCGTCGCGCCAAAGCATCTTAAACATTGCCGGCTCGCCGGTATCGCGAAAAAGGCGATTCTACCAATGGACAGGGCCAGGGCGATCGCTCTGGCTCGGCGGGCCGGTAGCGATAAGCCCTAGAAGAGCGGCAGTTGGATTTGCTCTCGTGTATCGATGTTATGGTCTTCAAGGCCCGATACGGTCACGCCAATCAGCCGGATGCCTTTGGGTATGGGAAATAGCGGCTCCAGGAGATCGGCAGCCAAGCCTTCCATATCTGCGGCAGCCATTATCGTGCCGCTCGCCGTGCGGCTCCGTGTGATCTGCTGAAAATCCGCATACTTGACCTTGAGCGTGACGGTGCGGCCGCGCATCCCTTTTCCCTCGCAATGGCGCCAGACCTTGGCCACGAGCGCGCTCATCTCCTGCCGAGCCACGTTCAGATCGAAGATATCTACGGCGAACGTGTCCTCAGCGCCGATCGACTTTCGCAGTCGATTTGGTTCGACCGGCCGCTCATCGATGCCGCGGGCGATGCGGTAATACCAGAGACCCGATTTGCCGAAGTGCTGCTGCAGGAAATCGAGCGACTGCACCTTCAGCTCGGCACCGGTCGTAATCCCAAGCCGTTCCATTTTCGCGGATGTTGCCGGCCCGACCCCGTGGAACTTCTTCACCGGCAGCGCTTCCACAAAGCCAGGTCCCATGCGCGGTGTGATCACCGCCTGGCCATTGGGCTTATTGAGGTCGCTTGCCGGATCACTTCCGCCACCGTCGTGGCAGATGGAATGCTGTGGTGGTTGATGGTGACGTCGAGATAGGCCTCGTCGAGGGAGAGAGGCTCGATGAGATCGGTGTGCTCGGCGAAGATCTCGCGGATCTGGGCGGAGACGGCCCGATAGACGTCGAAGCGTGGCGGGACGAAGATCAGCTCCGGGCATTTCCGTTTTGCCGTGACCGACGGCATCGCCGAATGGACGCCGAAGGCGCGCGCCTCGTAGCTCGCGGCCGCGACGACGCCCCGGGCGGCGGAGCCTCCGACGGCAAGGGGCTTTCCGCATAGTTCCGGATTATCCCGTTGTTCGACGGACGCGTAGAACGCATCCATGTCCACGTGAATGATCTTCCGGTGCGGCGCGGCGGGCCCGTTCTCCTCAGAGAGGAGGGGAGAGCGTCCGAAAGTGGTTCGCGTGGGATCTTCCATCTCAACCGACCTGCTCGACCTGCAGCGTCCCCGGTGCCAGCGGGCGGATCAGAGATTGCGCCGGAACGGTTGGGTCGAGCCAGTCGCTCCAGAGGTCGTGTTCCAGGATGACGACCTGCCTATCGTGATAGGGAGCGATGTCGGGCCCGGGCGGCATGGTGAGCATGATGAAGGCTTCGCCGACATCCTTTGTGGCGCGCCATATGCCGGCGATGCAGAAGATCGGCTCATCTCGGACGGTGAAGAGCCACTTGTCCTTACGCTTCTTTCCCTTCTCAACGGGATCGGTGAACTCGTAGAAGCCGTCCGCCACGATCAGGCAGCGGTTCGAGGTGAACTCCCGGCCGTCCGAGCGGAAATTGTAGACCGGCCGCTTGTTGGGCCCCGGCCAGCTCCAGCGCCGCTGCACCAATTCGCCTTCGCCGCGCACGCCGTCGATGGTACGGATGATAGGACCGAGGTCCGTGATCTTGATGTCGTCCCGCGGCTCAATGTTCGGCGTACCTTCGCCGAACCGGATCTGGATTTTCAGGTGAGCGAAGTCGTCAACGATCGAAGCCACGTCGACCTTCAGGCGATAATCATTGCACATCGGCCCTTCCGTCCCAGTCGGCGTTGTCATTGGCGTGTGTTCTTGTTATGTTCTTTGGCATGAACGTCGAGGCATTCGATCCCGAGGGCGCTCTCGGCGAACGCGGTCTGATCATACGGCGCGATGGCAGCGATGTTGAGATGGTGATGCTGCCGTGGGGGCTTCGGCCGCCGGCGGGCGGTGTGCGCCCCTTCACCCTCATCCGCGCTGAAGGCACGCTCTTTTTCAAGCTACCGCTGCCTCGTGCCGGCCTCAGAGCTGCTTCACCGCACCAACGGTGAGCTCTTCAGCTTCACGCGGGCGGATGGCGACTGGTTCTACTTTGCAGCGGTGTGGCGGCCTGCGAGAGAGGGGTGGCCGGAGGCCTACGCGATCCTGACGACGCCGGCGAACGGCGACGCGGCGCCCTATATGGAACGGCAAATGGCGGTGCTTTCTCGTGATCGCCGGATGGATTGGCTCGATGCCAGCGTACCCGTGGCCGAGCTTCTGCGGCCCCCGCCTTCCGGCACGTTCAGAGTGAAGCGCTTCGATAGCCAGCCGCCTCAGACTGTGCTCGCCTTTTGACGTCAGGGTTCCTTCAATCCTGCGGAAGGCTGAGGTCACGCGAGCAGGTCGCTCCATTCAGGGTGACGGGAGAATAGGGCGGAGACGTAGGAGCAGAGGGGCGTGATCTTGAACCCTTCGCTCCGCGCGTCTGCGATCACAGAGTTGACCAGCTTGGCGGCGATCCCGCGGCCTTCGAACGCGCGGGGAACGTAGGTGTGGTTGATGATCATCGTGCGCTCGCCTGACCACCGATAGGTCAGCTCGGCCTCAGCCTGCCGAGCGAGGCGGATAAAGTAGCGACCCCGTCCCGCGCTGTCCTCCCGGGTCGCCTCGCCAACCAAGTCGCTCATCGTCCCTCCGCTCTCATCGAGATCCGCGCCATATGGTTGCTCAAGGCCCAGCCGCAAGGCAGCTGCGCGGAGCTTTGAGAATTAACGATCTTCACCGCACTTCGATCCTTGGCGCAAATTTCTCCTTGTTCTTGGTTCGTTCTCATGGAATCCATAGAGCCATGTTCAGCCATGGAGGGTTGCCATGCCGAGCGATGCAAATCGCGCGGACGGAAGAGCCGTTGCCAGGAGCTTGTCGGTGCTCGAATTTCGTGGCGCTGGAGAGCCTTCGTGCTGGTGCGCCTGCAGCGAAGAACGCGAATCGGTGTGGCTCGAGTGGGAGCAATCGTACCTGACGGCGACAGTCCTGCGGTGCGGCGACCTCGATGGATTCAAACACTGAGGATGCCAACGTCCCCAAGCACGGCAGCGGCAGGCGCCGTGATGAGGTCATGGAGGCGTTGCGGGACCGGATCGAGAGCCTCGAGGGCAGCAAGCGGCGAATTCGGAAGGTGCTGCCGTTCGGTGTTCCTCGGATAGACAACAAGCTGCCTGGTGGCGGGCTTGCCGTGGGTGCGCTCCACGAAGTCGCCGGCGGCGGCAACGGCACCGTCGACGGGGCGGCAGCGGCGCTGTTCGTCGCCGGGATCGCTGCGAGGACCCACGGCCAGGTGCTGTGGTGCATCACCCGGGCTGACCTCTTCGCCCCGGCGTTGGCCCAGGCCGGCCTCACGCCCGATCGGGTGATCTACGTTGAGGCCGGAGACGACAAGGCGATCCTCACGTGCCTCGAGGAGGGGCTTCGCCATGGCGGCCTGGGCGCCGTCATCGGCGAAGTCGCCCGGATGTCCATGACGGCCTCCCGGCGCCTGCAGCTGAGGGCCGAGGCGACCGGGACGATGGGCATTGCCCTGCGACGGTGGCGTAGGCCGGCCGACGCGGTCGACTTCGGTCAACCGACGGCCGCGATGACGCGATGGCGCGTGTCGGTCCTTCCTTCGGTCCCTTTGCCGGTGCCAGGGGTCGGCCGACATCGCTGGCTCGTTGAGCTGATCCGCTGCCGAGCGGGCGAGAGTGCAGATTTCGAAGTGGACGCGTGCGATGCCGAGGGTCGTCTCCATTTGCCTGCCGACCTGGCCGACGGATCGGGTGCGGCGGAAGGCGGGTACGGCCGCGCCGCCGGCTGAAGCGCCAATGGTGCTCGTCGGGCGCCAGGGACAGCGGCAAGTCATCGTTGCCGCCGACGAGGCCGCGCAACGGCAGGGATTGCGGCCCGGAATGCCGGCAACGACGGCACGGGTCCTCGTGCCCGCATTGATCGTGCAGGAGCATGATGCCCAAGCTGATGCAGAAACGCTGGACCGGATCGCTGTGTGGATGATGCAGCGCTACGCGCCGATCGTCGCCGCAGATCCCCCGGACGGTATCGTCCTCGACACGTCGGGAGCCGACCACCTGCATGGTGGCGAAGGCGTCATGCTGGTATCCATTGTCCAGAGGCTGGCGGCTTCTGGTGTCCGAGCTCGCGCGGTCGTGGCGGATACCTGGGGCGCTGCCCATGCTGTCGCCAGGTTTGGACGGCGGACAACTGTCGTCGTTTCTTCGGGCGGCGCCCGGGAAGCCGTGGAGGGCCTGCCAATCATCGCCCTGCGCCTGCCGGCCGATATCGTGTCCGGTCTCCGCGTCCTTGGCTTCGAGCGGATCAGCGACCTGCTCGCCGTTCCTCGCGCGCCGCTCGCCTTGAGGTTTGGGCCGGAACTCGGGCGCCGCATGGACCAAGCCCTGGGAACGCTCGCGGAGCCCATCGACCCCGTCCGTCCGGAGGAAATCGTCAGCGTGCGCCGCGCCTTCGCCGAGCCCATCGGCGCACCTGAGACGATCACACGCTATATCGGCAAGCTCGTCGTCGCTCTGTGCGAGCGGCTGACGGAGCGAGGGCTCGGCGCGAAGCGCGTCGATCTTCTCTGCCATCGCGTCGACAATACGGTTCAGGCCATCCGTGTCGGAACCGCGCTCCCCGTCCGCGAGGCGAAGCGCCTCGGCCGACTTCTCACCGACAAGGTCGAGACGATCGAGCCCGGCTTTGGCATCGAATGTTTGTCTCTGGCGGCGACGCTCGCCGAACCCTTGGCCGAACGCCAAGCTGCCAGCAGCCTGGTCGAGGAATCCGTCCCCGACATCTCCGGGCTCGTCGACGTGCTGGCCAACCAAGTGGGCGAGAGCCGCCTCTATAGGATGGCGCCGGTCGCCAGCGATGTGCCGGAGCGATCGGTGACGCGCGTCGCGCCCATGGCACCCATGGCAGGTGCCACATGGCCGGAGCACTGGCCGCGCCCCTCCCGTCTTCTGCCGCGGCCTGAGGTCATCGATGCCATGGCGCTGCTGCCGGATCATCCTCCGGCCTGGTTCTCGTGGCGCGGGGTGCGCCACCGCGTCCGCCACGCCGATGGCCCAGAGCGGGTCTTCGGCGAATGGTGGAAGGGCGACATGGAGATGTCCGCGGTGCGCGACTACTTCCAAGTGGAGAACGACGCCGGCGAGCGGTTCTGGATCTTCCGGGCCGGAGACGGAGAGGACGCCGCGACTGGGTCACATCGCTGGTACCTGCACGGGCTATTCGGATGAACCGGCCGCGGTACGCCGAGCTGCAGGTCACCTCGCATTTCAGTTTCCTGCGGGGCGCTTCCTCTTGCGACGAGCTATTCGCGGCCGCGGCGCTCCTCGACATCGAGGCGTTGGCGATCGTCGACCGCAATTCACTCGCAGGGACCGTGAGGGCCCACGAGGCTGCCAAGGTCACGGGTGTCCGCCTCGTCGTCGGCTGCCGGATCGATCTCACGGACGGGATGTCGGTGCTCGTCTATCCGACGGATCGCGCGGCTTATTCCCGGCTTTGCCGCCTTCTCTCGCTCGGAAAGCGGCGCGGCGGCAAAGGCAAGTGTGTCCTCGGATGGGACGACCTCGTTGCCTATGCGGAGGGGCTGATCGGGATACTTGTGCCGGAGGAGGCCGACGAGATCTGCGGCATGCGCCTTCGGCGTCTGCGAGATGCCTTCGGCGAGCGTGCGTATCTCGCCCTCACCCTGCGCCGGCGGCCGAACGACCAGCTTCGTCTCCACGCGCTATCCGACTTGGCGGCGCGCGTGCGCATACCCACCGTCGTGACCAACGACGTCCTCTTCCACGAGCCGAAGCGGCGGCAGCTGCAGGACGTCGTCACCTGCATTCGCCACGGCGTCACCATCGACAGCCTCGGCTTCCGGCGAGAGCGGCACGCGGACCGCTACCTTAAGACACCGGAAGAGATGCACCGGCTGTTCGCCCGCTATCCGGAGGCCCTGGCCCGAACCACAGGGATCGTTCACCGCTGCAGGTTCAGTCTGGACGAGCTCGCCTATCAATATCCCGAGGAGCGCGACGATCCCTCCCTCACCCCACAGCAGACGCTGGAGAAGCTGACCTGGGAGGGCGCGGCCCGCCGATACCCCGAGGGCGTTCCCGGCAGCGTGCGAAAAGCGTTGGCAAATGAGCTTGGGCTCATCGAGAAGCTGAGCTACGCCCCCTATTTCCTGACGGTGAATTCCATCGTGAGGTTCGCGCGGTCTCAGGACATCCTGTGCCAGGGGCGGGGCTCGGCCGCAAACTCCGCGGTGTGCTTCGTGCTGGGGATCACCTCCATCGATCCTGGCCGCAACGATCTCCTGTTCGAACGCTTCGTCAGCGAAGAGCGCCGGGAGCCGCCCGACATCGACGTCGACTTCGAGCATGAGCGGCGCGAGATCGTGATGCAGTGGGTTTACGACACCTACGGCCGCGACCACGCGGCGCTCTGCTCGACCGTGATCCGATATCGCACAAAAGGCGCCCTTCGGGACGTCGGCAAGGCCCTGGGTCTCACGGAAGACCTCATCAAGACGCTTTCGAGCCAGGTCTGGGGCTGGTCGGAGGAGGGCGTCGAGGCCAAGCACGTGGAGGGTCTGAACCTCAACCTGTCGGATCGGCGCCTTCGGCTCGCCCTGGGCCTCGCCAAGCAGCTCATGGGCGCTCCCCGGCACCTGTCACAGCATCCCGGTGGTTTCGTCCTCACGCACGATCGCCTCGACGACCTCGTCCCGATCGAGCCCGCGGCCATGGAGGATCGGCAGGTCATCGAGTGGGATAAGGACGACATCGATGCGTTGAAGTTCATGAAGGTCGATGTTCTCGCTTTAGGGATGCTCTCCTGCATGAAGCGCGGCTTCGACCTTCTGGCCGAGCACAAGGGCATCGAGCTCGACCTCGCGTCGATCCCCGCCGAGGATCCGCGCACCTACGCGATGATCCGGAAGGCGGACACCCTCGGCACCTTCCAGATCGAAAGCCGGGCGCAGATGAGCATGCTTCCGCGCCTAAAGCCTCGGACCTTCTACGACCTGGTCGTGCAGGTTGCGATCGTTCGCCCAGGTCCGATCCAGGGTGACATGGTCCACCCCTATCTCCGGCGCCGGGAGGGGAAGGAGCCCGTCCATTATCCCAAGCCCGAGCTTGAGAAGGTGCTCGGCAAGACCCTTGGTGTGCCGCTCTTTCAAGAGCAAGCAATGAGGGTCGCGATTACCTGTGCGGGTTTCACCCCCGGCGAAGCCGACCTGCTCAGGAAGTCGATGGCCACCTTCAAGTTTTCGGGCGGAGTTTCGAAATTTCGAGAGAAGCTGGTCTCGGGCATGGTCGCGAACGGCTACAAACAGGCCTTCGCCGAACGCACCTTCACCCAGCTCGAGGGGTTCGGGAGTTATGGCTTCCCGGAATCCCATGCCGCCAGCTTCGCCCTTATCGCCTATGCCTCCTCCTGGCTGAAATGCTGGCACCCGGATGTGTTCTGCTGCGCCTTGTTGAATGCGCAACCCATGGGATTTTACGCGCCGGCTCAGATCGTTCGGGACGCCCGAGAGCACGGGGTGGAGATCCGGCCCGTTTGTGCAAATGCCTCTCGCTGGGACTGCACGTTCGAGCAGACCGACGATGACCGGCGCTTTGCCGTCCGCCTGGGCCTACGGCTGGTCAAGGGATTGGCCAACGCTCATGCGGCAACGCTCGTCGCCGCACGAGCCGATCGACCTTATTCCGGTGTGGAGGAGCTCTGGCACCGTGCGGGCATCCCCGCGGCCGCGCTGGTGCACTTGGCCGAGGCCGACGCCTTCCGCCCTGCATTCGGGCTCGCCCGTCGCGAGGCGCTATGGGCGATCAAGGCGCTGCGCGATGAACCACTTCCGCTGTTCGCCGCCTCATCGGAGAGTGACGCCCGCATCCTGCGGGAGATCGAGGAACCCGCGGTGCCGCTACGCCCCATGACCGCGGGCAGCGAGGTCGTCGAGGATTATGGGCACACCGGCCTCACATTGCGGGCGCATCCGGTGTCCTTCCTGCGCGAGGATCTGCGGAAGCGGCGGATCGTGTCCTGTAAGGAGGCGATGGATGCCAGGGACGGGAAATGGCTTGAGGCTGGGGGGATAGTCCTGGTTCGGCAGCGTCCTGGCAGCGCGAAAGGCGTGATGTTCATCACCCTGGAGGACGAGACCGGCATCGCCAACTTGGTGGTGTGGACGAAGGTATTCGAGGCGCACCGGCGCACTGTGCTGAGCGCCGGCATGATCGCGGTGTGGGGAAGGATCCAGCGTGAGGGGGAGGTCGTGCATCTCGTTGCGCATCGGCTGAGCGACCTGTCTGGGGAATTGGCGAGCGTCGGCGAGCGGGATGCGGCATTCCCTGTTCCGCACGGACGGGGTGACCAGGTGCGTCACGGCGGCTCGGGGCCGGATCCCCGGGATCTTCCGCCCCGCGGGCTGCGAACGCGCGACATCTATATCCCGGATCTCCACATCGACACGATCAAGGTGAAGCCGAGGGATTTCCAATAAGCGTTCGGATAGTTCATTCCTCATATGCAATTCATACCGCGACGCGAGGCGCTTGCAATAGACGTTAAAATAAAAACGGGTAAAATAGAGATGCTGTTGTCATGATTTTCTATAATATTCAACTAGACTTTCGCAGAAATCATGACTCTTAGTTAATGTAAGGGTGTCGTACACATACATTTTAAATGCGCGAGCTTCGCCTCTTCCAGATCGGCCTTCATGCTCTCGTTGCGGCCACGTGAAGAATGCATGAACGAATTCGAAATCCCCGATAAAATTAGTCAGGAGATGCTTATCTATTTCTTTTGCCGATTTCGACAAGATGCCAATAAGCGCAATGAAGCGCGTCAATACACTCTGGCTTCTGAAGCAAACAGATTTTCTGGGAATTCTACCGCAATCTGTCGCTCTCGATCCTGCACACAGCACAGTTTGGCCCACCATTCTTCAGTCGAGCCTTTGATACTGGAGCAGATCAGCGTTTCACGCCTCGTCGGCGTCAACCTACCTCCGGCGGCGGATGCCCTGATGGGTGCGCTCCGAGAAGTCGCGCGCACATCTTGAAGCGCAAGTGACCTGGAAATCAGCAGCGCAACGGCTTCAAGTCATAAATTATGTTAGAACAGCTCTGTATTCAAATTCCTTGAATCTCGCTTCGGCGGCGCACCGAACATGCGGGCATATTCTCGGCTGAACTGCGATGGACTTTGGTAACCGACCTCAAACGCAGCCGTCTCAACGTTGGCCGTGTTCGAGATAATTAGTCGACGTGCTTCCAACAAGCGGAGTTGCTTCTGATACTGTAACGGAGTCAGTGACGTTAGCGCCTTGAAGTGGCGGTGAAATGCGGATGGGCTCAATTGGGCTAGTCTGGCCAATTGCTCAATTCGAATCGGTTCCGAGAAGCGGTCGCGTAGGTTGTGTATGGCGCTAACCATACGATGGGTGTGGGTGTTCGCCAACGTCATCTTCGCAACCTCGCCGCCATGGGGGCCGGTCAGAAGCCAATAGGCAATTTCTCGCATGATCATTGGAAAAAGCGTGGGAATCGCGTCGGGTGTGTCGAGCAGGCGGACAATACGAAGCACGCAGTCCGACAGCGCCCCATCAAAGTGTGTCACGAAGACACCGCGGCGGGTATCTTCACTTTCCTGCTGTGGTGTACCCAGTGCTTCCCAGACCTCGCGGATCGTCGCCTGATCGAATTCGATAATGATACCGAGATAGGGCTCATTCGGACTTGCTTCGACAACCCGCCCCACCGAGGGAACTTCAACGCAGACCACTAGCGCCTGCCCAGCGCCGTACTCAAATCGATTGTCGCCGAAGCTCGTCCATTTGGCACCTTGCACAACGATGCAAAGGGCGGGCTTGATAATCATGTGAGCGGCCGGTTTCTCATGATCTGATCGGAGAATGGTGACCCCTCCAATCGCCGTCAAAAACGGACTTACTCCAACCTGTCGTTCGGTGTAGCGCGAGATCGCTTCCACAAGCAGCCCTGACATCTCCGACCTCTTTCTCGCGTTTCTCTGGAAATAGGAACTCGAGCAGAAATAGGCAAGAACGGGGAAAGTTTCGGCATTCAACTCATTGTGCCGCCGTGCGTATCTTCGTGGGAAGCGGGCGAGCAAGAGGTGAAGAATGACGGCCGAAAATCAAGCAATCGCAAGCGCCAAGATAGCGGTGGTCACAGGCGGCAGCCGTGGTCTTGGTCGCAGCGCCGTGCTGAACCTCGCCCAGCGAGGCGTCGATTCGATTTTCACTTACAACTCCAATCGGGCAGAAGCCGAGAAGGTGGCTGGTTTGGTGACCAAAATTGGGCAAAAGGCAATCGCCTTGCAGCTTGATACCGGCAATGTGGGCACCTTCGACGATTTCGCCGTTCGCGCGCGGAACGCACTCGGCGAATTAAAAGCCCAGCAGTTCGACTACCTCGTCAACAACGCTGGCATCTCGCACCACAACAGCATTGAGCAAACCACGGAAGCAGAGCTGGATGCGCTCTACAATGTCCATTTTAAAGGCGTTTTCTTCTTGACGAAAACGTTGCTGCCGCTGATGAGGGACGGCGGTAAGATCGTGAACCTGTCTTCCGGTCTGACACGTATCATCATCCCTGGCAGCGCGTCCTATGCCGCGATGAAGGGTGCAGTCGAAATAATGACCCGCTATATGGCCAAGGAACTCGGGCCGCGCCGTATCGCAGTTAACGTGGTAGCGCCGGGGGCTATCGCTACTGATTTCAGCGGGGGGATGGTGCGGGACAACCCCGAATTGAACAAGCGTGTTGCAGAAATGACCGCGCTCGGGCGTGCGGGACTTCCCGACGACATCGGCCCAATGATCGCTTCATTACTCTCGGAAGATAATCGATGGGTCAACGCTCAACGCATCGAAGTCTCGGGCGGCATGTCGATCTAGCCAATGCTGTCCAAGGGCGAATGGTATTGCGTCGAACATCCGAATGCGGTTCACCGATATCGGAAATGACGCCGCTTTAGAGACCAATAGTATTAAATCGCCGGCCTCGAAAGCTCGCCGACGCCTTCTCCTGAGGCCGCTAATTCCTCGCCCACCAATGGCCTGACCTTAACGGACTCACGAGCGGTCATAGGGTAAGTGCGGTCAAAAGCGTTCCCGAACGTCTCGAAATGAGGATAACTCAATGAAAGCCATCGTTGTTGGAACTGGAACTGTAGGAACAGCTGTTAGAAAAATACTGGCAGAAAATGGCCACGAGGTCATCTCGATTGGACGCAAGACTGGGGACTTTCAGGCCGATATTACGCGACCGGACACTTTGATAGGCTTGTTCAGTCAGATCGGCGCATTCGACGCGGTCGCAAATGCTGCTGGAGACGTATACCCGGGACCTTTCGAGCAAACCACCGACGAACAATGGGCGGCGTCGCTTAGCTCGAAGGGGATGGGACAGATCAATTTAGTTCGCGCTGCCCTTCCTTTTATCGCCGACAAGGGGTCGTTCACCTTGGTCTCCGGCGTGCTCACCGACGAATACATGCACGGAGGCTCGATCGGGACGACGATCAATCATATGGTCGAAGGGTTCGTGAAGGCATCGGCTGTGGAATTACCACGTGGTGTACGCATCAATTGCATCAGCCCCACGGTTTTAGCGGAATCCGTTGCCTACCACGCATATTTCACGGGCTTTACGCCGGTGACGGCGGCTGAGGTTGCGCTTGCATATCTGCGAGCAATCTCAACCCCTATTACCGGACGCATTCTCAAACTTCATAAAACAGAGAGCTGAAGACGTGAATCAGATTAGAACTCATAGATCTGCTTAGATATCTGGAAAATGAGCAAATAGAGAACACAGGAGCGTGCTTTTCCTTAAAAGCACGTTTCCTTCTCTATGATTCCGCGAAAGGTAAAGCGCCATGGAGCCTCCCCGTTCCTCAGGGAGCACGGCTTCTAAGGCGTCGTTGAGGATGCCTTAGTCATCGCGAGTGGAAGTGGCCCGGCCGAGCGGACAAGCTGCTGTGCGCTAAAACACCGTGTCGAAGGTGCTGCCTTCGGACGCGATATGGGCCACAAGCCGCGGGATGCTCCATGTCCACTGCCTCAGCGTAGAACAGCATCTGCCACGCTCGGGCGGCACCGATGCAGGCGGGCACGGTGTGGATCACCGGCGAGGCCGACGTTTCCAGAGCTTGCCATGAACTTTACCATGGGCGAGGCGACGACGGTGTCGCACCGGAGCGCGAGCGACAGACCGGCCTCTGCCGCCCACCGTTGCACAGCGCGATCCGACAATTGGGGCCGCCAAGTGCGGCGGCTCCCAGGCGTCACTGCCGATCGCGTCGTCGGGGAGAGCCCAATGAGGATCCCAATTACATTTCCCAGCCCAGATGCCAGCAACCCAGATAGCTGATTATCACTGATGGCGGCATATTGCGTGCAATTTTGTCGAATCGACAGACGATCTATTTATTCCGGCTCTATGCCGGCTGCCCGAGCCGTATCGGACCACTTTTTCGTTTCGGTGATGACAAAGGCGGCAAGTTCCCCCGGGCTGGACGAAGTTGGCTCTATTCCCGCCTTGAGCAAAGCTTCCTGAACACCTTTGTCCGCCAGTGCTTTGACGAAAGCCCTGTTGAGGATGTTGATGATCTCCTGCGGCGTCTTTGCGGGAGCGAACGCAGCAAACCAGCCGGTTAGCTCATATCCCTTCAGGCCAGCTTCCTGCATGGACGGCAGGTCGGGCGCAAGGGGCGAACGCTCTGCCGAGGATACGCCCAACGCTCTAAGACTGCCGGCGCGAGCCGCGGGAAGCGTGGTTGTAACATCAGCAAACATAAGCTGGATTTGACCGCCCAACAGGTCGGTCACCGCTTGGGGGTTTGACCGATACGGTACATACAGGATATCAACATTTCCGACAGATTTCAGCATTTCGACCGCAAGTCGGGAAGAAGCTGAACCGGCGCCAAACACTAGCTTGCCTGGATTTGATTTAGCGTAAGCGATTAACTCTTGCACATTGTTGGCAGGAACAGATGGGTTCACGACGAGGGCCAGAGTCGTCGTGCCCAACTTCGAAATCGGCTCGAAATCCTTAATGGGGTCGTAGTTCAGCTTCTTGTAGAGCGCCTGATTTGACGCATGAGTCGAGTTCGAGGTGATGAAGACAGTGTAGCCATCCGGCGCTGCTCGAGCCACTTGTGCGGCAGCGATCTGCCCGTTTGCGCCCGGCACGTTTTCGACCACGACGGGCTGCCCAAGCTGCATCGCAACATTCTGCCCAAGTACACGTGCCAACGTGTCTGTAGCGCTGCCCGACGCGAATGGCACCGTGAATCTGATCGGATGGTTGGGGTATGTCTGGGCAATAGCGGAGGCTGTGCCTGCCAGGATGAGCGACAGGGCGGCAGCGATTGACACTCTACGATGAAGGTTTGTTTTCATTTGCATTCCTCTGAATTGGGAACTTCCGAAGGCTGCCGCTCACCGAACAGAAGTTACGCCGCCCGGGTATTTCAGATGCATGAGCGATTGAGTGACGCCGAAGCGCGTCACCATGCTGTGTCGTGTTGCGTAGCGTCGGATGCGAATGGGTTGGTGATACGAACAACAGGTAAGCGACAAATCGGCGCCTCCAGTTGCCTGTTTGAGTTGTTATTTTGTGAGTTGGCCGCAAGTTTATCGCGGTCTATATTTTTCCGACTTAACGAGGAGATGTTGAGACAACTGGAAGGCGCAACAAAGCATTACCCAGGGCTTTTCCTGTCTGATCCAGCCTCAACGTGCGCGTCGCTCCGCCACCAAGGGCGCGACGCATGATCACTACGACAGCTTCAATATTGTTCATGGGGTAAATCTCAACTTCCCCTTCTACCCATTCCCCAAATAGAAGCTTTATTTTCTCAGGAGTAAGACTAGCCAACAGAGCCGGATAGGCCGCTGGCGCACGCGCGATTACGCCGACCGAGACCAAATCGCCTTTGTCACCGGACCGAACGTACGCGATGTCACGAAGGAGCTGCATGGCCTATGCCTCAAGAAGTGTTACGCGCTGGGTAACGAAAGAGCGGGGAATAAGGGTTGGCCAAACCCCGTAAACAGGACGCGGTTTCATGGGAGTCCCGAAGGATGTTCCTCCCGGCCCCATGATCCAGAGGTGAGCGCAAGCGCGGCGCACTTTTTCAGCCTCATCGCGCGTGGCTGTATGCACCGCGACCCGCAAACCGACTTCCGCAAGCTCATAATCGGGCATCGGCGAGGCAGGACCATGCAGCATGTTCACGCCGACGAGGTCGAATTGGATCTTGTTAGCCTTCAGCCCAAGCCGGTCAAATCGCTCCACTAAGGTCTGCTTTGCTTTATCCGCGCGAGCCAACGCGTCGGGCCAAGGAAAGAATACGATACCCTCTCCGATCCAACCGTCCTCATAGCCCACTACAAGCTTGAGCGTGTCGGGCGGAGGATACCCGCCCATCCTCGACATCTTCACTCGGTCTTGACCCAGTTCTTCAATCGCCAAGCGAGTAAAATCGGCTACGCCGTCGGGCATCAGATATCTTGCAGGATCACCGATTTCATAGACCAGGTGCTCTTTCACGGTGAAAGCATCGACGCGACCGCCACTGCCTTTCACCTTTGAAATTACAGCGGTGCCATCTTCGCTGAATTCGATGAGGGGGAATCCGACCCGCCCCATATCGGGCATTTCTGCAAAGCGGGACGACATTCCCCCTGTCGCACCAGCGGCGCATTCCACGACATGGCCCACGGTGATGGCAGCGGCCACGAGGTCTTGATGCGCACTATCGTGGGCCCAGCCGAACGTGCGCATGATTGGCCCGACGTACAGCGCGTTATCGGAAACGCGGCCGGCGATAACGACGTCAGCGTTTTGCGAGAGCGCTGATATGATGCCCGTGCTGTCAGTGTAGACATTTGCTGCCACCACCCTGTTCCGCACGGACGAAAAACTCATCTCCCCGGTATCAAGGTTTGTCAGGTCGACGCCCGCGTCCATTAATTCATCCAAGCGGCCCAGAAGATCATCACCCTCCACGACGCCGATGCGCGTACCCTCAAGGCCCAGCTCTCTGGCCAACTCTCGAATCCGCTCGCCAGCCGCGCTCGGGTTCGCGCCGCCACCGTTGCACACTATGCGCGTGCCTTGCTTGCGGGCGATGGGTAGCAAAGCTCTGAGATGAGAGGGTAGATCAGGTATATAACCAGTAGCGGGATCTTTTCGACGTTGGCGTTGAAGCAGGGCCATAGTGAGTTCGGCAAGATAATCCATTGATAGATAATCGAGCTCGCCCATCTCAAGTAGTTCTAATGCCGGATCGAGGGCGTCGCCCCAATAGCCTGAGCCCGCTCCGAGCCTCAGCGGCTTCCTCATCCTTTTCCTCCCCAATCGCGGAGCGAACAGCAGCTGTGCATCCGCGCACGGCCGTTGCTCGCCGTCCTTCTAGCGAACTTGATCCGGGGGCGGTTAAGGAGTCAAGGCATTTTTCGAAACCACGTTCCGCAAGATGGACCGCGCGCTGTAGGTGCTGCCTTAGGGAAATGCTTCCACGAGCGGGAGTCGATGCGCTTGTGGCAGCAAGCCTCCCGATGTTAACCGGCGCGCTCCAAACCGTTATGCTGTTTCAATCGAAGGGAGCGGCTCGCAATGCTCCGGGACGGCCGGGCGGGAGGCACGCTTGCATATGGCGCGGGATTAATTATTGGGTCGAATGGGATAAGGAGAGAAATCCTCGAAAGGATTGTGCATCCGGGCGGAGGCGCGGAATCAGATAACTGTCGATGAAACGGATGTCGGTGGCGCAGAGATGGACGAATCCAAAAATAAGGCGAAGGAGGTAGTCTCACTAGCGCGTGGGCTCAGCATCCTCCGAGCATTCCACGCTATTGATGCTCCCTTAGGAAATAAGGAAATTGCTCAGCGGACCGGTTTGGCTAAGGCAACTGTAGCACGACTGACCTATACGCTTTGTGCGATGGGCTATCTGCGGCAAGTGGGTCCTCACGGCCAGTACCACCTTGGGGAAAAGGTTTCGACTCTGGGGCTTTCCTTATTGCAGACGCTGACAGTTCGCCAGGTGGCTGAACCGTTGATGCAAAGCATGGCTGATAAGCATGAAATGTCAGTGGCTTTGGGTATCGGTGATGGACCCGACATGCTCTATTTGCATTATTGCTCAGGGCCAGAGACGGTGGCAATGCAATTGCGCGTCGGTGCTTTGGTGCCCATTGCTCAGTCCGCGATGGGGCGTGCATACATGTGGGCATTGGCGCCAGAGCGTAGAGAGGCCCACTTCGATGCCATCAGAGCAGCGGCCGGGTCGAGCGCCGATGAGATCATCGATGCGCTACGGCAATCGATCGCTCAAGTCGATGAGCGAGGATTTTCCATCTCCTTCGGCGATTGGAGAAGCGAGATTTATGCGGTCGGAGCACCGCTATGGCTGGATCGTGGCGAAACAATTCTTGCACTCAATTGTGGAACTCGGCGCCGGGATCTCGATAAAGGCAAATTCGAAGACCAGCTTGGTCCTGAATTAATTACGGTGTCGAATGAAATCGGTCGTCGCATGGAACAGTTAAGCGCTACATTTTGGGGCGATTGAGAAAGATGAATAAACAGGCCGGCGGTGGGTTGGAAGAAAAAGCAGGTCCGGAATCCAACGTCGAGACACCGCGCGACAAGGTGCGCCGGCGCCGGCAGTCCGGTGTAGTTGCTGAGGACCGGGATTTCGTTACAGCCTTGGCGCGCGGCCTCACTGTTCTAGAGGCCTTTAGCAGCTCCGCGTGGCTCGGCAGCATGGATGTTGCTCAAAAGGTCGGTCTACCGAAACCCACGACATCGCGGCTACTACAGGCTCTCGCTGGATTGGGGTATCTCCATTATTCGCCTCGGTTGAGGCAATATCGACTGGGGACCTCGGTCCTCGGACTTGGGTTTGCGGCTCGTGAGCCCTTTGGACTCAGTGATATTGTGCGGCCATATCTGCAAGAACTTGCTAACACCTTCAATGTGCATGCTTCGCTTGCCACTCGCGACCGTCTTGATGCGATCGAAATCGAGGTTTGTCACAGTGCCAACACACTGATGACTTTACGATTAGAGATTGGGTCCAGACTTCCGCTCGCAGGTACTGCTACGGGACATGCCTTGATCTCAAAGATTCCCGACGGAGAACTTCAGTATATTTTTGACCATTTACAAACCAGGCACGCCAAACATTGGAGCAGTTTGCTTGAAGGTATCGAGGCTGCGCGCCAAGAGATTGTCAGAAGCGGATTTACGGTCGCATCGGCGAGCTGGAATACAGACATAAATGGCGTCGCGGCGCCGCTCATCCTTCCCAACGGCTCAGGGGTTTATGCGATAGCTTGTGGCGCGCCGGCGCGCCACCTGCCCAGTTGGAAACAACGCAAAATTGGACAACGATTGGTGATGATTGCACGCGCCATCGAACAGCAATGCACGATGGTGAAGGCCATGAATCAACGCCAGCTTCCAAGGCCTCGATAGGCTCATAGCGTCCGCTCGCTGCCGTTCAGGATGTCCGATACGATGACGTCCTGGCGGTGAAATTCCCCTTCGTCCGGACGAGCTCTCTCAGCAGGATCGAGGGCTCAGAACCCGCCCCTCCATCGGCATGAGCTGCTTCTATCTCCTGTAGTACCTTATCCAGGCCGATTTGGTCAGCTGCAAACATCGGACCTCCCTTCAGGCGTGGGAAGCCGTAGCCATTGACGAAAGCAAGATCGATGTCGGAGGCGCGAAGCGCGATACCTTCCTGCAGCACCTTCGCGCCCTCGTTCGCCATGACGCTGATGAGCCGGAGCTGGATGGCCTCCGGCGGGAAGGCGCGTGGTGAGATGCCCTTCTCCGAGCGGGCGGCGGCGATGATCTCTTCCGTCCTAGGGTCGAGCGACTTCTCTCCGGTGGAGTCATAAGCATACCAGCCGGCACCGGCTTTGCAGCCGAGCCGTCCCGCTTCGCAAAGCCTATCGGGGATTGAAACATAGCGTTCGTTGGGATCACGGGTCGGCGCTCGGCGCTTCCTCATCGCGAAGGCGATATCGAGGCCAGACATGTCCGAGACCGCAAAGATGCCCATGGCAAAGCCGTAGGCCTCCAGCGCTGCGTCCACCTGTTCAGGCGTTGCGCCGTCCTCCACCAGATACTCCGCGTGCCGACGATAGACTGCATAGATACGGTTGCCGATGAAGCCGTCGCAATTTCCCGCCACCACCGGCTGCTTGCCGATCTTCCTGGCGAGGGCGAGGGCGGTGGCGAGCACATCCGGCGCGGTCTTCTCCGCGCGCACCACTTCGAGAAGCCGCATCACATTGGCAGGGGCGAAGAAGTGGAGGCCCACCATGTCCTGCGGGCGCGCCGTCGCCGCTGCGATGGCGTCGAGATCGAGATAGGAAGTGTTGGAGGCGAGCACGGCGCCCGGCCGCGCGACGGCATCGAGGCGGCTGAAGATGTCGGCCTTAACCGCCATGTCTTCAAACGCCGCTTCGATGATGAGATCCGCATCGGCGAGCGCCTGCCAGTCGGCGGTAGGCGTCACGCGGGCGATGCGCTCGTCCGCCTGTGCCTGGGACAGACGCCCGCTCTTCACTGGCCGCTCGTAGAGTCGCCGCATCCGCTTGAGGCCAGCCTCCGCCGCGTGCGCATCGCGCTCCACCAGTGCGACCGAAAAGCCGGCATCGGCCAGGGAAACAGCAATGCCGGCGCCCATGGTGCCGGCGCCGATGACCGCCACCTTGGCAATGGCGCGCGGCGCGGCGCCCTCGAGCCCTGGCACCTTGCCGGCCTCACGCTCGGCGAAGAAGAGATGGCGCAGTGCGGCCGCCTCGGGGCTCTGGCGGAGAGCGAGAAATGCTGCTCGTTCGCGGGCGAGGCCAGCGCTGAAATCCCCCTCTCCCGTCGCGCGGATTACGCGGATCGCTTCGCCGATGGCGGGCACGCCCTTCGCGCCCTTCAGCGCTGCCGCAGAGGCCGCAGCCTCCTCCCCCGCATCACCAGCCGGCACTGACAGACTGGAGACACGGCGCTTGCCCCAACCCGGTGCGCGGGCGATGGCGGTGGCGAGAAGGTCGCCCTCCACGATCTCATCCAGAAGGCCCATTTCCATGGCCTCTTTGGCTTTCAGGATGCGGCCTTCGCAGATGAGGGGAATGGCACGCGCCATACCCACAAGGCGCGGCAGGCGTTGGGTGCCGCCAGCGCCGGGAATGATGCCGAGGCGTGTTTCCGTGAGGCCGACGACTGCGGAAGACGAGCCCACGCGCCCATCACAGGCCAGCGCGATCTCGAAGCCGCCGCCCAGGGCCGCCCCATCAATGACAGCGATCACCGGCTTGTCGAGGGCATCGATGGCCGCCACCATGTCTGGAAGGAGGGGATCCTCCGGCGGCAGGTTCATTTCACGGACATCGGCGCCCGCAATAAAGCGGCCGGCACCGCCACTGATGGCCAGGCATGCCACGGACGCGTCGGTAGCAAGCGTGCGTATCGCCTCAAGAAAGCCGATGCGTACCCCTTTGGAGAGGGCGTTCACGGGCGGATTGGAGATCTCCACGACGGCAACTGTGCCGTGGCGGCGGATAGTGACGGGCGCGGCCGGCGAGTTCATGGTTACACCCGCTCGATGAGGGCGGCGATCCCCTGGCCGACGCCGATGCACATGGTGGCGACGGCGCGCTTGCCGCCGCGGGTTTCCAGCGCGCTCACCGCCGTCATGGCGAGGCGGGCGCCGGACATGCCCAGCGGATGGCCGAGCGCGATGGCGCCACCATGGAGGTTCACATGCTCCGCGTCGTCGGGCAGGCCGAGCTGGCGCAGCACGGCGAGCGCCTGGGAGGCGAAGGCCTCGTTCAGCTCGATGAGGTCGATATCGTCGAGCGCCAGCTTGTTCTTTTCCAACAGCTTGCGGGTGGCCGGCGCCGGGCCGATGCCCATGATGCGCGGCGGCACGCCGGCCTGGACCACGGAGACGACGCGGGCGCGAGGCGTGAGGCCATACTTCTTCACCGCCTCCTCGGAGGCGAGGATGAGCGCACCGGCGCCGTCATTGACGCCCGAGGCGTTGCCGGCGGTCACCGAGCCGCCTTCCTTGCGGAACGGGGCCTTGAGCCCCGCGAGCTGCTCCAGCGTGGTGTCGCCGCGCGGGTGCTCGTCCTTGTCCACGAGGGTGACGGCGCCCTTCTTGCCCTTGATCTCGATGGGCGCGATCTCGCGGGCGAAGAAGCCGGCCTCCTGGGCCGCCTTGGCGCGCTGCTGCGAGCGGTAGGCGAACAGGTCCTGGTCCTGGCGCGAGACCTGGAAGTCCGCGGCCACGTTCTCGCCGGTCTCCGGCATGGAATCGACGCCGTACTGCGCTTTCATCAGCGGGTTCACGAAGCGCCAGCCGATGGTGGTGTCGAAAATCTCGGCCTGGCGCGAGAAGGCTTCGGTGGCCTTGCCCATGACGAAGGGCGCGCGGCTCATGCTCTCGACGCCGCCGGCGATGATGAGGTCGGCATCCCCGGTCATGATGGCGCGGGCGCCGATGCCCACCGCGTCAAGGCCGGAGCCGCACAGGCGGTTCACGCTGGTGCCGGGCGCGCTCACCGGCAGGCCGGCCAGCAGCACGGCCATGCGCGCCACGTCGCGGTTGTCCTCGCCCGCCTGGTTGGCGCAGCCGAGGATGACGTCGTCCACCGCCTCCCAGTCAATGCCCGGATTGCGGTCCTTCAGCACGCGGATGGGATGGGCCGCGAGATCGTCGGTGCGCACATCCTTCAGGGCGCCGGCATAGCGGCCGATGGGGGTGCGCGCGAAATCGCAGATATAAGCCTGCGTCATCATAGCCTCCAATGGCGACTTCGGATCTGAAGTGCCTGAGCGGTTTGCTCGCGCGAGCGAAGAGGGCGGGGTGAAATAAAGGGTGACGCTAAGCGTGTACGAATACTGTCGCGTCCAATATCCAGGCACCTTCTCCAGCCGTGCCGATACCGACGGGATTTAGCTCCAGCCCAGCAAAGTCATTGCCCAGTCGCGGCGCCAATGCCGCCACATCTGAAGCCACTTGGATCAAAGCTTCTATGTCGAGCGCGGGCTGGCCACGAGCTCCGTCGAGGATCGCTGAGATCCGGCATTCCCGGATCAGCGCTCGGATTTCATTGCGGTCTACGGGGAGAATTCGGATGGCAACATCCTTTAAGAGCTCGGTATAAATGCCGCCGGCACCAAGGGTGAGCATGGGCCCGAACTCGGGGTCGAGACTCAGCCCCAGAATGACTTCAACGCGCGGCCGAACGGTTTCCGCCACCAGGAAGCCCTCCAGTCTCAACTGTAGCCGTTGTACATTCGCCAGCATCGCCTCGGTATTCGCGCGAAGCTTCTCCTCATCAGGGACGGCCACCGCCACTAGCCCGAGTTCAGATTTGTGAACTACGCCTTCAGCCATTCCCTTAAGCGTTATGGGATAGCCAATCTCGCGAGCGGCGGAGACAATGGCTTCGATATTGGCGTCCGGAATGAAAACTTCTTGTGGGAAGACAAGTCCCATTGAGCTGAGCTTGTTTTTGCTGGCCGCCTCACTCAGGGCTACAAGCTCCCCGGATACCAAGCTCACGACGTCTGCACGACGGCCTTCACGGATTAGGCGGGAAGGGGAAATACGTGCTGAATCGACTGCCGCTGCACCCGCAGCCGCAGTCACGAAGGTATCTATGCGGTCGAAAACCGGCACATTCTGTTGCCGCAGACGGTTTATCGGCGCAGAATTGAATGTCTCTGCAGGCCATACCACCGCGATTTGCTTTCCGGTGCGATGGCGCGTTTCAACCACCGCCTTCTCAACCATCTCCGCCCATGAGGGGACTATGGGGGTGTTGGCGACGACGATCGTGTCAAACGCTGGATCGTCGGCAAAGGCATCCAAGCAATTGGCAAAACCTTCCGGCCTCTTAAACGGCGCACCAGCGATGTCGACCGGATTTTTGGTCGATAGGAATGACAGAAGATCCGTGCTCATCCGGCTCACGGTCTCGTTCGCAGGGGGGGGCAGCTCAAGGTGTCCGGTACTTTCCAGGGCATCGGCAATGCAACCGCCATATCCACCGGAGTTGCTCATGATACCGATCGTTCGAGCCGGCCCTCCTTGAGAGAGATATTGAGCAACGGGCAAGAGGTCCTCGATCGTAGAAACGTCTACCCAGCCGAGCTGTCGGATAGCTGCATCGTAGGCACCCCTTGCTCCGATAAGCGATCCGGTGTGTCCTGCTGCCGCCCGCCGGCCGATATCCGATCGCCCCGCTTTATAAAGAACGATGGGCTTGCCAGCGTCGAAGGCTGATCTCGCGACTGCAAGCATCTTGTCAGCCTCTCGGATCCCCTCCACGTACAGCGCGATGACCTTAGTCGCCGGGTCATCAACGAGGAACGCTGCTGCGTCCGCGAGCCCACACACCGCCTCGTTGCCGGTGGAAATGAGGTAGCTGAGGCCGATGCCGGTACGATCGGCTTCCTCCATCAGAACACTACCGAGTGCACCGCTCTGAACGACCAGTCCCACAGCCCCGGTCTTTGGCAGGCTTCCGGTTATACGGCTTGTTGAGCTCATGGCGACCCGCTGGCCGAAATTCACAAAACCTGTGGTGTTCGGGCCAAGCATCGCCGCGCCAAAACGGCCGACCAATTCGGAAAGCCGCGTTTGACGCGCCACACCTTCGGCGTCTGCCTCGGCGAAGCCCGCCGAGAGAACAACGAACGCCCGAACGCCAAGCGAAAGCGCCTCCGCGACAACGCCGAACACATCATTCGCCGGCACGGAAATCAAAACACAATCGGGGAGTGTGGGTAGGCCAGAAAGTGTTGTAAAGGTTTCAACGCCCTCAATCGTAGTTTTATCCCTAGTAATCAAATCAATCCTATGGGGATAACCGTGTAGTCTAAGATGTTCGAAAACCGCGCGGCCGCCGACCTGAAATTCGGCTTTCTTTGAAGAAACGCCAACGATGGCGATCGATCGCGGGTCGATTAGTTTTGTTAGGGACACGGCACATCCTTCACGTTCTGCGGTGAAGCCACTGTCGCAACACATAACGCGCGAACAGCCGAAATCAAGAAAATAAAAATGCGTTCCGCATAGCGAGCCTGAGGTGGACTCAAATCGCAAAGTCCGCTAACCGGTCCTCCACCCTGAGGAGGAGTGAAGTTCAAATGGCGCTCGATTCAGAAACCTTTGATTTGCTGGTCAAGGCAGTGCGGCGCTTCGTCGATGGGCGCTTGATACCAGCAGAGCGTCATGTGGCAGATAATGACCAGATCGATGAGGACCTCCTCACCGAGATGCGTGAACTTGGCCTCTTCGGTTTGTCGATTCCTGAGGAATGGAACGGCCTCGGCCTCAGCATGCGTGAGGAGGTCGAAGTCGTTATGGAGCTCTGCCGCGCGTCCCCCGCATTTAGATCAGCGGTTGGGACCAATATCGGCATCGGTTCGCAGGCAATTGTCCTGGATGGGACGCCCGAACAAAGAAGCCATTATCTCCCGCGCCTTGCCTCAGGCGAATTGATAAGCTCGTTTGCGCTCACGGAGCCCGAAGCGGGTTCAGATGCAGCTTCGCTGCGCACGCGGGCGGTTCGACAAGAGGATGGCAGCTACATCATTAGCGGCACGAAACGCTTCATCACGAATGGACCTGAGGCCGGGCTTTACACCGTCATGGCTCGGACGTCGGATATTCGCGGCGCCGGCGGCATTTCCTGCTTCCTCGTGGAACGAGCCTCGCCCGGGCTGTCTCTTGGCAGGCCAGATCACAAGATGGGCCAGAAGGGAGCGCACACTTGCGATGTAATTTTTGACAACTGCGTCGTCCCTCCCGATGCTCTATTAGGTCAGAGGGAAGGAGAGGGCTTTCGAACGGCGATGAAGGTCTTAGACAAGGGCCGACTGCACATCGCCGCGGTTTGTGTTGGGTCAGCCCATCGATTGATCGAGGAATCCGTTGCCTACGCGCGCACGCGGCACCAGTTCGGCAAGCCTATCGCCGAGTTCCAGCTCATCAAGGCGATGCTCGCCGATAGCTTTGCGGAAGCTTATGCGGCCAGGACGATGATTATTGACGCCGCCCGCAGGCGCGACAATGGTGAGAACGTGACGCTAGAGGCATCGGCGTGCAAAATGTTTGCCTCGGAGATGGTGGGGCGGGTTGCCGATCGCGCCGTCCAGATCCATGGGGGATCCGGCTATATGGCTGAATTTCCGGTCGAGCGCTTCTTTCGCGATGTCCGTCTATTTCGGCTCTACGAGGGCACAACACAAATACAGCAACTTATTATTGCGAGAGAGATGCTCAAGTAAAATGGCGAATACGGGCCTCAGCCAGGCCGCCTGAAATGAGCGATTGTTGCGTGAACGGAGTGTTGCTCGGAAGCTAGAAAAAATTCCGAGCGACGTGCTTCGTATGGTCTGCGCGCCGAGCGCTTCAGAGATCCAGATCCCCTCAACAAAAAGGGGGTGTAGCATTTCGCACCTGTGGCGGCCAACGCCGGTGCCGGGCGGACTATGCGGTCACTCCTCCAGGAATTCGGATATTCTTCAAAGCCCCTCGGTCGCATCGGCCGGGTGCTCGTGGCGGATCCACGCTTCCAATCTCCTCCACGGATTGGCACCTGCGCCAATCCCGAGCGATCACCTAGCTTGGCCGGCAGAGAAGACGGCGATCCGTTCTTTCCCGGGCTGCTGCTGCTGCGCGACATTTGAGAGATCCGAGTCCGGCGCGAGCATCCGTAATTCATGGTGCGCTGACGGCGGGGCCGTTCACGCTCTAACTTGCCCTCCCTGGCGGCAAAGTCAGTTCTCGCGGCGACCGCGCGTTCGAGCTCTCAGCGGGCGGAATGGTTGCGCCTCAGGATGCCGGACAGCCCCGCAATCGCGTCAAGTTCGTGGGCGACGTTAACAGCCCCATCAACCGGCGCAGATGCAGGCCCTTCATTAGCGGATTAGGACGCGCGTCGGCGGCGATGACTGCTCTCTCGCCGTTGCAGTGAGCCTGCGTTGCGATGGATGTATTACAGTCCACGCCAATGAGGCGAAGAAGCTCGGGATCACTGAACAAGAGCTATCCGAAGCGCTCGGTGTGGTCGTAAGCGTGAACGCGGGGGCCGCATTCGTCTACTCGACCCGCACGCTCGATGCTTATGGGGAAGCATAACGCGGCGGATAGACCTGTCCGATTTAACGATCATCCCGCACGCTCGGATTCGAACATACCCGGGCGCGCGGGATTGAAAGCGCCATTCGCAATACGGGCCAGGGACAGTGAGGCTAGTGCCGCGTCAAGCACTTATCAATCAAGCACGTTCGACCGAAATTGGGATGGAGACACGCCGACGAATTTTCGAAAAACCCGGGCAAAATGGCTCGCGTTCTGAAACCCAGCATCAAGCCCTGCGTCGAAAATGCTTCGATGGGGATTTCGCAGATTATTTTTAGCCCGCTCAATGCGTTCGAGCAAAATAAAGCGATGGGGAGTATGTCCAGTACTCACCTTAAATAGATGAGAGAAATAATGCGGACTCATCCCAGCAACAGATGACAAGTCCTCTAGGCCGATATCGTTTGGCAGATTCGCGGTGATATACTCAATTACTCTTCTAAGCCGATGGCTCGGTAAGCCGCCCTGGCTGTTTACGATGGAAAATGACCGCGCTGCGTATCGCTTCAAAAGATAAATGGATAGCGCATTGGACAGCGCCTCACCATAAAGCCGCCCAGTGGGTGATCCGGCGTCGAGATCCGTTTTCATAGCCTGGACCGTCGCAATGAGATTGGGGTCGTTCAGCTTCCAATGTTCGGTCAATTCAATATCGTTCGCATGTATCGTCTCATCAGTCGCGCCGATGAGAAGTTTCTGATTAATGGCGACCGTAATCCTTTGAGTTGGCCCCTGCCACCGTAACTCATCGACGGTACCACGAGGCAAAATGAAGGTCGTGCCGGGTCGGGCATCAACTTCAAAATTCCTGCCTTCCGTAAGGACCTCACACTTGGTCGAACCCTGCAGCACCACCAAGAGAAAATTCTCGATATGCTCGTGACGGGGCACCTCGCATGCCGGGATGGTATGGCCTTCCAGCGCAATACCGCTCCAGCCGACGGCGGCGCTTGTGAGATCCGGATGAGCCCGAATGAGCGGCTCGACTCGGCCTTCGCGCAAGACCCTGACACCAGCAAGGCTCGGAATGCCCTGGGGCGGACTGTTGTCGTGAGCCTTGTCGCCCGGTCGTGGCCGGCGTGCGGATCGTCCTTCGGTCTTCATCTCGCCACCCCCGCGGGCCCCAGCCATATGCCATTAATCTCGGAAGACCTAGGTCGTGTGGACGAACCTGATCCAGATTCTGATCGTAGCGAGTTGGACGAAGCCGAGGAAGCTGGAGGCGAGCTTGTCGTAGCGGGTCGCGACGCGGCGTGAGTGCTTGATCTTGTTGAAGAAGCGCTCGATGCGGTTGCGGTGGGCGTAGGTCTGCCGACAGACGGGGCGCTGGATCTTGCGGTTCGACTTGGTCGGGATAACTGGCTCGACGCCCCGGGCTTCGAGGTCGTGCCGGATGGCATCGCTGTCGTAGCCTTTGTCGGCGAGCATGGCGACGGGATCGGGCGCGTCCTCATCCATGAGGTCGTCATAGGCTGCCATGTCCGAGGCTTGGCCTGGTGTCACGCTGAAGCCGACCGCGAGACCCTCCGCATTCGCTCTGGTATGAACCTTGGTCGTGAGCCCACCGCGCGAACGGCCAATACCGTTTCGCTGAATCCCCCCCTTCCTCCGGCAGCGTGCTGATGCGCCCGGACGATGGTGGAATCGATCATTTGCATCGTGTTGTCAGCGGCTTCGCTTTCAGCCAGGGCGCTCAACATCACGTCCCAGACTCCCGCCTCGGTCCAACGGCGGTATTGTCGATGGACCGAGTTCCACTTTCCCAGTTCGTCGGGCAGATCGCGCCAAGGCGAGCCGGTGCGCGTGACCCACAGGATCGCGTCGAGCACCCTGCGATGATCAACGGGAGGGCGCCCGCCCTGCGCTCTGCTCTCAAGCAGGAAAGGCGCAAAGAACGCCCATTCCTCGTCCGTCATCAGCCCGCGAAGCACCGCTGTTCTCCCCCAAAGAACAGGCTTGAATCACGCCTCAGCCGATTTGGGAATCCGCTTTGTCCACACGACCTAGTTTCGGTCTTTCAGCACAGCATTATGCCAATCAATCATATAGATGTCTGAGCGAGCGCTGCTTTGGAACTCCTCTCTCGAGAAGCAGGTGTCGGTTTACGGTAACATTTGGTTGAACACTCAGGGCGGCTCATCCAGGCTATAGGGCAAGTGACCGCTAGATAGGTATGAGTAGCATCAGGCGTACCATAATAAAATAATCCCCGGCGTCATTTAAAGACGTTGGATAAAACGTCGGTACCTATCGATACACGCTGAAGACCGCGATAGCGCAAAGAGGGGCCGACGAGTGTAGTCCGCGCGCCTCAGCGCGCTTGGCCTGTTTTTCGGTGTTTTCGTGTGCACGGGCTGTTGGGCGCCATATCGATTTCCGTTCGCCTGAGTCCAAAAATGAGCAGGCGAACGCTTCGAGGCCATTGTCCTCTTCAGTGCGTACCTTGCTTTGGATGCGCGTGGGGTGGGTCGTCCAAACAGGCTACTCATCTAGATGTCTATCCAGAGCCGACGTTTCCGATGCCGGAGCGACGGAAGCAGACAGCTGACTGTTCGACCTGTCTTTTGCTGTGGAGCGACTTGATGCCAGCTCAACACGCCTCTTTGATGTCACGGCGCGGCTTCTGCCTCTGCTGCCTCGGTGGTGCAGCCTTCACCGCTACCGGCGGCTGGCTGACGCCTCGCGAGGCGTACACTGAGGCGCGTGGACTTGTCAGCTTGATCAAGGACAGCGCTGCGACCGCGCCGGTGAACTCATACAAGCTTCGGAATAACATAAGCGTCCTGGAGGGTTCTGGCGGAAACATCGCGGTCCTTAGCGGCCAGGATGGAAAAATTCTCATAGAAGCTGGCATCGCCGTCTCGCGACCGCGATTGGCAAAAGCGCTCTTGGAGTTGAGTGGCGAGCCGATCACTTACCTCGTAAACACGCACTGGCACTTCGATCACGCTGACGGCAATCAATGGCTCCATTCCGTCGGGGCCAAGATCATCTGCCAGGCGAATACGAAGCGGCATCTCAATAGTATTCAGAGAGTCGAGGATTAGGAATATAACTTTCTCCCGTCCCCGGCCGGCGCCATTCCCAGCATTGTCTTCGACAAAGAGAAGATAATGAAATTAAATTCATCAACGATAAATATGAGATACTACGGTCCGGCGCGCACCGATGGGGACATATCGGTTCTATTTTCTGAGGAAAATGTGCTGCATGCCGGAGACACATATTGGAATGGGATCTATTCATTCATCGATTATTCGACAGGTGGAAGTATTGATGGAATGATAAAGGCAGCAGAATACAATCTGTCGGTATCAAATGACGATACTATTATAATTCCAGGGCACGGTAAGCCGGTCAGCAATAAATCTGAACTCAAAGAATACCGTAAAATGATGGTCACGATCCGCGACAAAGTTGCCTATCTCAAGAAACAGGGGCTTTCCCGCGAGCAGATTATCGCCGCCCGTCCAACCAGCTCCTTCGACAGCAAATGGGGACAGTTCCTTATTGAGCCCGGCTACTTCACCAAGCTTGTCTATCAGGGCGTATAAGAATCCGGAGTGCTTGAAATGCGCGCTTATATTGCAGTACTGTTCTTGTTATCCGCAAATGTGGTACAAGCGCAGACAGGCGATGATGTCGCCGCGGGCGAAAAGGCATTTGCGAAATGCAAAGCCTGCCACCAAGTTGGCGAAGCCGCTAAAAATACCATTGGCCCAGAGCTAAACGGGATTGCGGGGCGCCCAGCGGGAACGGCTCCGGGATACAAATACTCAGATGCGCTTCGCGCATCTGGAATCGTATGGGACGACGCAGCGCTGACGCAGTTCCTGCATGATCCAAAAGCAAAAATATCCGGCACGAAAATGGTCTTCGCAGGTCTGAAAAATGACGTTGAGATCGCGAATATCATCGCCTTTCTTAAACAATACAAAGATGCCGAGAAAAAGTGATCCCGTCTGGCGGGCGGGCGCTTCGCCATTCTGAGGCATACGGTCCGTACACGGGCCTCAGCACACCGGTGCAGGCCGACTTTGGCATTGTTCAATCGAAAGCGGGAATGCGGCGCGCAACACAGCCGGGACATGGGTGTCCAAGCAAGCGCCGCGACATCCCGCGACAACTGATCTGAGCCTGCGCGCGCAGGGAACATCAAGGAGTTCGCGCCTGCCCATCGGCGCCGTCCGGAGTTTGCGACATGACAACCAGCTTGAGGATTAACGGGACCGAGCACCTCGTAGATGTCGACGACGATACCCCCTTGTTGTGGGTGCTGCGCGACGTGCTCGGAATGACGGGTACAAAATTCGGCTGCGGCGCCGCTCTGTGTGGCGCCTGCACCGTCCATATCGACGGTGCCCCAACTCGATCGTGCATTACGCCCGTTAACGGGGCGACCGGCGCTGAGATTTCCACGATTGAGGGCATTGGGACGACCGAGATTGGCAAGAAGGTTCAGAACGCCTGGCTTCAAAATGAGGTCGTTCAGTGTGGATACTGCCAGTCTGGCCAGATCATGTCGGCAGTCGCCCTTCTCACGAATAATCCCCATCCCACTGACGCAGACATCGATGAGGCGATGTCGGGGAACATTTGCCGATGTGGGACCTATATGCGGATCCGAGACGCGATCAAGTTGGCAATCGACGGACATAGGGGATGATGATGGCATCCGATCTCTTAGGTGGAGCCGGTGCAGACGCACTCGTGTCTCGCCGCCTGTTCCTCAAAGCCAGCTCGGCTGCCGGCGGGGCGCTCCTCCTCGGCTTCGATTTACTCGCTGATGTGGATCGTGCGGTCGCGGCCGAGCAAGAGACGTTCGAGCCCAACGCGTTCGTCCGTGTCGGTCGAGATGGCCGGGTGAAGATCATCGTGCCCTATGTCGAAATGGGTCAGGGAAATTACACGACCATTCCGATGCTGGTTGCAGAGGAACTCGAGGTACCGCTCGATGCGGTCGACGCCGAGCATGCGCCACCGAATGAAAAGCTTTACGGCAATCCCCTCTTAGGAGGGGTACAGGCGACTGGTGGATCAACCGCGACGCGCGCCGTGTGGAAGCCGCTGCGTGAAGCGGGCGCGGCCGCACGGACCATGCTTGTAGCCGCTGCTGCACAGCGTTGGAGTGTCGCCCCATCCTCCTGCAAAGCACAGGATGGCGAAGTCGTCCATCCCGGCACTGGCCGGCGCCTCACATATGGCGCTTTGGTGGAGGCTGCGTCCGCTCAGCCCGTCCCACAATCAGTGGAGCTGAAGCGACCGGAAGATTTCAAACTCATTGGTACGTCGGCGAAGCGCCTCGATGCTCCGGCGAAGGTGTCAGGCAAGGCCGTGTATGGAATTGATGTGCGGCTTCCGAACTTGAAAATCGCCACGCTGGCGCAGTCTCCGGTATTCGGCGGTCGGCTAAAATCGGTTGATGACACAAAGGCGAAGGCGGTCAAAGGGGTAAGGCAGATTGTCCGCCTCGATGACTGCGTGGCAGTGGTCGCGGATCATATGGGGGCGGCGAAGAAGGGGCTGGAAGCGCTCGACATCGAATGGGACGACGGAAGCCATCGCAATCTCGAGACGGCGGACATTCAACGAGAGCTCGAGGAGGCAACGTTAAAACGCGGGGCCGTCGCAAAGGAGGTTGGCGACGTCGCCAAGGCCCTCGAGACAGCGGCTCGGAAAGTGGATGCCACTTATCAAGTTCCGTTCCTTGCCCACGCTACGATGGAGCCTATGAATTGCACGGTTCACGTTCGGCCGGATGCGTGCGAGGTGTGGGTCGGGAACCAGGTCATCGCGCGTGCACAGGCCGCCGCGGCCGCCGTGACGGGTCTTCCGCTTGAAAAGGTCGCGATCCACAATCATCTGATTGGCGGCGGATTCGGCCGACGTTTGGAAGTCGATGGCGTTACCCGGGCTGTCCAAATCGCGAAGCTGGTGGACGGCCCGGTCAAGGTCATCTGGACGCGGGAAGAGGATATCCAGCATGACATGTATAGGCCCTTCTTTCTTGACCGGATCTCCGCCGGCTTAGATGGGAGTGGAGCCGTTATCGCGTGGAGGCATCACTTCGCCGGCTCGTCCATCTTGTCTCGTTGGTTGCCACCGGCGTTTCAAAACGGGCTAGACCCGGAAACGATCGATGGGGCCGCAAACATCATCTATGGCTTACCGAATTTCCGGCTCGAGTATTCACGAGTGGAACCGCCGGGAATCCCAACGGCGTTTTGGCGAAGCGTCGGCCCGTCGCACAACATCTTCGTGGTGGAGAGCTTTATTGATGAATTGGCCGCAGCCGCGAAAAAGGACCCGGTGTCGTTCCGGCTCTCGCTGCTGGACCATCAGCCGCGCGCGAAGACGGTCTTGGCGCTCGCTGCCGAGAAGTCCGGCTGGGGAACACCATTGCCCGAGCGCCGCGGGCGCGGCGTCTCCGTGCAGTTCGTTTTCGGTACATACATGGCGCAGGTCGCGGAGGTTGAGGTAACCAACGACGGCAGCGTTCGTGTTCGAAAGGTCGTTTGTGCTGTCGATTGCGGCACCGCCATCAATCCAGACGTCGTGGAAGCTCAGGTCCAGGGCGCTGTGATGTTCGGCATCAGCGCCGCCCTCTACGGGGAAATTTCGCTGAAGAACGGCCGTGTGGAACAGGGAAACTTCGATACTTATCAGGTGCTTCGCCTCAATGAAGCTCCGACCGTGGAAGTCCACATCGTAAAGAACAATGAGCCCCCGGGGGGCATGGGAGAACCCGGGACGTCGGCGGTCGTTCCAGCGGTCAGTAACGCGATATACGCCGCGACGTCGATCAGGTTGCGCAGGATGCCCATCGATGCATCAGCGCTCGTGAACAAATGAGCCTTTGAAGCGTCACGCATTGTGCTGGGTCACGCGTGCACGAGCGACAGACTTTGGGGGACAGCCACGGCCCGTATCAATTCAGGCTAAAGGAAAAAGCCTACCGGACGAAAGGTAAGAAGGTTAGCTCGTGACAAAATCGTCAGACACGGACACATGCGCGACGCTTTACAGGTTCGGTCCATATCGACTCTTTGTCGAACCTCGCCTTCTTCTGAAGGATGAGGTTGAAGTGCCATTGAGCGCTCGATCCTTCAATATTCTCGTCGCGCTCGTCGAGCGCCCGGGAGGGGTCGTGATGCAGAAGGAGTTGATCGCGAGGGCTTGGCCTGACATGGCCGTCGCAGAGGTCAACTTGCGTGTTCACATCACCCATCTGCGCAAAGCGCTTGAGGATGCTGGACGTGACCACAGATACATCGCCAATGTCCCTGGCCGTGGCTACTGTTTTATCGCCAAGGTTGAAAGAGTTGAAGGATTAGCTCCAGAAGCCGTTCGCCGCTCGGAACGAACGGGTATGGCGCATCATAACTTGCCAAGCGTGCTCCCGCGGCTAATTGGGCGACGATCAACGATCGAACAGGTGCAAGGCCTGCTGCGTGAACACCGACACGTCAGCATTGTAGGGCCTGGCGGCGTGGGGAAGACCGCCCTCGCCCTCGTAATTGGACATGCTTCTCTCAACGAATTCGAGGGTGCCGTCTCGTTCGTTGATCTCTCAGCCGTATCCGAAGCGCGGCTAGTTCCAAGTACAATTGCCACGGCGGTCGGATTTCGTCCACCGACGACAGACGTGACGGCAAGCCTGCTCTCCTTTCTATCGGAGAGGCGTCGGCTGCTCATTCTGGACAATTGCGAACATCTGATTGGGATTGCGGCCGAACTGACCGAGCAAATATGCCGACGATGCACCGATGTTCACATCCTCAGCACCAGTCGCGAAGTCCTGCGGTCTGAAAATGAGTTCGTCCACCATTTGGCGCCACTCGAACTTCCCCCGGATGACGCTGTCGTGACCGTCGAAAATGCGACGTGCTGGCCCGCAATTGAATTGTTTCTCCAGCGGGCGAGGGCGAGCGGATATTCTGGTAGCTTTGAAGGAGAAAACCTTTCGGCGGTCGTTGAGATATGCAAAGGTCTCGATGGGTTGGCGCTGGAGCTTGAACTTGCCGCTTGCCAGGTCGCGGTGCATGGCGTTCAAGGGACGGCCCAGCAGCTCAATAACCGCCTACAGCTTACCTGGGCAGAAATGCATCAGGGGCCTTCACGCCATCATACCCTGGAGGCTGTGCTCGACTGGAGCTTCCATCTCCTTTCGAACCTCGAGCGTGCAGTTCTTAGGCGATTGTCGATCTTCAACGGCCCCTTCGGTCTCCATGCCGCTCGTGAGGTCGCGACCGGAGAAAGAGACGACCCGGGGGAAGTCGCAGAGGCAATAGCCAATCTCGTCGACAAGTCACTTCTCGCGGTCACGTTCATTCGGAACGTATCGTTTTATCGCCTGCTTGACACCACACGTGCGTTCGCAGCCTTTAAGTTGGCTGAATCCGACGACGCTGCGGGCACTTCGCTGCGGCACGCTTCGTTTCAGGCCAAAGCCATCGAAATGCTTTTGATCGATGCGCGCTCAGACCATCTTCAGCCGTTCCGCGTGTTTGAGCCGCATCTTGGAAATATACGATCTGCGCTCGAATGGTGCTTCGGGCCAGATGGTGATAAAATACTTGGAATAAGTCTCGCGGCTCACTCACTTCGAATCTTCAGAGATCTATCTCTACTCGGTGAATATTACGATTGGTGCGGGAAGGCGCTGGCTCTTATCGACGAGAGCATAGAGCCGCATCCCCTCGAGCTTCAGTTGCGAGAGGCCTTGGTCGCGTGCACTCTGTTTACTCCACCAGCTGGGTTCGATTTGGCGCAGGCAATCGAATGTGGCTTGCGTTTAGCTGAGCGTCAAAGAAACGATGAAATTCGGCTAAATCTTCTTGTCGGTCTGCAGACTAGGCAGACGGTGGTAGGCGATTTCGCAGGCGCCAAAGAAACCTGCATCGCGGCGGTAGACTTATCGCGCGCCATAGGGTCCGCGCATGCCCTAACCATTGGCGAGTGGCTGATGGGCTGTGCCAACCATTATCTTGGTGATCAGGAAGCGGCACTTAGGCACGTTCGGTTTGGACTGCAGCGTGCAGCATCACTTCGAGGCGCTGATTTTGACGTTATTGGATATGACCTCCGGCTTTGGGCCCTTATCCTTGCCACTAGGTCATCGTGGCTACGTGGATTTCCTGACGACTCGATCGAAGCGGAGGAGGCCGCAATTGCCTATGCAGAAGAGCGTGGACGCCCCATCGATATTTGCAAGTCTTTGTATACGGTTGCTGCCACCCTTTGGCGACAAGATCTATATCTTGCGGCGGAACGCGTAGAAGCTCTCGAATCCTATTCGACCAGATATCACATCACTTTCTACCAAGCGCTTGCCACCGGATATCGCGGCGAGGTGGCGCTTGAACTTGGTGATTACATGGAGGCGGTAGCGGCTACAAGAGATGCTGCCGAAACGCTTCGGCGGCACAGCATGCACCATGAGCTAACCCGCTTTCAATCCGCAACCGCAGAAGCCCTAGCCAGGCTGGGGGCGATCAAAGAAGCGACCAAGACGTTGGATATGATTCAAGAAATCGCCGAGCGAACCGGTGAAGCAGTGGAGATGCCGACACTTCTACGGGTTCGGGCAATTGTCGCGAGCGAGTTCAATCCCGCGAGCCCTGAGATTAAACGCCTATTGACTAAGTCGATTGCCCTGGCAAAGCAACAAGGCGCACTCGGACTGGAGCTCCGCTCCGCTATCCTGCTGGCGCAGCATTACATCACCTGTGGACAGAAAGCGAATGCGAAGGCCACCATCGAGCCAATCCTCGCGCGCTTCACGCAAGGATTCTCCACTCGGCCGCTCCAAACGGCCTGCGCCTTGCTGCAGCAAGTGAGCTAAGCATCCGAGATACGGTTCGCACGCCTCATGAGAGCCGGACAGGCCGCGCATCATTGAGATTGAAAGCGGGCACGGCCTGACGCGATAGTAAGCCGTCCACGCAGCGAGATAGGAGCTTGCGCGGGTTCAAATCAAATGCCGCGTCGTGGCGATGCGAACTGCGTGCGTGATATTCGATGCGCCGAGCTTCTGCCGCGCTTGCTCCAGATAAAAGCGTACGGTCTTTTCGCTGATGCCGAGCATCCGAGCAGTATCGGCCTTTGTCTTTCCGATGGAGGCCCAACCAAGACACGTGAGCTCTCGCGGGGAAAGCAGTAGCTCCGATCCATGGAGCAGGTTGGATCCTAGCCGGGCGATGTTAAGGTGGAG
The DNA here is from genome assembly GCA_002304505.1 of Rhizobiales bacterium 32-66-11. Classification (GTDB taxonomy): domain Bacteria; phylum Pseudomonadota; class Alphaproteobacteria; order Rhizobiales; family Xanthobacteraceae; genus NCEH01. The sequence goes on along the minus strand of NCEH01000028.1, from coordinate 2,750 downwards.
AAAGGCGACTGCCGTCGCCGCGTGCGTAGGATCGTAGATCGAGATGTCCTCTGTGGGCCGACCGGAGACGAGCGTCAGCATCGCGGTACTGCCGAAGCCCGCCTTGATGGGTATCGAGAGCCCAGAGGCCATGCCGAATGATCTGCGCTCTTCGATGATTTCTGTGACCTCGGCGCCTGCACGGCTCATCTGCGAGCAAGACCAAGTGAAGGGCTGCATCGATCGCTTAGCGGTTATGACGACGGGGTCGATTGCAAAGTAGTTATTCGAAAGATATCGCCGCTGCCATTCGTTGGGATAGTTAGAATACATACGGCTTTCAGTACCCTTGATTGCCGCGAACGAAAATCGGTCAAAGCCCGTGCGATCGGTAAACCGAATAAGTGCGTGCTTGATTGTTTGCGCGTCCTGAGCGGTTTCCATCGCATCGATCAACTCGGGCACGTGATCGTCTAGAAGTCGCGTCCCCCCCGCAGCCATCATTTTCCTCCATAGAGTGGGTTGCCGCCTGCGCATCGATCATGGCCGTTTCGGGCTGTGCGAGATGGCCTAAAGGAAAGCGCTGCGAGCCAGATGGCATAGCCGGCGCAACTCTGCATCCTGGTGATCGACGAGCGCGGCATTAAAGTCGGTCAGTGGGGCGACGGGACAACCAAATTGGGTCAAGCGCGGGAGAATAGCCGGCGATCGGCGCGTTGACGGAGATCGCCCATCCCAGGCTTTGGATGCGCCCAGATGGTCAACGTTTCCCTCAGAGACGGAGCGAGCCCAAGGCCGCCCGTAGGCGGTGAGCAGCAGCCCTTCCGATGGCCAGGGGCAAGGGCATTCCGTCCATGGTCAGCCAGATGTCGTCTCGCGATCTGACCTCGATGCGACGTAGGCGATTTCTATTGATCATCAGCGATCGCCCGAGGCGCAAAAATGGGGGCGAAGGGAGCTGGTGTTCGAAATGCGTTAGCGTTCTGAGGATCATGACGGGTGCCTGGTCCGCCAGAACGATCTGTGCAAAATCGCCGTCCGCTTTCAGTGCAGCGATCTCGTTCGGTTCCACGAGAAGGGAACGGCTCGGCGTTCGCAGCTCAATCAGCGCCGCCTGCACGCCGCCACGGGCACGCTGAACGCGCTCCGGCGTTTCCGCCAATCTCTCCGCGCTGACGGGCTTCAAGAGATAGTCGATGGCCTCGACCGAGAAAGCTTGGAGCGCATGCTCCGGATGCGCGGTGACGAACACCACCTTCGGTGGCTGATCGAGGCCCGCAAGCACTTCAAAGCCACTTCCGTCAACGAGTGCGATGTCGAGAAAGACAAGCTCAGGCCGCTCTCGCTCGATGACATGCATCGCCTCCGCGACAGTTTCCGCCTCTCCGACCACAGCGACGCCGCGGTGGACTGAGAGCAGCCGGCGCAATGCTCTTCGGGCGAGAGGCTCATCCTCCACGATCAATGTCCGGAGCACGGATCACCCTCAAGCAGCAGAACTGCAACGACTCGCCCTTGCGCCTGATGGAGCGAAAAGTGGTGACGCTCAGGGTAATGGACTTCCAGCCTGCGCCGCACATTACCGAGGCCGACGCCGGCCCCGGAGATCCCGTCGCCGCGGACTTGTAGGTGCCCGGTGTTCACCACTTCGATCCTAAGCGCGCCGTGCTGCATGCTGACGTGGATTCCAATGCTGAGGACCAATCTGCGATCGCCATGGATGATGGCATTTTCGATCAGGGGCAGAAGCAGGAAGTGCGCAATCGGGCGTTCCCCGAGATAAGGATCGACGACGACGAACGATGTCAGACGATCGCCAAATCGGCCTTGTTGGATGGCGAGATAGGCGGAAATGCTCGCCATCTCCTCTGCCACGGTGACAATCGGGTTGTGAATTCCCGCCAAAGAATGTCGGAGATATGCGGTGACATCCTGCATCATTCCAAGCGCAGCGCCGGTCCCTTCGGCAAGTTCCTCGGTCACTCCGTTAAGCGCATTGAACAGAAAGTGGGGATCGATCTGGACGCGCAACTGCAGGATCTCGGCGCGCAAAGCGTCTGCCTCGGCCGCCGTCGCACGCTGATGCTCAGCTCGTTTCGCGGCCTCCGCACGGACCCAGAAGAACAGAATACTCCACCCCGTAAACACGAACGCGTAGTGGATCAGAGGGACAATCACTTCCTCCAAAAGGCCCCAGCCGGGAATGTTCCATCCGGATATGGCTCGTATCGCCGTCAGTAACGCAGTGACGAGCAGGGCGCACCCAGTGGAGAGGATCGCAATTTTCGCCAGGTTGCCGATCGTGAGTCCGCTGAGTGACATACTGTGCAGATAAATGTGCCGGAGCCCCGCGGACAACAGCATGAGGGTTGGGCATACGACGACGGTAAGTACCATCGATATGTAGATATTCTCGTATGCAAGCTGCCGACCGCCAAGATCAACGATGGCAAATAGGCCCCAGCCAATAAATTGGGCTCGCCAGAAAATCGATAGTCGCTCCCAAAGCAACACGGTTCCAGTCTCAGCGAGCACGGATATGCATTCTCTCAGAACAAGATCGTCTGAATATCATTATTGGACTGGTGGCGACCGATGCGCCTCCGCCTCAACGGTCAGGCAAGGACCTGGATATCAAATGATCGAAGGAGATGGCGCCGCGCCGCCGGACCGTAAGCGCTCATTTCAGAGCACGTCGTAAACCGGCTTGAAGCGGTTCATGCGTTCATGCCGGCTGTTTTTTGAAGTTGAAAGGCAGCAGGTCGTTGATA
>NCEH01000175.1 GCA_002304505.1 Rhizobiales bacterium 32-66-11 | reverse complement strand
GCCATATTCCAGCAGGTCGGTTTCATAGGCCACCACCTGCTGCATGCGCAGCGACCATTGCTGATCGAACGAGCGCGGCAGGCCGAGCGCCTCGTTCCAGGCCGGCAGTTGCACGGCGCGCGCACGGGCTTTCTTGGAGAGCGTCACCGCCAGCATCTCCAGAAGAATACGATAGACGTTATTTTCCGGCTGCTGCTCGGTGAGGCCGAGGGAATTCACCTGCACGCCATAGCGGAACAGCTTCTGCTTGGGATCGGTGATGCCGTAGCGGTTGATGCAGATCTCGTCCCACAGATCCACGAATGCCCGCATCTTGCACATCTCGGTGATGAACCGCATGCCGGCATTCACGAAGAAGGAGATGCGCCCCACCACTTCGCCGAACACCGCGCCTTCCGCCTCGCCGGAATTCTTTACCGTGTCGAGGATGGCGATGGCGTTGGCGAGCGCGAACGCAAGCTCCTGCACCGGCGTCGCGCCGGCTTCCTGCAGATGGTAGGAGCACACGTTCATGGGGTTCCAGCGCGGCAGGTGCTCGGTCGTGAAGACGATCACGTCCTTGGTGAGCCGCATGGAGGGCGCGGGCGGGAACACATAGGTGCCGCGCGAGAGATATTCCTTGATGATGTCGTTCTGCGTGGTGCCCTGGAGCAGCTTGCGATCCGCGCCCTGCTCGTCGGCGGCGGCGATATAGAGCGCTAGCAGCCAGGGGGCGCAGGCGTTGATGGTCATGGAGGTGTTCATCTCGGCGAGCGGAATGTCCTGGAACAGGGTCCGCATGTCGCCGAGATGGGAAATCGGCACGCCCACCTTGCCCACTTCGCCGCGGGCGAGGGGGTGGTCGCTGTCGTATCCGGTCTGGGTGGGCAGGTCGAACGCGACCGAGAGGCCGGTCTGGCCCTTGGCGAGATTGGAACGATAGAGCCGGTTGGAGTCTGCGGCAGTGGAATGACCCGCATAGGTGCGGAACAACCAGGGTTTATCGCGGCTGGTCATTGTCACGTCCTCATTCTCCACCCAAGACTTGCAATAATGTGCGCTGCAACGCGGCTGTCGTCGATTGGAAAATATGCGGAGCGGCGCAGAATTCTACCGCGCTGCGGTCAGCGCTTCACGAGGCTGATGACGAACAGCAAAATCACCGCACCGATGGTGGCGCAGATGATCTGGCCCAGCAGCCCGCCGACGATGAAGACGTTCCCGAACAGGAAGCCGCCGATCAGCGCGCCGACGATGCCGACAGCGATATTGCCCAGCACGCCGAAGCCGACGCCGCGGAACAACTGGCCGGCGAGCCAGCCGGCGATTGCGCCGATGAGGAGCATTCCAATAAGGCCGATCATGGCGATCCTCACAAAACGAATGGAAGCGCGAGTGCGCGCCGGCCTGGATTTTTGCCCGAAAGCCGCGGGCCGGTCGAGAGCGCGTGCATCGCTTGTGCGCGGAAACGGCGGATTTGCGTGGCCTCCCCGACCAAAGTTGGGGGCGCGCCTGGCGCCCGGGCCGTGCCACCTTGCGCGCGCACCTCGGCCGCGGCGCCGCTGCTGGCCCGATTCACGCGCGATCCAAGCGGGTGCAACGCGACGGCGGTAAAGCATAGAGGCGTTATAAACGGGGCTCGCCAGCGGAATTTTCTCTGCTACGCTGCAACGCGAAACAAATGCGGCCGAAACGGCCCCGGAGGAAGGAAGGACGGGAGCAATGGGTCAAAGTGCAGTCGCCAGCACGCCGCAGGACGGCGCCGTGAAAGATCTTTACGAGCTGGGCGAGATCCCGCCCCTGGGCCATGTGCCCGCCAATATGTATGCCTGGGCGATCCGCCGCGACCGCCATGGGCCGCCGGAACAATCCTTCCAGGTCGAGGTGGTGCCCACCTGGACCCTCGGCGAGACCGACGTTCTTGTGCTCGTGATGGCCGCCGGCGTCAATTACAACGGGATCTGGGCCGGCCTCGGCGAGCCCATCTCGGTGTTCGACGTGCACAAGCTGCCTTACCATATCGCCGGTTCCGATGCCTCGGGCATCGTCTGGGCGGTGGGCTCCAAGGTGAAGCGCTGGAAGGTCGGCGACGAGGTCGTGGTTCACTGCAACCAGGACGACGGCGACGACGAGGAGTGCAATGGCGGCGACCCGATGTTCTCGCCCTCCCAGCGCATCTGGGGCTATGAGACGCCGGACGGCTCGTTCGCCCAGTTCTGCCGGGTGCAGGCGCGCCAGCTCATGCCGCGCCCGCTGCACCTGACCTGGGAAGAATCCGCCTGCTACACGCTCACCATGGCCACCGCCTACCGCATGCTGTTCGGCCATCCGCCGCATGCGGTTAAGCCGGGCGATTATGTGCTGGTGTGGGGCGCCTCGGGCGGGCTCGGCGTGTTCGGCGTCCAGCTCGCCGCGGCCTCCGGCGCCCATGTCATCGGTGTGATTTCCGACGAGACCAAGCGGGACTATGTGCTCGGCCTCGGCGCCAAGGGCGTGCTGAACCGCAAGGACTTCAAGTGCTGGGGCCAGCTGCCCAAGGTGAATTCGCCCGAATACACCGAATGGACCAAGGAAGCCCGCAAGTTCGGCAAGGCGATCTGGGACATCACCGGCAAGCGCGACGTGGACATCGTGTTCGAGCATCCGGGCGAGCAGACCTTCCCGGTCTCCACCCTGGTGGCAAAGCGCGGCGGCATGATCGTGTTCTGCGCCGGCACCACCGGCTTCAACATCACCTTTGACGCGCGTTATGTGTGGATGCGCCAGAAGCGCATCCAGGGGTCCCACTTCGCCCATCTCAAGCAGGCCTCCGCCGCCAACCAGTTCATCATCGACCGGCGCGTGGACCCCTGCATGTCGGAAGTGTTCCCGTGGGATCGCATTCCCATGGCGCACACCAAGATGTGGAAGAACCAGCACGCGCCCGGCAATATGGCGGTGCTGGTGAATGCCCCGCGCACCGGCCTGCGCAGCTTCGAGGACGTGCTGGAAGCAATCGCCGCCGGCTGATCCGGCCGCATCGCCAAGGCGCGGGAACCCGTCCCGCGCCCCGAGGTGCCGACCCCTGTGAGCGACGCCTGTGACAGGCCCTGTAATATGTCCGGTCCCGACCGGGACCGGACATAGCTTTTGCTTCCGATCCGGGCGGCGGGCCTCTACACCCATGCGATGACCCCATCGCCCGAACAGCCCTCCGCCCAGAACTTGTCTTCGCGCCCCGGCGCAACCCATGTGGCGGTGATTGGCGCCGGCCCCGCCGGACTCATGGCCGCCGATCGCCTGGTGGCGCAGGGCCACCGGGTGAGCGTGTTCGAGAAAATGCCCTCGCCCGCGCGCAAATTCCTCATGGCGGGGCGGGGCGGGCTTAATCTCACCCACAGCGAGCCGCTGGAACATTTCCTCTCCCGCTACGGACAGATTGCGCCGGTGCTGGAAGGCGCGATCCGCGCCTTTCCGCCCGAGGCCACGCGCGCGTTCGCGGCGGAACTCGGCGAATCCACCTTCATCGGTTCCAGCGGCCGCGTGTTTCCCGACAGCTTCAAGGCCTCGCCCATGTTGCGGGCCTGGCTGCGGCGGCTGGGAACGCTGGGGGTGGAGCTGCGCACGCGGCATGACTGGCGCGGCTGGTCCCCCTCCGGCGCCCTGATGTTCGACACCCCCGAGGGACGTAAGGAGATCACCGCCGATGCGACGCTGCTCGCGCTCGGCGGCGCCTCGTGGCCCCGACTCGGCGGGGATGGGGGCTGGACGGGGCACCTGGCATCGCGCGGCATCGCGCTCGCGCCGTTCGCGCCGGCCAATATGGGGATCGAGATCGACTGGTCTGCGCCGTTCCGTGAACGATTTGCCGGCGAACCTCTGAAGCGCATCGCCCTTTCCTGCGCCGGCGCGGGCCCGGTGCGGGGGGAGGCCATGGTGACGGCGCGCGGGCTCGAGGGTGGGGCGGTCTATGCGCTCTCCCGCGCGGTGCGCGACCGCCTCGCCGCCGAGGGCGAAGCCCAGCTGCGGCTCGACCTGCGTCCGGATTTCGACCAGGCGCTGATCGCGCGGCGGCTGGCGACGGGCCCGCTGAAGCAATCCCTATCCAATCGCCTGCGCAAGGCGGTGGGCCTGTCGCCGGTGGCGGTGGGGCTGTTGCGCGAGGCGGCGGGCGTCGCCCTGCCCACCGATCCGGCCGCGCTCGCGCGCCTGATCAAGGCCGCGCCCATCAAGGTGCGCGCGGTCGCCGGGCTGGAGCGGGCGATTTCCAGCGCCGGCGGCATCGGCTTCGATGCGCTGGACGATCATTTCATGCTGCGCGCCATTCCCGGCACCTTCGCCTGCGGGGAAATGCTGGATTGGGAAGCGCCCACCGGGGGCTATCTGCTCCAGGCCTGCTTCGCCACCGGCCGGGCGGCGGCGGAGGGCATCTCCGCCTTCCTTGCGGCGCGCGCTACCCCTTGAAGCCACCGGCTGCGAGATAGGCCTCTTCCTCCGCCGTCATGGTGCGGCCGAGGATGGGATTGCGATGCGGGAAGCGGCCGAAGCGGGCAATCACGTCGCGATGGAGGATCGCGTATTTCAGCTCTTCCGCCTGGGCCAGCTTCTCATAGAGCGCCACGCACCGCTCTTGGCAGGCGAGGTCCTCGGCATGCATCAGCGGCAGGAAGAAGAAACCGCGCAGCGCCGGTTCGAAGGATTGCTCGAACCCGCGCGCCAAGGCGCGGTCGGCGACCTGCCGGGCGGCGGCATCGGTGGCGAAGGCGCGGGGCGTGCCGCGGAAGACGTTGCGCGGCACCTGGTCCAGCAGCAGCACCAGCGCCAGCGCGCCGTCCGCGCTGTCCTCGTAATCCGCAAGCACTGTCGATCCCGCGCCACGGGCGACCGCATCCTCATGCGCCGGCAGGAGGCGCGCACGCACGTCTGCGTCAAAGGCGGGATCGGAGGAGAACCAGCGGTCATAACCGGCCGCGCGCCAGAAGCCGACGATCTCGGAGAGGGTGGGCAGCAGGCTCATCGCGCGCCTCTCATGCCGGCGGGGGCGAGGGGATTGTCGGTGAGCGCCGCACGGTCCGGCGTATCCACCTGGGGGATGCCGAGAAAAGCCGAGAACAGGCGGCGCACCACTGCCGGATCGAGATCGCGCACGATCATCACCAGCCGCGTGCGGTGGTCGTCGTCCGGCCATGCGGGCAGGCGGGTCGGCGGGTGCATCACATGCTGCACGCCATGCAGCACGATGGGGGCGCCCGGATCGTCGGCGAGTTTCACGATGCCCTTCAGCCGCAGCAGGTTCGCCCCATAGGTGGCGCGCAGCAGTTCCAGGAACAGGTCGAGCGTGGAAGCGGAGACGGCGGCGTCGGTCGCGAGCGTGAAGGCCTTGATGCGCGCGTCATGGCGGTTGGGGTCATGGAGGTTGGGATCGTGCGGTGCGCCGGCCTCTTCCTCGGCGGCGGCGATGCGCTCCTCTGCCAGCCAGCGGGCGACATCGGGGACCTTGCCGCTCGGATCATAAAGGCCGGCCTGAAGCAGCGCTTCGCCCGTGGCCTCGCCCTTCGCGGCATCGAGCAAAGGCGCGGCGGGGGCGAGCTGGCGCAGCCGCGCTTTCAGGGCCGCGAGCGCGGCGCGCTGGGCCTCGGTTTCCACGAGGTCGGTCTTGGTGAGCACCAGCCGGTCGGCCATGGCCGCCTGCTTCACAGATTCGGGTTGGGCATCGAGGGTGGCATCGCCGTTGATCGCGTCCACCACCGCCACCACACCGTCCAGCCGATAGCGCATCACCAGATAGGGATGGGTCATCAGGGTGAAGAGGATGGGGGCGGGGTCGGCGAGGCCGGTGGTTTCGATCAGCACGCGGGAGAACGGCGGCAGGCGGTTGTTGTCGCGCCCGCGCAGCAGGTCTTCCAGCGCGGTGACGAGGTCGCCGCGCACGGTGCAGCACACGCAGCCGCTCGCCAGCAGCACCACGCCTTC